>CAYJOF010000107.1:0-5236 GCA_964371765.1 uncultured Rikenellaceae bacterium
TGGCACCATTCTCGATTGCTTGAGCAATATAGTTATGACCATCTGTCACAGCACCTTTAATTGCTACAAACATATCTCCCTTAGAAATATCTTTCGATGAGATTTTGATACCGCTTATAGCTAGTTTGTTGTCTGTAACATTAGATAGTTCTATATAATCGATCTTCTCTAACAAACTCCTTAAATTAACCATCAATCAATTCTTTTTGAAAATTAGTGATATAACGTTGATATTTATCCTCGTTCAAATCATCGATAGTAATCATTATGGCCGTCTCTAATACACTGCCAAAATCTTCATTGCAGATTGTACCAAACACTCTCATAGTTGTAGAGAGGTTGGCATAAGCGGCAAATAATGGCGGATAGTGCGTATCGTACTCCTTGGCTCGTTGAGAGATATATTTCATAGCCTGCGAGTAATCCATTCCATCTAGTAGATGGGTATATTTCGATTTGTCGAAGGTGTACTCACACTCCGATTTAGCCTTTACCATATCATTCTCTACTGGGAAATACTTAAACAGCAGAGCATACAGAAGGTTTATCAACTCGTGGTCAATGTTGGTGTACATTGTAACTTTGCCGACCAAATATTTGAGCGATGGATTAAGAACAACCACTGCTCCTAGTCCATCCCAAAGGTTGTCTAGTGCATAAATGCTCTTTGCACTAGCACTACGACCTTGGTACTTGGGTTGAATAAATGATCTTCCTAACTCCATAACATGGGGATAGTAATCCCTGTAAAATTCATCTGAGAATTCGAAATAGTGACTCATCGAGAAGTGGGACTCCTTAGTAGGGTCTACCACGATGAATCTATAACCTCCAATTATCTCTTTCTGATCTGGATTCCAAACTATGAGCTGTTTGTAGCCATTCTCACACAAATCCTCAGCATCTATATCTACACTTTTTCCTGTGCCTCCTCCTGCATTGCGAAACGAAAGCTCTCGCAATCTACCAATCTCCATCATGACCTTTGGGGAGTTCCTAGCATCTACAATATATAGCTCATTCGAGCCATTTGTAGTTCTACGAACCATATTCCCTTCTAGTTCCTTGACTAGATCCTCTACATCAATTGGGTCAATAACATTTTCCATATCTTCATCTAAATTTCTTCATTTTTTGCTTTAGGGAGTTCATAGCATCTCCTTCGCACCTCTTCGCACCACTGTTGGGGAGTTATCTCATTTGAAATCAACTGCTCATAGGGAATCGGCTCTCCCACAATAACTTTAATATTTCTATTTGCTCTACGAAACATCTCTCTAGGCAGAAGAATCATCTCCAAATTAGCCTTAATTCCTAATTTCTCTCTAAGAAGAGCAAAATTATAGAACAAAGAAGAGTTTTTGTTTTCAACAAACAGAGGTACAATTTCTCTTTTATGCTCAATTGCCTTGGTCACAAAACTTTTCTGCCATTTCAAATCTGTCACCTCTTTTCCAATCCTGCGAGAACACAATCCAGCAGGAAAGAATATAACATCTAACTCTCCGTTAAGATCTTCGTTCATCGCTCTAAGCCTATCGGCGGATTGACGGCCAAACTTGTCTACAAAAATAAATTTTGAACGCAGGGGCTCTACCGCGCTCAAAAGATCATTAACTACAGCCTTTACCTCTCGTTGGGGGCTTGTAAGACCCTCAAGAAGAACCAAACCATCCAATCCACCCAAGGGATGATTGGAAGCATAAATATATTTTTTGGCTCTATCGAGCTTCTCTATTCCAACAAATTGACGAGAGATCTCCATAAAATCTAGAGCCGAATTCAGGAACTCCTGCCCCTGCTTTTGGGCACAATGCTCAAGCACACTATTGATTTGCCTCTGCTTGATAATTTTTTCAAGTAGAGCAATCACGAAATTTGGTAGTAGTTTATAAAGAGAGGGAGATTTTACTCGAATTACCTCACCCAGATCAACTTTCATCTTTTAAAATTCACCTAATTAATTGACTTTCAATTTCCTAAAATACCACAGGGCAGACAATCGCAAAAGTGCAAAATTGTCGAAAAATAAATGCCTCAATATTTTTGTGTAAAGTTAATTATTTTTACCTTTGTACCATAGTTTTTTTTAATAAAATTGACAAAAATGAGCAATTACCATACATCGGTTCTACTGCACGAGAGCATCGATGCACTCGACATCAAAAAAGGGGGAGTCTACGTAGATCTCACCTTTGGTGGAGGGGGGCACTCCAAAGAGATTCTTTCACGACTATCTCCTGATGCAACCTTGATTTCTTTTGATCAAGATTCGGCAGCAATGAACAATATTCCCGAGGACGAACGACTAATTTTTGTTGCCTCAAATTTCAAGTATATGAGAGGTGCTTTGCGAGCTCGCGGGATAGAGAAAGTGGATGGAATTATTGCAGATTTAGGTGTCTCTTCTCATCACTTCGACAACACCCAAAGGGGCTTCTCATTCAGAGGAGATGCCAAGTTGGATATGAGAATGAATAGCGAAGCTAATCTAACTGCTTATGATGTGGTTAACACCTATGAACATAAAGCACTTATGGAGATTATAAGAGATTATGGCGAACTTAAAATGCCTCAAAAAATAGCCTCTGAGATTGAGCGAAAACGCCCTATCGAGACGACGCTAGAATTAGTAGAGGCAACAAAATTTTTCGCCCCTCCGTCTGCCGAAAATAAATTTTATTCGAAGCTGTTTCAAGCAATAAGAATAGAGGTAAATGGAGAGTTGGAGGCTCTAAAAATGGCTCTTGAACAGAGCAACAAAATGCTCAAAAAGGGAGGAAGGCTCTCTGTAATAACCTACCACTCACTAGAGGATAGAATTGTCAAAAATTTCGTAAAGAGCGGTAACTTTGAAGGTAAAGTGGAGACTGATTTCTTTGGAAATAGCTCTCAGCAAATGAAGTCAGTAGGCAAAGTAATTCTCCCATCCCAACAAGAGATTCAGGAGAATTCTCGAGCAAGGAGTGCAAAATTACGAGTAGCCGAAAAAATATAAAATCATGAAACTAAAAAACATAATCGCTGGAAATCTCCTAGAACAGGATATCATCAAACAAAGAGGATCTGTAATAATTTTTCTTGTGGCTCTAATTTTTTCATATATGTATCTCAAGTTTCAGCTTCAAACCTACTACAGCCAGCTAGATGAGGCAAGAAACACTCTCTCGATAGAGCGAGCTAGAGCCTCTACGATAAATGCCCAGAGAGTAAAGCTCACCAGAGAGAGCAATATCATTAAACTACTAGAGAGCTACAACATTGAACTTAAACGCAACTACCAACCACCATACACAATCGATTAATGGCAGAGAATAAAGAGCAGCCTCAGGAGCCTACCAAAACAGGACTTGATGTAATCATACGACGAAGAACCTTAATATCGTACGCAACTTTCTTGGGAGTTGCATGGGTTGTTATTCTAATCACTCTTATAGCAAAGCAGTATACCCCAGCGGCAGCAAAGCTGCGTGAGGCATCAAGCGGTAGTAGAAACTTCAGAAATTATACCGAGCCTGCAAAACGAGGCAATATATACTCTTACGACAAGAAACTTTTAGCAACAACACAAACTCAATACGACATTTTTATGGACTTCAAGGCTGGGGGACTATCCGACAGTCTATTTAATGCCGATGTTCGAGGTCTTGCAGGAGGGCTATCTAAGATGTTTAGAGACAAATCTGCCTCTGCATACGAAAGTGACCTAAGACGATATAAATCCCAAGGAAAGAGGTACCAAAAGATTACCCCGCGCAAAGTGAATCATATTGAACTTGAGCACCTTAGAACTCTACCACTTTGGCGACACTCACGACACAAAAGTGGCAAAATAGAGATAAAATCATACAAAAGAGATCGCCCTTATGAGACTCTTGCAGAGCGAACTATCGGAAGGCCTGCCGTAGAGGAGAATGGCGTAAGAGGGGTTGGAATTGAGCTGGCTTTCAACGATGTGCTTGCTGGGGTAGATGGTAAGGGTATGCAGAGAAAAATATCAGGAACATTTTGGGTTCCAGTGGACGCCGCGAATGCAATAGCGCCAACAGATGGAATGGATGTTGTTTCAACTATCGATATTGAACTGCAAGATGCAGCAGAGGATGCTCTTAAGAAGAGTCTCGAAAAACATAAAGCAACTTGGGGCACGGCAATCGTTATGGAGGTAGAGACTGGAGAGATAAAAGTAATGGCAAATATTGCTCGCTCTCAAAATGGTCGATTCTCCGAGGATTACAACTACGGCTTAGGTATGTCAATGGAGCCTGGGTCTACTTTCAAACTAGCCACACTCATAGCTCTAATTGAGGATGCCGGAGCATCGCTCGACGATATTGTAGACTGTGGAGATGGTGTAGTGAGAGTTGGACCTCGTAACTATACCGACACTCAGGAGGGAGGTTACGGCGAGATTCCTTTGTTGGAAGTCTTTAGTAAGTCATCCAATATTGGTTTTGCAAAAGAGGTACACAAATATTATAGCAAGAACCCACAAGGTTTCATCGATGCCATAAATGATATTGGATTTCTCGACTCTCTAAATCTACAAATCCCCGGAGAGGCACAACCCACTCTACATAACCCTGGCAGTGCAGGTTGGGACGGCACAACGCTCGGTATGACCTCTACTGGATATACAGGAATTATGCTATCTCCACTGCGCACACTACTACTTTTCAATGCAGTAGCAAATGATGGAAAAATGCTAGAGCCGATTTTTGTAAAACAGATTGAGAATGATGGTAAAGTCGTGGATAGATTCGAGGCTCGAACTCTCAACTCGCAAATCTGCTCACCTAGAACAATTGATGCTATACAGGAGTCCTTAGAGAAGGTAGTAAGTGAGGGAACAGGTGCTCTATTTCTTTCGAACGATTACTACAAAATCGCTGGAAAAACTGGTACTGCACAGATATTTAGAGATGGAGCATACAGAGGAAAAGATGGCATCCATTATCTTGGAACATTTGCAGGCTATTTTCCAGCCGACAAGCCAAAATACTCTTGTATTGTAGCTGTTGAGACATTTAAACCTCACGGAATCGACAGAAAATACTACGGTGGAACAACTGCTGGTCCAGTCTTCAGAGCAATAGCTGATAGAGTCTACACTCACGCAGTTGACTGGGGGCACGAAATAGAGAAACCAACAGATCCAAAAGAGGAAAAAGTTGCACAAGCAGAAAATTCAACCGAGGAAATTCAAGAGCCAGAACCTGAAAAGATATACACCAAG
>CAYJOF010000108.1:0-5206 GCA_964371765.1 uncultured Rikenellaceae bacterium
AAATTATTGTTGTCCAATAAAAAATCTATTGACGCTTGTAAGTGATTATTTAGTATAATATTACAGCGTTTTGTCGATAAGGTGGCTTGAAAATCAAGACTCAAAGATTTTTTAATCGCCAAAACCTTTCGGCAGGCAAAAAAAGGACAGATGTGCTTTAGTTTTAGCCTCAAATCACTGCGTGGAGTACTTCGGTACTTGAGTAGTGAAGCTCGTAGAGCGGTTTTGAGGTTAAAAATGATGTGCAGCTGTTCAATCAGAAATTTCCTTGGACACTAATAAAAAAAATGAGGTGTCGACTCTCACGAACCAACACCTCAACACGCCTAAGACAGCCTAAAACTGTGACACAACTAATAAACAACAAAAAACTTCACTATGTTTCGCTTACGTCTTAGGTCTTACAAAACAACTTTAACAACTATTATTTGATTCTAAATACCTGAATTATATTGTCTCATAAAGAGGCACATTCTCAGAGTGTTTCAACTCCTTTGCATCGATATGGAAAATAATATTCTCCGCTAAGTTGGTGCATCTATCTCCAATACGTTCAGCACGGCGCACAGTCAAGACAAGGCTAATCAACTCCTTGATCTGCTCCTCTGACTTACCCACCATATCCTTAGCGATAAGAGAGATAACCTTTTCGTAAATCTCGTTCACCTTAATATCCATTGAAATTATCTTCAAAGCAAGATCGGTATCGTTCGAGATGTATGCCTGAAACGCAAGCTCCAACATTCTAAACACCTCATCCAACATCGCCAAAACAGAATACTTATCGTCCTTTAGGTCGTGTTGTTGCTCATAGACAACAAAATCAGCAATACCCTCGGCCATATCTCCAATACGCTCTAGGTTGCTGTTCATCTTTAGATGAGAGAGCACAAAACGCAGGTCGATTGCAACGGGGCTCTGAACGGCAGCAAACTGCTCACAACGCTTATCGATCTGAAGTTCATAGTTATCAATAATTCTCTCACGCAACAATACCTCATTTGCCAACTGTTTATCGTTGGTTTTTAGAGCTTTCTTTGTATCGAAAATCTGCTTGGCTACCAACTGCCACATCTGAGTTAGTGAGTGGGTAATTCCCTCCTCAGCTCTATCTACTGTCTTCATATTTATATCTTTTTTTAACTATTAATACAATCTAAGCACACCCAATCTATGAGCAAAAATCAACCAAAACGTCCTGTAACATATCTTTGAGTTGCCTCATTGAGTGGGTTGGTGAATATCTGAGTTGTATCACCATATTCGATTAGGTCTCCCAGATAGAAAAACGCTGTCTTGTCGCTCACACGTGCAGCTTGTTGCATATTGTGCGTAACAATCACAATTGTGTAATCTTTCTTCAACTCAAAGATAAGATCCTCGATTTTTGTAGTTGAAACTGGATCTAAGGCACTAGCAGGCTCATCCATCAACAAAATAGATGGCGATACAGCAAGTGCTCTTGCTATACACAGACGTTGTTGTTGACCACCCGATAGCTCGTAAGCAGATTTGTTTAGCTTGTGGCTCACCTCATCCCAAAGTGCAGCGTTACGAAGCGATGTTTCAACTTGATTCTCGATATAAGATTTATCTGAGATACCATTCACTCTTAGGCCGTAGGCTACATTCTCGAAAATTGATTTTGGGAATGGGTTTGGCTTCTGGAAAACCATACCAACCTCCTTGCGCAGCTCTGCCACCTCGCAATCCTTAGCATATATGTCTCGCCCATCGATTAGTATCTGACCCTCAATTCTTGTGTCTGGGATCAAATCATTCATACGATTGAACAGACGAAGGTAGGTAGATTTACCACAACCCGAAGGGCCGATAAAGGCTGTCACTGAATTCTTTTCCATCTCTAGGTTGATATTTTTCAGTGCGTGAAAATCACCATAGTAGAAATTTAAGTCTTTTGAGCTAATTGCTATCATAACTATTTAATTTTAACTTTATTTGCGTAATATTTTCTAATGAAGTTAGCTAAGATATTAAATATCAAAACTATACCTATCAAAACCAAAGCCGTTCCGTAGGCTATTGGTCTGGATGCCTCTACATCAGTACCACTAGTCGAGATAACGTATAGGTGGTAAGGCAGAGCCATAACTTGATCGAACATCGAACTTGGTAGTTGAGGTAGGAAGTAAGCAACAGCAGTAAATAGAATTGGCGCTGTCTCACCCGATATTCTACCCATCGAAAGGATAAGACCAGTTGTAATTTCTGGCATTGCCATAGGCATCAAAACTCGTGTAATGGTTTGGAGTTTTGTAGCTCCAAGTGCATAGCTTCCTGAGCGGAACGAGTTATCGATACGAAGTAGTGCCTCTTCGGTAGTACGAATATCTATCGGTAAGGCAAGTATACC
Organism: uncultured Rikenellaceae bacterium; assembly: GCA_964371765.1. Taxonomy (GTDB): domain Bacteria; phylum Bacteroidota; class Bacteroidia; order Bacteroidales; family Rikenellaceae; genus JADFUS01. The sequence continues at coordinate 2,375 of CAYJOF010000108.1, forward strand.
TAGGGTGAATGAACCTGCAATGATTGAATCTCCAAAACCCATATAGTTCACAAATAGAGCCATACCAAAGAGACCAAACACGATAGAAGGCACTCCTGAAAGGTTGTTTGTAACGATACGTATTAGTTTAACCAACCAACGACTTGTTGCATACTCGCTTACATATATTCCCGACATTATTCCCAGAGGGAAGGCAACGATAACACTACCTATCACAAGGTATAGAGTACCTACGATTGCTGGATAGATACCGCCTGCTGTCATTCCATCTGAAGGGTCTTGTGTCAAGAAATCCCAGCTAATCACACCTAGACCTCTAACGATTATAAAACCCAATATTGAGAACAGAGTGGCAAGAACGATTCCACACATCACTCTAAATATCCAGAAAACTATCTTCTCTTTGAGTTTTCTGCTGCCATAATTACTCTTATATTCTTTCATTATATTGCACTTTTTTTATGTTTAGAGTTGATCATCTCAACTGCAATACTAATTATCATTGTAATAAGGAAAAGGATAATACCTAGCATAAATAGAGCCTGGTAGTGAACTCCTCCTGCTGGAGATTCTCCCAACTCTGCTGCAATTGTTGCAGGGATTGTTCTCATTGGTTCGAATATCGATGAGGGGATAACCGCGGCATTACCTGTTACCATCAAAACCGCCATCGTCTCACCAATTGCTCGCCCAATTCCCAACACTGCTGCTGCCGTAATACCCGAAATAGATGAAGGCACTATCACACGCATAATTGTTTGGAGGCGAGTTGCACCTAGTGCAAGACTTGCCTCACGAAGTGAGCGTGGTGCTTGACTGATTGCATCCTCGGCAACGGTAATAATAGTTGGCAGAGCCATAATAGCAAGTATTACTGCCCCCGTAAAACCAGTTTCACCTACTGGGAGGTTCATAATTTTTTGCACCATTGGCACAAGAACCACCAAACCAAAGAATCCGTATACCACAGATGGAATACCTGCCAATAGCTCAATAAGTGGCTTGATTATACCCTTTGCTCTTGGGCTTGCTAACTCTGATAGGTAGATTGCCACAGCTAGACCAAAAGGGAGGGCAATTAAGATTGCACATAGGGATACCCATAGAGTACCTAACAAAAGAGGCATTAGACCATACTCTGGCGATGGCATTGCCGAAGGAGACCAGCCGTCAGAGCCGAGGAACTCCGAGATGGTAATATCTCCCATATCCACTACATAACCTTTAGGTGATTCAACCATATAGTCAAGCGGAATAAAGGCAAGAATATTGCTATTTGCTGCTATAAGTGAATCGATACACTGAGGCACAAACTCAAAATCTGCTCCTAGAGCCTCCTCGTCTACATAGTCAGTCAGATCATCTATCGTTACCAACATAATATCCTGATTCTCGCCACCTAGCTCGCTCCACGATGTTATTTTCTGGTCGAAAATATCTCTCATCTGCTCTGGGGTGTATTCTCTTACAGGATTGCCCTGGTTGATAACCAACTCATAGCCCTCCTCCACAACTGGCGATGAGAACAGACCTAAACCCTCTTTGAACAGGAAGATTACTATTAGAAAAATGGTGATTGAGGTAATTGAACCTGAGATGAAGAACATTTTCTCCACTATCAACTCCCAAATCTTCTTGAATGTTTTATTCTTCATTGAATTAGTGTTTTAATTGTGAGATGCAGAGCGACCAAACTCTGCACCCCTGTATCTGCTAAACTATTTTACTGGAATATAGCCTACTGCTTGTACTAGTCCTTGAGCTTCTGGGCTTAGGACATAATTTACAAATTTATCAGATGCAGCATTCTTTCCTGCCTCGTAGTAGAAGAATAGTGGACGTACTACTGGGTAAGATTTGTTTGTAGCATTCTCAAACGATGGAGCAACATAAGTTTTACCTCCGTCATAAGATAGTTTCACTGCCTTAGTACTGCTCTCAAGGTATGCAAGACCAACGTAGCCGATTGCACCTTTAGTTTGGCTAACTGATTGAATAACTGCACCAGTTGCAGGCATAGATAGTACATCTGGTTTATAGTTTTTCTTATTCATCAACTCGCTTTTGAAGAACTCATAAGTACCTGAACTTGTCTCACGGGCATAAACTACAATCTCTAGATCTTGACCACCTACCTCTTTCCAGTTTGTAATCTGACCAGTGTAGATTGCCTCGATCTGCTCTTTTGTCAACTTATCCACTGGGTTGCTTGGATTCACAACCACTGCAAGAGCATCGTAACCGATAATAATTTCACTTACCTTCACGCCCTGCTTAGATAATTTAGATTTCTCAGTGAATTTCATACTACGTGAAGCCATTGCGATGTCGGTAGTTTTGTCAAGAAGTGCTGCTAGACCAACTCCTGAACCACCACCAGTGATCGTTACGCTACCACCTTTGTAAGTTTCAGCGAATTTCTGCGCCAAAGGAAGAACGGTGTCACTACCCTTAACTTTTTGTGCTTGTACTGCGCCCACAGTAAGAAGAAGGGCTGCAATCATTAAAACTGTTTTTTTCATTTTATTTTTTATTAATTTATTTCTGTTAGAATTTAGCTTGTAGGCGAAGTGTGAATAGGTTGTCGGCAAGATTGTTGGCAAAAAGAGCATAGTTTGGCGTCTTTTCGTTCATATTAAGTTCATAATATGCCACCACACGCAACGCACCCTTAAGGAAATCATAAGCCACACCTGTACCTAGAGTAGATTTAGCTACATCGGCCGCTCCTGTACCTCTTAATACTCCAATCTGCTGTGCTGTTACTTTACTATTTGGGTCGTATGTATCATATCTAAGCAAAAAAGAGAGGTTGGTAGATGCAAACTTGTG
>CAYJOF010000109.1:0-1537 GCA_964371765.1 uncultured Rikenellaceae bacterium
CTTCCTTCCTAATCATCACTTTGCTTTGCCTAATCTTTGCCTAGCTTATCCTTTCTCTTCCTCACCGACTAAACATCATTTATTGCCCATTACCCTACGTCCAGATCTTGTGCAGTAGTTGGCGGATTGACTTAGCGTGCTTGCTGATTTGGGATTTTGGGTGAAGATAACTACCTTTGCAAATAAAAAATATGAGCTACGAAGAGGCACTACAATATATTAATGATATTCCGATGTTTCAGAATGTTGGGCAGTCTGCCTACAATCCCTCGTTAGATCGTACTGAACGTCTAGTTGAGGCTCTAGGCAATCCCCACAAGTCGCTTACCACTATTCATATTGCAGGCACTAATGGCAAAGGATCTTCATCGTGGATGATGAGCTATATCTTGCGTCAAGCTGGATTGAGAGTTGGTCTCTATACCTCGCCACACCTTACCGACTATCGAGAGCGTATCACAGTTAACGGTGAGATGATCTCCAAGGAGCGAGTGGTAGAATTTATGGATTTAGCCTTGCCTACAATGCAGGCACATCAGCCCTCATTCTTTGAGTTTACTACTGCTCTAGCGTTTTGGGCTTTTGAGAAAGAGCAGGTAGATATTGCTGTCATCGAAACAGGTTTAGGTGGTCTGGTCGACTCGACAAACATCATCTTGCCACTTGTGAGCCTTATTACTAATATTAGTATCGACCATTCGGCAATACTTGGCAACTCTCTTGAAGAGATAGCTCAACAAAAAGGAGGAATAATCAAGCCTAATACCCCAGTTGTTGTGAGCGAGTATGATTCAGTCACAGCACCAATCTTTGAGGCGATAGCCAATGAGCAAGGTTCCCAAATCTGCTTTGCCGACAAACTCCACTCTTCGTCAGTAGTAACCCTGTGCAAAGACGGCTTAGTGGTAGAGCTTGATGGCAAAGATCGGTATGTATTGGGTGCCAGAGGTGCTTACCAAGCTAAAAATTTATTGGGTGTGTTGGCTGTTATGGAAATATTAGCTCCCCAATTTGGAATCACGCAGCAACATGTTATTGATGGACTGAAAGAGTGTAGAGTGCCCGGCAGATGGCATCTCCTGAACGAAGATCCATTGACAATTTGTGACGTAGGCCACAATCCTAGTGGCTTGAAAGAAGTTGTGCAAATGATCTCGCTATGCAACTATAACAACATATATATGGTATTGGGTTTTATGGCAGATAAAGATATATCCTCAATAGTCGATATTCTGCCGCAGGGTAATATCATAGCCACAGAAGCACCTACCGAAAGATCTATGAAATGCGAGGTTCTAAAATCGCGCCTTGAAGAGTGTGGTAGAGAGGTTATAGCCGCCCTTGATGCAAAAGCAGCATACGCCTTGGCGCAGGATTTAGCGGGTAATAATGATATGATATTTGTGGGGGGTAGTACCTTCATCGTCGCCGAAATCCTTTAAGTGAACGTATCGCAAACATTTTTGTCACTTCGCTCGATTCCAAACAGTCACGTACCTTGAGTACGCTCCTTGGTTTGTCATCATCACGAAGCCCC
>CAYJOF010000109.1:1637-5198 GCA_964371765.1 uncultured Rikenellaceae bacterium
CATTTTTGTCACTTGTCTTGAGAGCAAACAGTCACGTACCTTGAGTACGCTCCTTGGTTTGTCATCATCACGAAGCCCCAAAACTGAATTGCGATACGCTCACTTACTGTCAGAGCAAACATTTTTGTCACTTGTCTTGAGAGCAAACAGTCACGTACCTTGAGTACGCTCCTTTATCCCGAACGTTAGTGCGCCAAAAGAAAAAAGGAGACTCTCGAAGTCTCCTTAAATATTATTTACTGATGCAATCGGCAATTAATCTATCATAAAGTTCGGATATATCCAATCCCTGAGCTTTTACCTGCTGCGGAATGATGCTCGCCGAGGACATTCCCGGGACGTTGTTAATCTCAATCATATATGGTTGATCTCCCTCAACAATGTAGTCGATTCTTACCACCCCTCTACACCTTAATGCTTTGTAGATTGTTCGAGTATAGTGCGCCATCATCTCCTCTGCCTTTGGGCTCATCTGTGCAGGTGTGATCTCGTTTGATTCACCCAGATACTTAGCCTCGTAATCGAAAAATTCCCTGCTTGTGACAATCTCTGTTGCTGGAAGAAGATGAATCTCTCCTTGGAGCGAGTATGCGCCCTTTGAGTACTCTCTGCCGCTAAGCCCCCTCTCAATCAGTACAATATCATCCTCCTCGAAGGCTAACTTAATGGCAGCCTCTATATCGTCCTCGCCCTTCACCTTCGATACCCCATAACTACTGCCTGAGGCATTTGGTTTGATGAATTGTGGAAATCCTAGAGCTTTTATTGCCTCTATATCGTAGCCATCCCCCCTGTGTAGGGTGATGGACTCTGCAACCTTAACTCCATAGCTTGCAGCAACCGCCTTGCTGTACTCCTTGTCGAAAGATACTGCACTCGAAACAACAGAACCAGTGAGATATGGCATCCCAATCAAATCTAAGTAGGCCAAAAATTGTCCATTCTCTCCGGGTGTGCCGTGTATAATTGTAATCACTAGATCAAATCTATATTTGCGCTTGTCTAAGGTATAGCTAAAATCATTCTTGTCGATAGGCAATCGTTGCTCTTGCTCTATTGCAAACCATCCCTCGTGAGTAATATCTACTATCGTTATGTCGTACAAATCACTATTAAGAAATGAGCTGAAAAACGCTGCTCCATTTAGTGAAATTTCTCTTTCAGAACTATATCCGCCTGCTATGACGGCTATTGATATTTTTGCCATTGGTCTTATTGAATTTATTTCTACAAAGATAAAAATTTTATTCTAAAAGTTGGACTAATTTTCAAATATTTAGATTAATTTTTAAAAAGAAAATACTTTTATAAAAAAAAATATGTACCTTTGTCCGATTAAACGAGCCACATAAAGGTGGAAAATGTTGAGTATGAATATGTCAGATATGCAAAAAACAGTTGCTGGCGAAGTAGAATTTAATGGTAAAGGCTTGCACACAGGGGCCATCACAAACATTAAAATTAAGCCAGCAGGAGAAAATAAAGGAATTGTATTTGTAAGGGTTGATCTTGAGGGTTCTCCTGAGATTAAGGCCGTTGTAGACAATGTTACAGATACATCAAGAAGTACAACTATTTCGGTAGGTAACGCCAAGGTTACAACAATAGAGCACCTTATGGCAGCTCTTTACGGAACTGGAGTAGATAATGCAATAGTTGAGATCAATGGGCCAGAGGTTCCAATTATGGATGGCTCGGCGAAAGATTTTGTCTTAGGAATAAACAAAGTTGGCGTTGTTGATCAGAATGCGCCTAGAGTTTATTACACTATCACCGAAAAACATAAAATTGCTATCCCAGAGAAGAATATCGAACTATCGATATACCCAGACGATGATTTTAAGGTGAATCTAAACGTGGATTTCAACTCGGATGTTATCGGTATGCAGTATGCTACTATAGAGGGGGCTGGTGAGGTTTGTGACTCGTTGAGTAGTTGTAGAACTTTTGTGTTTATGCACGATATTCTGCCTCTTCTTGATCATAACCTAATCAAGGGTGGCGATATTGACAATGCTATTGTAATCGTTGAGGGCGAAGTGCCTAAGGAGCACGTCGACAAAATCAAGGAGATTACAGGAAATTCAAATATTGAAGTCTCGCAAAATGGCTACCTAAACAATACCGAACTTAGATTCGATAACGAAATTGCTCGCCACAAACTTCTTGACCTAGTTGGAGACCTATTCTTGGTTGGTGCTAGAATCAAAGGTAAGGTGTTTGCATCTCGTACAGGACACTACGCCAACACCGAATTTGCTAGAGTGTTGCGTAAGCAGATGAAAAAAGATATGGCTAAACCAAAATATCGCTACGATATTAATCAAAAGCCACTCTATAATGTCAATGATATTAAAAAACTACTTCCTCACCGCTCTCCATTTTTATTGGTAGACAAAATTATGAAGTTAGAGCCAGATAATATTGTTGGTATCAAAAATGTGACAATGGATGAACCATTCTTTGTCGGACACTTCCCTGATGAGCCTGTTATGCCCGGAGTGTTGATTATTGAAGCAATGGCGCAGTGTGGAGGAGTTTTAGCTCTCAGCTCGGTAGATCAACCTGAACTATACTCAACCTATTTCCTAAAGATAGATGGAGTTAAGTTTAAGCAAAAAGTTGTTCCGGGAGATACGCTAATGTTTGATTTGAAACTCGCAGAGCCAATCCGTCGAGGAATTGTTGCTATGGAAGCAAAAGCTTATGTGGGTGATACTTTAGTAACAGAAGCTATGCTTGTAGCGCAGATAATAAAAAATAAATAATAAAAATGATAAGTCAGTTAGCATATATAGCCACAGAGGCTAAATTGGGAGAAAATGTAACGGTCGGGCCTTTTGCCTATATCGAAGCCGATGTAGTAATTGGTGATAATTGTATAATCGAATCTGGTGCTAAGATTATGAATGGTGCTAGAATTGGTAAAGGGTGTCATATTCACCCTGGAGCTGTTGTTTCGGGTATTCCTCAAGATCTTAAATTCAAAGGCGAGGTTACTACTTGTGAGATTGGAGATGGTACAATGATTAGAGAGTGTGCTACAATTAATCGTGGTACAGTTGCAAGAGGTAAAACAGTAGTAGGTTCAAATTGTCTTATTATGGCTTATGCGCACGTAGCGCACGACTGTATCATAGGCAATAGAGTTATTCTGGTAAATAGTGCAGCTATTGCAGGGGAGGTAGAGATTGGTGATTGGGCAATAGTATCTGGTCTTGTAGCAGTTCATCAATTTGTTAAAATTGGTGCTCACGCTATGATCTCAGGAGGTTCTTTTGTGACAAAAGATGTTCCTCCATACATTATCGCAGCTCACGAAAACTTGCAATACCAAGGTCTAAATGTTATTGGCCTTCGTCGTAGAGGTTTCTCTAGTGATGATATTACAACAATTCAGAATATCTATCGTATCTTGTTCCAGAGTGGATTAAATACAACAAATGCTGTTGCAAAGATAAAAGAGGAGCACGCAGATAGTAAATACGCTACTGAAATTCTTGATTTTATTGCTAAATCGGAAAGAGGACTTATTCGAGCTTATCAAAGTTCAACAGGACA
>CAYJOF010000110.1:0-5178 GCA_964371765.1 uncultured Rikenellaceae bacterium
GGAGTGACAGTATTCGCTATATATCTATTGTATTCGGCTGTTTTGTGCTATTGATGCTGGCTGGGTGGTGGTTCGAGTGGAACTATCCTTATAGCTACTACACCTACACCTCTGTGTTAGTCACCCTGCCACTTGTGGTGGTGTATGCTCTACGCAGAAAGTTGCGTAATATATTCAACCACATCGCCGCTCTTGTTGCCTCGGTGGGATTTGTTGCAGTTGTGGAGTTCTTTTTCACAAATGCACTTCAAGTATATCAACAAAAGAGAATTTTGAGTATGTTGGGTTTGGAATTCGACCCAAAGGGCTGGGGATATAACGTAAATCAGTCGCTTATTGCTATCGGTTCGGGAGGAGTAGCGGGCAAGGGATATATGAATGGTACTCAAACAAAATATAACTTTGTTCCTGAGCAAAGTACAGATTTTATATTCTGCACGATTGGCGAAGAGGGTGGTTTTGTTGCCTCTTTCCTACTTTTGACGCTCTTTACACTCCTTGTTTTCAGACTTTTGAAACTAGCCGAGAGAGTAAACGATAATTTTGCTAGAGTCTATACAATTGGTGTGGTCTCGATTATAACAGTGCATCTTTTCGTAAATATAGGGATGACCTTAGGTCTAATGCCAGTTATTGGTATTCCTCTTCCGTTTATAAGCTATGGAGGATCATCATTTCTAGGTTTTACAATACTAATTTTTACAGCCATACGTCTCTGTACCGAAGAGAAAGTGGTGAGGATATACAGGAAATAAGAAAACGAATAATATAGTATGAAATACATCATTAAAAATTCAGCTAAGGTTGCTGTCGTTGGATACGGTAGTTGGGGAACGGCACTAGTGAAGATACTTCTGGAGAACGAAAAACAGGTAGGTTGGTTCGTCTCCTCAAGAGAGGTTAGAGAGGGTATAAGGCTCGCTCACCGTAACCCTAAGTATTTGAGTAGTGCAAAACTTGATACGTCAAAACTAGATATTTTTGATAATATCAACGGTATCGAGAGCTATGATATAGTAGTGTTTGCTACCCCTTCAACCATACTTGCCAAATCACTAGAGGGTCTGACCGTGTCTCTTAAAGATAAGTTTATTATCTCATCAATCAAAGGAATTGTGTCGAGCAATAGCGGAGATCTTATCACGATTGCTGAATATTTCAATATCGAATATGGTTTGCCATTTTCTCAAATAGGTCTTCTTACTGGACCTTGTCACGCAGAGGAGGTAGCACTTGAGAGACTGTCATACCTTAATATAGTGTGTACGGTAGATGATAATGCTCAATTTCTGATGACGAAATTTGCAAGTTCATACATTAAAATGAATAAGCATAGCGATATTTATGGTATTGAATATTGTGTTGTTCTTAAAAATATCTATGCCCTAGCAGTTGGTATCTGTAACGGACTAGGATATGGAGATAACTTTATAGCTGTACTAATCACAAATGCAGTCAAAGAGACAATCTCCTTTCTCGAGGCGAGCTACTCATACCCTAGAGATATTAATACCTCTCCTTATCTAGGAGACCTACTTGTTACTTCATACTCTCAGTTTAGCCGAAATAGAACCTTCGGAAATATGATAGGACGTGGTTATTCAATCAATAGCACAAAACAGGAATTGGGTATGATAGCAGAGGGATATTATGCTGCAAATTGTGTTCATCAAATCAATCAAACTAAGGGAGTTGAGATGCCAATTGCAGAGAGTGTCTACCAAATTCTCTACAATAAAGTGTCTGCAAAAGAGCAGATTAAAGCATTGTCGGAGAGATTGAAATAGTTGTAATTAAATAATCATATAAAAAATATTGTCTTATGGGAAGAATAAATTTTAGCATCAAAAATTTAACTAGCGCAGTAGATGTAAATCTTTATGAGGACTATCTTAGTCAGGCGCGTCAGGCAGCAAAAACACTTAATAGAGGCACAGGAAGTGGAAGTGACTATCTAGGGTGGTTATCCCTACCGAGCGAAATCTCACGAGAAGAGATTGAACAGATTAAATCCTGTTCTCAACGTATGCGTAGCACTTGTGATCTAGTGGTTGTAGTGGGAATTGGCGGATCATATCTTGGAGCTAAGGCAGTAATTGAGGCACTATCCTCTAGCCTATCACTACTAGATAGAGCGTCTCGTAAAGACCCTATTGTGATTTTTGCAGGACACAATATCAGCGGAAGCTACCTATCGCAACTCAAAGATATTATGTCACAATACAGTGTTGGAGTGGTTGTAATATCTAAATCTGGAACAACAACAGAGCCTGCTCTTGCCTTTAGGGTGATTAAGGCTGAGATGGAGCAACGATATGGAAAAGATGAATCTATAAAGCGAATTGTTGCCATTACCGACAAAGAGCGTGGTGCTCTAAAGACTATGGCAGATCAACTTGGATACGAAACGTTCGTAATTCCTGATAATGTAGGAGGACGATTCTCGGTATTTACTGCCGTTGGTCTTCTTCCAATTGCAATTGCTGGATTCGATATTGAGATGTTGCTTCACGGCGCATCGACAATGGCAGAGGAAAATCTGACGACGGGCGATTATACTCCTTTTGAGAGCTATGCAGCGGCACGTAACCTTATTTATAAGCACAATAAGAAAGTTGAGATTTTGGCAAGCTTTGAGCCAAAGATGCAGTACGTGGCAGAGTGGTGGAAACAACTATATGGCGAGAGCGAGGGTAAGCAACACAAAGGTATTTTCCCAGCAAGCGTTATCTACTCTACCGATCTACATTCAATGGGACAGTATGTTCAAGATGGTGAACGCCACATTTTTGAGACCTTCCTAACGGTGAAAACTCCAAAGTTGGATATGAATATACCAATGAGTGCAGATAACTTAGATGGACTCAATTTCCTGTCTGGAAAGAGTGTAAGTGAGGTTAATGCTCTAGCTCAAGAGGCGACCATTCTTGCTCACGTAGATGGGGGGGTGCCTTGCCTTGAGATCACTATCGATACGCTCGATGAGGTGAATTTAGGCTCCTTGCTTTACTTCTTTGAAGTTGCGTGTGGAATCTCAGGTTATATGCTAGAGGTAAATCCATTTGATCAACCAGGTGTTGAGGCTTATAAAAATTATATGTATGCACTTTTAGGTAAGGAGGGTTATGAGCAACTAGCCCAAGATCTAAAAGAGCGTTTGAAATAAAATGGTTACAAATAACGTTAATAAGTTAGATTCACTCCTACTTGCTTTGTAGTGCCATTTGGATTATCTTTGCAAGGTTTTAATATTTTTTGATGAGAACATTACTAATAACTCCGCCGCTAATTCAGCTAAATTCCCCATATCCTGCAACGGGGGTGCTGTGTGCATATTTGCGCCAGCAGGGATACGATGCTCAACAGTGGGATTTATCGATAGATCTTATCGAGAAAATATTTTGCAAAGAGTTTCTCGCTCCCCTCTTTGGAGAGGCATTTGAGCGTGAGAGACTATCTCAAAAAGCACGTGCAGTTGCACTCAAAAAGGATGACTACCTACGCTGTGTAGAGAGTGTTGTTCGTTTTTTGCAGGGTAAGGATGACTCTCTGGCAACTCGAATTGCCTCTCGTGGCTTTTTGCCTGAGGGCTCTCGTTGTGCAAAACTCGACGATGAGGCCTTGGAGTGGGCGTTTGGAACAACAGGCTTTCACGATAGAGCCAAACACCTAGCATCGCTTTTTATGCTAGATTTGTCTGACTTTATAGCAGATATGGTGACTCGTAAATTCTCACTAATCAAGTACGGCGAGCAGATTGCCCTATCGGCACCTACGTTTGACTACATAGAGAGAGAACTACAACAAGAACCTAATCTCATAGATCAGATTATGTTGGATATGTTGTGTGATAAAATTGAGCAGCTAAAACCTGAGATGGTAGGTATTACAGTGCCATTTCCGGGATGTTTGTATAGTGCTCTGAGATGTGGTAAACTGCTAAAAGAGAAGTATGACTGTAAGGTAGTTATTGGTGGGGGATACATCAGCACTGAATTACGACACTTAAACGACACTAGAGTGTTTGACTATGCCGACTATCTAATATTCGACGATGGAGAATTGCCTCTTTCTAGGCTTATCGAACACCTAGAGGGTAAGATAGAGGACGATAAAATGGTAAGAACGGTCTTTCTTAAAAATAATAAGATTGTCCCGATGTTCAACCAAACTCTCAATGTGCCATTCTCGCAACTGCCTGCTCCAACATACGATGGTATAGATTTAAGCAAATATATCTCACTTATTGAATTTACAAATCCAATGCACAAACTTTGGAGTGATGGTCGTTGGTTGAAAATCACCTTTGCCCACGGTTGTTATTGGGGTAAATGTACCTTCTGTGACACCAACCTTGACTACATATCACGTTATGAAGCCACTAGTGCGCTAGAGATATACAATAAGGTTGAACAAGTAGTGTCTCAGACTGGCCTGTCGGGAATTCACTTCACCGATGAGGCACTTCCTCCAAAACTACTAATAGAGTTCGCTCAATTGGTGATAGAGCGAGGACTTGTAATTAGTTTCTGGGGAAATATTCGTTTCGATAAGAGCTATACGCTAGAGTCGTGTAAGATACTTGCTCAGGCTGGTTGTGTTGCCGTAACAGGAGGCCTTGAGGTTGCCTCACCTAGAGTTCTTAAACTAATAAACAAAGGCATTACAGTCGAGAGTGCAGTCGAGGCTACATACAACTTTACCTCAGCAGGAATAATGGTGCATACCTACCTTATGTATGGCTTCCCGACACAAACTTATCAAGAGTGTGTAGACTCTTTGGAGATAGTGCGTCAGATGTTCGAAAACGGTCTGGTTCAGTCGGCTTTCTGGCACCGCTACACTATGACAGAGCATAGCCCAACGGGTATTCGTCCTGAGGACTTTGGTGTTGAGAGAGTAAGCAAAGATCCAAATCCATTTGCAAATAATACAGTAGAGTATTTCCAAAAAGAGGAGATTAACTATAAAAAAATACAGAAAGCACTCCAAAACTCTACATACAACTATATGCAGGGAATTGGTTACGATATTTCGTTGAAAAATTGGTTTGAAGATAAGATGGCGCTTACCCAAGTGCCTAGATCTTTTGTAGCAAGAATAATAGATAGATTAGAAAAAAATAGATAAATATGAGAGCAATAATTTTAAGTTTAGTCGCTTTGGCCTTTGTAAGCT
>CAYJOF010000111.1:0-1719 GCA_964371765.1 uncultured Rikenellaceae bacterium
TATAATATTATTATTGAATTTTATGGTAATTTTGCACTGTTAATTTATACAATCTAAATACTCTAAGGTACAATTGTTGAACTGATTTTTTTTAAAAAGTATATGAATAATTTAATTTTGTCGCTTATCCCAATTCTTTTCCTATCGCTGCTAGCAGTGGCGTTAATCTACCTATCACGACGATTGGCGTGGGCATATAACCTACCCCCAATGATAACTACGATAGTATTTTGTGCTGTTGTGTTGTTTTTTGTTATAAGTATTATGCTTGTTATGAGAAACAACCTGACTAGTGGATTTTCACACCTTATTAATAATATCTCCTCTATTGGGTTTGGTGTTTTGGCGATTTTGTTGTTTGTTATGCTTGCAGCAGATTTAGTACAGCTTGTGATTAAAATGCAACCTAAGGTTTTTGGGGGTGTTGTTCTTGGTGTTACTTTGGCCATCTCGTTATTCTCGTTGTGGAATGCTCAAAATGTTAAGACTTATCATCAAGAAATTGTTCTGCCTAATCTTGTCGAACCTCTTAGGATTGCTCAATTATCGGATATTCATATTGGGCACTTTTGGGGTAAGAGAACAGTTGATAGGTTGGTTCGAAAAGTTCAACAAGAGGATGTTGATGCAGTGGTGATAACTGGCGATATGTTTGATGGGCGTGTTAATCTAAACCCTGAAGTTTTAGAGCCTTTTGGACGCTTGAGTGTGCCTATTTATTTTGTAGAAGGAAACCACGATGGTTACTCAGGGTCTGATGAAATTAAACAGATGCTCTCTAATCACGGAATTATAGTTCTGGACAATCGCCTAGTTGATTTTAAGGGATTGCAAATAGTTGGTCTGGATTATTTGATGGCAGATGACAGCACCGTAAATACCTTTCATGCACCACCTGCAGGTACAACCATTCAGCAGGCTCTTCCTAGATTGTCGATAGACAAAAGTAGGGCCTCATTGATGCTACATCACAATCCTGTTGGGGCAAAGTATGCGTCTGAGAATGGCATAAATCTATATCTTGCAGGACATACACACGCTGGACAGATGTTCCCTGCAACACTTATTGCAAAAGCAATGTTTGAATTCAACAAGGGACTATACAAATATGATGATACCTTGCAGGTTTATGTCTCACAAGGTAGTGGAACATTTGGTCCTCCGATGAGACTAGGTACACACAGTGAGCTTACTATTCTAAATTTAATAAAAAAATAGTAACTTTGACGCTATGAAGCAGAGTAAGATATTGAAAATTGAATCTATCTCTCAACTAGGTAAGTTGATGGGCGTTCAAGCGCAACATCCACTGGTTATGGTTGTGGATTTTGCGGAGTTAGATGCCCGCTTTGAGGGTCTGCTTTCTGCAAATCTCTACTCGATACTGATAAAAGATTGTTGCGGTTCCGAGCTGATGTATGGGCGCAGTAGATATGACTATCAAGAGGAATCTATGGTGTTCGTTGCTCCTAAGCAAGTTATTGGGGTAGATCCGGTGCAAGAGCAAGAACAGAAGCAAGGTAAGGGAATTGGGCTATTCTTTCACCCAGATCTGCTTAGTGGAACGAATCTAATACATTCAATAATAAATTACAACTTCTTCTGCTATGAGGTGAATGAAGCTCTGCATTTAAGTTCTTCAGAGAGGCGAGATATAGGCGACTGTATAGCGAAAATTGCTAGTGAGGTATCTAGGCCTATCGACAAGCATAGTAAGCG
>CAYJOF010000111.1:1729-5139 GCA_964371765.1 uncultured Rikenellaceae bacterium
CGAATAATTGTCTCTAGTATTGAGTTATTGCTAGATTATTGTGAGAGGTTCTACGATCGTCAATTTATTACACGTGAGAGTCTAAATAACGATATTATAGCACGTTTCGAAATGGTGCTTAGAGACTATTATGTGGATAAGGCAGTTGAGCAGTTGGGTTTGCCTACTGTCAAATATTGTGCTCAGAAACTTAATCTCTCTCCAAATTATGTGTCGGATTTAATTAGAAAAACTACAGGGCTTAGTGCGCAGGAGCATATCCAATCATATATTATCCTCAGAGCAAAAGAGCAGTTGTGTTCAAGTTCACTCTCGATTTCCGAGATTGCCTATTCGCTTGGGTTCGAATACCCTCAATACTTTAGTCGCCAGTTTAAGAAGAGAGTAGGACAGACTCCAAATGAGTATAGGGCGAATCAAAAAAAATATTAGTATCCAAGAAATTATGAGTTGAAGAGCTGTTCAATCAGAAATTTCCTTGGACACTAATATATTTTTTTAGTGAATTTCTATTCGCTTGGTGTATTGTCGAGTTTCTTGATAACTCGGCAAGGATTGCCTAGAGCTAAGACATTTGCAGGAATATCTTTTGTTACAACACTGCCTGCCCCAATTGTTGTGTTGTCTCCAATTGTAACTCCAGGGAGAATTATAGAACCTCCACCAATCCATACATTTTTGCCAATTGTAACAGGTGCCGATATACATCTCCACATCGGGCTGGTTGTTGATAATCTTCTATTTGGTTCAATTGGGTGTCCAACGGCGTAGATCTGAACATTGGGTCCAAGTCCACTGTGATCGCCAATCGTAATTCTGTTACAATCGAGGAGGGTACAGCCCATATTGAACTCGACATTTTTTCCTAGATGTATATTCTCCCCGTAATCTACGTGGATGGGAGGTGCAATCCAACAATTCTTGCCTCGAGAGCCGAGTAGTTCGTCAAGTATTGCCTCTACCTTCTCTCTTGAACGAGTATCAACAGTATTGAATTCTCTCTCCAACTCTTTTGCCCTATGCCAACGATTGCTAAGTTCTGGGTCGGTGCAGCTGTAAAGCTCTCCGTTGAGCATTTTTTCTTTTTCTGTCATAGTATAAAGATATTTCTTACAAATAAGGCTATCTCGAATTGATTTCGAGATAGCCTTGTTTTGTAAAATCTGTTCTGCCCTTACCCTTACTTTAGAGAAATGTTTGCTGATCCTACAAGTAGAGAATCCATATAGATCTCAACAATATACTTACCAGCTTTTAGCCCCTCGCAATCGTAGTATAGACTCACCGCTAGATCGTCGTTTTGGTAGTCAATATCACGTGCAGCAGTAAATGTTAGCTTCTCACCCTCGTAATCGAATAGTGCCGAAGAGCTCTCTGCAAGAGGGTAGCCCTCTGGAGTGATAACACGTGCATATACCGCTCTCTCTCCTGGAAGTGCAATAGAGTTTGAGCTTAGAACGAAATCAATCTTCATACTCTTAGCTCTTGTTGCTCTTGTCATTGAGCCGTTAGGTTTGCGAGACACAATCAAGTCAATATCACGAGCTGCAATCTGTGAACCCTTGCGTAGTTTCTGAGTTAGCTCTTGATTTTGCTCCTCCGATGCGTCAGCTCTAAGTTGAGTTTGGCGTAGTTCAGTGCGATATTTGATGTTCTCCGCCGAAAGAGTTTTGTTGGCTGTGTTAAGAGAGTCGATTTGGTACACATACTTTTTCATAATTGTACGAAGTGTGCCAAGCTCTTTCTCGTATTGACGAATCTTTGCACGGCTAAAGCTGCGCTCTTTGCCTAGTGCTGTCAGTAGAGAATCTGCTTTGTGCTTCTGGATCTCTAGCGACTTGTTGATCTCTTCATTTTCGGTTGTCATATTTCCTAGATCCTCTACTGCAAGAGTTAGCTCTTCAGAAAGTGCTATCTTCTCGTCATTAAGGATTAGGTTTGCCTCTTTAAGGTCGTTGATATTCATAAGGAATAGACCTGAAATTACTACCACTGCAATAGCTAGGGCAGTGATGATGATTTTGTACCCCTTTGTAGGGTTTACTTGCTGTTGTTCTTGATTGTTTGTATTCATTATTTAAACTATTATTTCTTATTTGTGCGCAAAGATAACTATTTTTTAAAAAATATACAATTTGCTAGAGACTATATGCCCTAGAAGTTGATTTTAAGCTCTTCAGAAGGTAAACGAATGAACTTAGTACATTAGTATTTGGCACTTCGGCTTGTATCTCTGTATAGTATGCCTTGCTTTGTTGGGTGGTGTTGATACCTCTGAGTGCTATATTTAGGTCAGATGCTATCCCCTTTATGTCGCTCTCTAGCCCGTGGTTGTGATCGCTAAATAGTGCAATTTTTGCCATAAATAGCCCTTTGCTGTGTTGTGAAGACCAGTTTGCCTCCATAACTCGGTAAGGGTATCTCTCCTCTAGGTGAGAGAGATTTACACAATCACTTTGATGGATGGTAATGCCATTGAGAACGGTAATGAAGCCCTTTATGGAATCTCCAAAAATGGGATTACAACACTTTGCAAAGTTATATTTTATGTTGGATATGTTATTGTCTACCAATAAAATATCGTCACTATGCTCGTTTGAACTTGCTGTTTCTTTTACCTTACGCTCCTCTGTGTGGCGCAAAGAGAGATCCCCCGCAATAAACTTAGAGAGAATCTCTTTAGTCTCTAGCATAGAGATCTCCTCGCTTTGGAGTTGGCGATATAGCTCCGAACCATTCTTTACTTTGTAGTACTTGCAAAGCGTGCTTACCGCCTCATCAAAGGCTATCTGAAGCTTCCAGTTCTTTATCTTGCGCTCCAGCTCATCTTTTATCTCTTCGGTCTCCTTTACGCTCTGCTCTCTTAGGTAGGCTTTTATGCGGTTTTTTGCCTTTGAGGTAACAACGCTATTTAGCCAATCTGTCTTAGGAAATTGCTGTTTGCTTGTCTTGATCTCCACTAAATCGCCATTTTTGAGCAGATGGCGAATGTTTACATTTTTGCTATTGACACGCCCTCCGACACAGCTATCTCCAATTTTCGAATGTATGTCGTATGCAAAATCGAGGATGGTTGCTCCTTGGCGCAACTTGCGCAAATCGCCTGTTGGTGTGAACACAAATATCTCATTCTGAGAGTTGTCTATCTCAGAATCTAGTGCTAAGGTTGAACCTGTTATGTTGACACTCTCGATGACCTCTCGTAGTCTGTCGAGCCACACTTTGTTGTCGCCTTTAACCCCCTTGTATCGCCAGTGAGCAGCTATTCCATTCTCTGCTATCTCGTCCATACGCTTGGAGCGAATCTGAACCTCTACCCATTTCCCCTCTTTGGTGATAACGGTAGTGTGGAGAGACTCATAGCCGTTAGATTTTGGGATTGAGATCCAATCTCTCATTCGTTTGGGGTT
>CAYJOF010000112.1:0-243 GCA_964371765.1 uncultured Rikenellaceae bacterium
AGAGTTGCCCCTAGGCTATTATTATTTGATTTAGCAACTTTGGTGATTGCATTTGCCTCAGCGTGAAGCACATAAGGTTTAGTTCTACCTGTCACATCATCCTCACATACATTCTCAAATCCACTAGGAGTACCGTTATAACCATCCGAAATGATCATCTTATCTTTAACGATGAGTGCTCCAACTCGACGGCGAACACAATATGAGTTTTCTGCCCAAATTCTAGCCATCTGAAGATAGCGA
>CAYJOF010000112.1:253-4399 GCA_964371765.1 uncultured Rikenellaceae bacterium
AGATAGCGAATATCTAGCATATCTTGCTTTTGATCTCTACTCTGCATAAGGACTAATATAAGAAATTATTAAATGGATAACGGCCACTATGGAGCTCATATATCATACTATATAGATCTTTTCTGAACTTATCGATATTGACCTTCTCTTTAGCTGAGATAAAAATTGTTGGCGTCGTTAGCTTAGCCATCCAGCTCTTCTCAATATCCTCTAAGCTTAGATTCTCTCTTGTGATTGGTGTAAGATCATCCTCATCTTTTTTGATATAGCTAAAGTCGTCAATTTTATTGAACACCAAAAATACTGGTTTATCGGCTGCACCAATATCTGCAAGAGTTTTGTTTACAACATCATATTGTTGTTCAAAATCTGGATGAGATACATCCACAACGTGCAACAAAAGGTCAGCTTCACGAACCTCATCTAGGGTAGATTTGAACGATTCAACAAGTTGGTGAGGAAGTTTTCGGATAAATCCTACTGTGTCAGACATCAGGAACGGAATATTATCTATTACAACCTTACGTACTGTTGTATCGAGAGTTGCAAAAAGCTTATTCTCAGCCAAAACCTCACTCTTGGCAATTAGGTTCATTAGGGTCGATTTTCCTACATTGGTATAACCCACAAGAGCAACTCTCACCATACCTTTACGGTTTGAGCGTTGTGATGCCATTTGGCGATCTATCTTCTTGAGATCATCCTTTAGTTTTGTGATTCTATCACGAATAATACGGCGGTCTGTCTCAATCTCTCGCTCCCCGGGGCCTCGCATACCGATACCTCCTCGTTGACGTTCAAGGTGAGTCCACATACCCGTAAGTCTAGGTAGTAGATATTGGTACTGAGCAAGTTCAACCTGCGTTTTAGCATAAGCGGTTGTCGCACGACTAGCAAAAATATCAAGAATCAGGTTGGTTCTGTCGAGAACCTTAACTTTCAATTCCTTTTCGATATTGCGCATCTGGGAAGGAGATAGCTCGTCATCGAAGATAACTAAATCTATTTCGTTATTTTTTGCATATAGTGCAATCTCTTCGAGCTTACCCTCACCTACATATGTACGACGATTAGCGTGCGATAGTTTTTGAATAAAACGTTTTTGGCTAACAGCTCCTGCCGTTAGAGCCAAGAACTCCAACTCTTCTAGATATTCATCTACACGCTTCTCCTCTCGAGAGTCAGTAACAATGGCTACTACAACACATTTTTCGTTCTCTATCTTTATTTCTCGCCTCTTTTCAATCATATTAACACGGATTTAATCCCACTAAATTACTACTTTTTTCCAGAACCACCAAATTCACTTTTGCAAAGACACAAAAAAGAGGCCTATCCCAAAGGATAAGCCTCTTGAATCTCAATATGTTGAGGATATATTATTTACTTACGCGCTCTAACCACTTAAGCATTCCTAGCATAGTAACCATCGAGATCAAACAAGCTACAACGAAGATTGTCCAAGTCATAGATAGAGAGATGCTCTCATAGAAGATAGCTCCGATGAATAGAAGACCATTACCTAGAGCTGTTGCAGTTAGCCACATACCCTGCATAAGACCTTGTAGGTGTGGAGGAGCAACCTTCGACACAAACGAAATACCTAGTGGAGAGATGAAAAGCTCTGCTACTGTAAGAATGAAGTAACAACCGATCAACAACCAAGGAGTTACCGATGGAGAGTAAGCTGCACCTTCTGCGATTTCTGCTGGTGAAGGAAGAGCAGTTGAACCTGCAACCATAACAACGAAACCGATAGCCGCGATACCCATACCGATAGCAATCTTCTTAGGAGTAGATGGCTCGATATTTCTAGCCTTCAACCATCCAAAGATAGAGATGATGATAGGAGTAAGCATAACTACAAATAGAGGGTTGAAAGATTGGAATAACTCAACACCTTTCATAGTAGTGAAGCCTAGATCGACCTCGAAACCAGTCATATCAATATAGTCCTTAGCAAAGAACGTTAGAGTAAGACCATTTTGGTGGAATGAGAACCAGAAGAAGATAACAACTGCAAATACTGCCAATAGAGCGTAGATACGTTGTTTGATCTCAGCAGCTGACATTTGAACCTCATTAGCAGAAGCTGAAGCAGCTTTCTTCTGTGATGGATCTGGGAACTTGTTCTTGTTAACGATAAAGATAACAATAGAGATAAGCATTGCACCAATTGCAGAAGCAAATGCATAGTTAAATCCAGTTGAGAATACCGATAGGTAGTCGTTTGCAAATTGCATAATCTCAGCAGGTGTAGAGATAGTGTGACCCATCTCAGCAGCAGCAGCAACAATGCTATCACCACCAGTAGCACCATTAGAGAAGATGTACTTGTTACAGAAGTCTGGAAGTAGCTGGTTGTATAGGTAGCCGTTAGACTCAACCCACCAGTTACGCATAATGATAGCCATAAGTGGAGCAAAGATACCACCTACGTTGATAAACATGTAAAAAATCTGGAAACCAGTGTCACGGAACTTAACGTATTTCTCGTTGTCGTACATCTGGCCAACCAAAGCCTGAAGGTTACCTTTGAATAGACCGTTACCAAAAGCGATAACAAAAAGAGCTAGACAAGTAAGGATTAGCATAAGAGAGTAGCTCTCGTGAGGTACAGGAGTAGCTGTTGGGATTGCCAACAAACCATAACCAACACTCATCAGGATAACACCTGCAAGGATAGTTGTTTTGTACTTCTTAGTTTTGTCTGCGATGATACCACCTGCTAAAGCAAGTACGTAGATACCAGCATAGAACGCCGAATAGATGATACCTGCATCGGTATCAGTAAGGTTGAACTTTGTCTGTAGGAACAGAACAAGGATACCCATCATAATGTAAAAGCCGAAACGCTCGCCCATATTGGCTAGAGCCGCTCCAAGAAGACCTTTAGGATGATTCTTAAACATAGTTTAGTAGTTTTTGTTTATATAATTCAATTAATTTTATTTTTCGCAAAGATACACAAAATAAAATTATCCTCCAAATCGTTCACTGTTTTTTTTTGCCATTCTAGGCACACTATATATATATAATTATTAGCTCATTTATTTGTTTTCCACCCACTACTATTATAGCCTTCCACTTAGGCCTAAGAAAGAAAAATCAAATAAACGAATAAAAAATTGATAATATGATTGGAAATTAAAAAAATTTACTATCTTTGTTGTAGAATAGGTATAAAACTACCGAATTTATTGACAAAGAACAGAATAAAAAGAAAAAAATGGCTACAACAAATTTCGTAGATTATGTAAAGGTATTTTGCCGTTCGGGCAATGGTGGTGGAGGTATTGTACACTTCCGCAGAGAGAAGTTTGTTGAGTTTGGTGGCCCAGATGGGGGAGATGGAGGTCGTGGAGGGCACGTAATATTGCGTGGCAATAGTCAATATTGGACTCTTATTCACCTTAAATACCGTAAGCACATATATGCTGAGGATGGTAAGTTTGGACAGGGGGCAAGGATGAGCGGCAGAAATGGTGTAGATATGATTCTCGATGTTCCACTAGGGACGGTTGCCAAGGATGCAGAGACAGGCGAGGTGATGTGCGAGGTCACAGAAGATGGTCAAGAGGTTGTTCTTCTTCGAGGAGGACGTGGAGGACTGGGCAATTGGCAGTTCCGCACAGCAACCAACCAAGCACCACGACACGCTCAGCCAGGTGGAGAGTGTAAGGAGGGCTGGTTCATACTTGAGCTGAAACTTCTTGCCGATGTAGGTTTGGTAGGATTCCCTAATGCAGGAAAATCTACTCTACTATCGGTCGTATCGGCTGCAAAACCAAAGATTGCTGACTACGCTTTTACAACCCTAGAGCCTAACCTAGGAATCATCTCATATCGCGACGACAGATCATTCGTTATGGCAGATATTCCGGGAATTATCGAAGGGGCACACCTAGGAAGAGGAATTGGAACAAGATTTCTAAGACACATAGAGCGTAATTCGGTTCTACTGTTTATGGTTAGTGCAGATGCAAAATCTGTAAGTGAAGAGTATAGAATACTCCTAAACGAACTACAACAGTACAACCCAGAGATGCTCGACAAACAGAGAGTTTTGGCTATCACTAAATGTGATATGCTAGACGAGCAACTAGAACAGGAGTTAAACGAGGAGATCAAAAGCGAAGGAGTAAT
>CAYJOF010000112.1:4409-4818 GCA_964371765.1 uncultured Rikenellaceae bacterium
AATGGAGCTAAAAGATCTTCTTTGGGAGGCACTACACAAATAGACTACGCTCGTAAGGGAGGTTGGTATTTTCATTGCAAGTTAATTGATTGTATAACTATATTAAAATCGTAATGTTATGAAGAAATTTGGACAAATTGGAGGCGACTACTACCTCTATCGATCAGTAGTATCAACTATCTCTGGTCTTATGTTAATTGCCTTTCACGATCAACTATTAATTTATGTTGTCTATGCTATTGGAGCGCTGATTATTTTCTTTGGAATTGCAACATTATTAACAATGAAGCAATCTTCTGTAGAGGAGCGCAAAAATCTTATGATTGGTAATGCTCTTATCAATCTGCTTATGGGTGTATTTCTCTTGGCAGCCCCAACGATGTTTATCTCACTGGTAGCTACCGTTGTT
>CAYJOF010000112.1:4828-5112 GCA_964371765.1 uncultured Rikenellaceae bacterium
TGGAATATTCCTTATTTGTGCAGGCTTCTTCCAGCTATACTTATTGACTATTCGTCGTAAGATTGAGGGCAAAATATCAGGTAAGCTATTTATCCTGCCAATCCTAATTCTCACCTCGGGATGCCTTATAATTTTCGAGCCATTTGAATTGACTTCTAGATTGGTAATGTTCTGCGGTATGGTTATTATGTTCTACGGTATTATCGAACTTTTGATACGTATCCGCACAAAAGAACTTCATAAATAAAGAGAATTAGTGGTTTTGAGGGGGAGGAACAGATGTG
>CAYJOF010000113.1:0-1631 GCA_964371765.1 uncultured Rikenellaceae bacterium
GTCTAAAACTAATGCACATCTGTCCAATTTTGCCTAATGATAGGTTTTGTTGATTGAAAAATTTTTGAGTCTTGATTTTCAAGCCTCCTTATCAATAAGGCGCTGTCATGTTTTGTAAAACTTTTGTCGGACAGTACAAAATTTTACTATGAACTAATTGAGATGGGGCTACACATAAAAACAGCAGCTGTTTTGCTTAAGTCAAAACAGCTGCTGTTGTGTAAAAATTTTGCTATTTTCTGCTCTTTAAAGCGGAGAAACTGCCCTTGTAGGTTATGTTATCTACTCCTGCTGAGATAACTGTAAGGGTTTCTTTGTTTTGTTCGATTACGAAGTTAAGATCGTACTTAGCGTTGTCCTCTGGACGGATTGCGTGGCCAGAAAGAACCATCTGGTCGTTGCTGTTTGTGCTTTTTTCAATCACGAAAGAGTCTGTTACAAACTTCAGCTCCGTTAGGGTGGATACACCACTACCAAATCTCTGCGAGTTGCCTTGTAGTGGTAGTTGAACAGTCATCTCTGCATCTTGTACACTCACAAAGTTAGCCCCTTTTAGTTGGCTTGATGCGAGTGCCGTGTGTCCTGCCTCATCGATACTGAAAATCGTAAAACGCCAGTTGCCTGACTGAACCATTGTTAGAATCTCGTTGCACTTATCTGCATATTCTTGACGATGTTGTGCCTCTCGTTGCTCTTTTTTGCTCCCTTTAGTGTCCTGTGCAGTACTTGGTAGGGTGATTAGTGTTGCGACTAAAAGCAACGCTAGTGTAAGAAGTGTTTTAGTATTCATTCTAATCAGATTTAATTGTTATTTAATTAGTGATGTTTTAATCTCAATTCTTTCGGCATAAGAGTTGTCTCCTATGGCTGTTAGGAAATTGTATTTTTCGAGTGTTATATTTTCCCATTGTGCAATACCTCCAGCTACCTCTTCAATACCTAGGCTTACTCCGTTTAATTTCAACTCTACTAAATCGCAATTTGAGAAGATGGTGATTGTGTAACTCTTGTTTGGTTCGTAGCTCTTGCGACGGCCAGCAATGTGTACAAATTTATCCTCTTTATTCCAGTTAGCTTTGTAGAGGTAGAAACTATCTTTATTTATGCTTCTATCATAAGAGATTAGTCCGTAGTGTAGATAATTATCTGACAAAGAGCCTGCCAAAGATGAAGCTCGGTAGTCAAATAATGAGTTTACAAATGAACCCCAGAAACGATTTGGTGCGTTTAGTGCTGTTGAGTGAGCAATGTGTATTGCTGTTTGGTTGTCCTCGGTCAATATGCTCTCTCCCTGTTTTGGTGGGGTTTGCGATGCGATAGTGTGGTCATACCTTCCTTCAGCACCATACTCAGCCAAGCCCGGAGATAGTTCTGTCCAGTTGTTGTTGAATCCTTGTAGCCAGATAGCGAAATCGGATAGGATAGTGTTGTTTTTCCAACCAAAATATTGCGCCCAAGCTATTGCATCTGTTATGTAGTTAATCTTGCCATCCTCGACACTCGTTCCAACTGTGATACGATCTGGCGAGAATGATTTTGCCTTCTCGTTTAAGCTTGCAATAAGTGCTACTGGGTTGTCTCCATTGCCTACAACCTTGTTGAAGACACCATACATCACAATTGACGGGTGG
>CAYJOF010000113.1:1641-5023 GCA_964371765.1 uncultured Rikenellaceae bacterium
ATAAACTGCTGTTCTGCATTTGAGATTAGAGGGTAGGAGTTTATGAAACCTCTTGAGATATTTCCGTTCCCAATGAGCGGAAAGTCGCACCATACCACAATACCATTTCTGTCGCATAGTTCATAAAAATATGGGTGTAGTGCTCCCGGTGTAGTGCGAACGGCTGTAGCTCCAATCTCGATTATTTTTTTGAAATCTTCCTCAATATCGAATTTTGAGTAGCCGTTGCCAACTCCAAATTTGTCGGTAGTAACTACAACACCATATAGAGGATAACTGCCACCGTTGAGCATAAATCCACTTGTTGGATCGATACTTACGTATCTCAGTCCAAATGAGGATGATTCTTTGTCAATCACCTTACCTCCCTCGTTACGCAAGGTTGCTACCGCCTCGTATAGGAATGGATCGTTCACGCCGCTCCATAGACGAGGATCGTTGATAGTGAAATTAAGGTTGGCTTGAGCAGTCTCGTTGTAGCCAATCTCAAGCTCTACCTCCTTTGATGCAACAATTGTTTGACCTCGGAAAATATCCACGCTTATAGTTGACTGATTGCCAATCATACCACCTACGGTAATTGTTACATCTATCTCTGCCTGTTTGTTTGTGACGCTGTTTTGTGTTATCAAAATGCCGTTTGTTGCCATTTCATTGTCGGCAATAAAGTCATCGCTTGTGACAATCAACTCAATACCTCTACTAATACCTCCATACTCAAAGTATTCGCTCTCCAAGGGGAGAGATTTGTGGTCTAGAGTGCTGTTTACGCTCAGTGTGATTTGGTTTGATCCGACTGTGATGAATGGCGTTATCTCGTATACAAATCCAGTGTAGCTGCCAGAATGGCTACCAACAAATTTACTGTTGATAAATAGGTCTGCATTTCGAGATACTCCATCGAATTTCAAGAACAGACGCTTACCCTCCCAACTCTCAGGCACGGTAAGCAACTTTGAGTAGCTGCCCTGTTTATAGAGCGGATTGTCCCAAATGTGGGGCAGAGCTACATCAATAATATTTGTGTTTGAGGTAGAAAATTTCCATCCACCGTCGAATTTATACACCTCTTTAGATTGAGCAATGCAGGCAGTACTCAACAAGAAAACCAAACTTAAAATTAATCTCTTAAACATTGTCATAATATGTTAAACTCTACAAAGATACTAATTATTGTTGGATATCGTATCATCTTTGCCAAAAAGTTGCATCGTTTTTGTAAGGTGGCTAGTTGTAAACAGTACACTTAATTGTGTAATCAAAAACAAATTATTGAGTTATGAAAAAATCAACTTCATCATTTAAGTTAAGTGTGATAACGCTTGCAATTATGAATGTTACAGCCGTTGTTAGCCTCAGAGGCTTAGCAGCTGAAACTGTCTATGGTCTATCCTCCGCTTTCTACTATCTGTTTGCGGCTATCGTGTTTCTTATCCCAACTGCTCTAGTAGCCGCAGAATTGGCTAGCACATTCTCTAACAAGGAGGGAGGTGTGTTTAGGTGGGTTGGAGAGGCAATGGGGCCTCGTTTTGGTTTCTTGGCGATATGGTTGCAGTGGATTCAAAGTACCATTTGGTATCCAACCGTCCTGACTTTTGGAGCAGTATCAATTGCATTCATAGGACTCGACACCGCCAAAGACTCCGCATTGGCGTCAAATAAATTCTTCACGCTCATAGTGGTGCTTACTATCTACTGGTTGGCTACAATCATCTCTCTGAGAGGCTTAGGGTGGGTAGGGAAGATTGCCAAAATCGGCGGTTTGGTAGGTACTATTATACCTGCTGGGGTGTTGATTCTCTTTGGAGCAATCTACCTAATATCTGGAGGTCATAGTCAGATGGATCTATCTGGGAGCTTTTTTCCTGATCTTTCGAAGATCGATAATCTAGTGCTAGCGTCAGGAATATTCCTTTTTTATGCAGGTACCGAGATGATGGGTATTCACGTTATGGATGTTGAAAATCCGGGCAAGAACTATCCCAAGGCTATTATTATGGGCTCGATGATTACCGTTCTTATTTTCATCCTTGGAACATTCTCTCTAGGGTTTATAATACCTGCTGGGAAAGTGAATTTGACACAAAACCTGCTTGTTGGTTTCGATAGCTACCTTACACATTTCAGTATGAGTTGGGCTGCTCCGATTGTTGCAATCTGCTTGATGTTCGGGGTTCTGGCTGGAGTGCTTACTTGGGTTGCTGGTCCATCCAAAGGTATATACTCAGTGGGAAAGGCAGGATATCTGCCACCAATCTTCCAAAAGAGCAATAAGCAGGGGGTGCAACGAAACATTCTATATTTTCAGGGAGCTGCCGTAACAGTATTAAGTATGTTATTTGTGGTGATGCCCTCTGTACAATCTTTCTATCAGATACTCTCACAACTTACAGTCCTTCTTTATCTCGTAATGTATATGTTGATGTTTGCGTCAGCTATTCGTCTTCGCTATCGCTATCCAGATCTTGAAAGGCCTTTCAAGATTGGAAGAACAGGTAATTTGATGATGTGGCTGGTAGGAGGAGTAGGTTTTCTTGGGGCACTACTAGCTTTTGTGTTGAGCTTCATCCCTCCAACTCAGATCGAAACAGGAAGTAGTATGGTATGGTTTGCTATTTTGGGAGGTGGTTGTGTCTGTTTTGTTGCTATCCCTTTGATTATATTTAATATGCGCAAACCAGAATGGAAGAGTAGTGACTCTAATGATCAATTTGCTCCCTTTATTTCAGAACAAAAATAGTTTGATCACTCTACTTGTTATAAGGCAACTCAAAATCCTGCCACCACTCTTTTTATAGCTTACAAAGAAATATAACCATTAGCAATATTTTTAGTGGCGGGATTTAGAGTCCTAATTTTTTAACAAAAAAATCGCACAACGAAAATTCTTATTTCCTTCTCATTCCTGAGCTCTTTAGTTAGTTTCCATAAGTAAATTGCGTTACTGGGCGAACCTGTACCCCAGCGCCAGAACCAGCATTAACTAGAGCACCTATTCTAGGTCCTAATTTTGTGGCTTCAGGTACGGGATTAGATGATGTCACATCTATTACATTTCCACTTACAGATATTGCCCCAGTCTCCTTGGTTGTCACTCTGTAATTAGTTCGCAGCCATAGTCCATCGGGTCTGTTTTTACCCTGCCTGATGAGTGCAGTGTCGCTACCACGAACTCCCGAGAATGGGAAATAGGCAAATCCACGATAAATAATTCCTGTATTTAGAGGCCACCCAATATCATATCTTATTGTATTGGTAGTGTAGGTATAGCCGGTGAGGTTACTGAAATCGTAGTATGTATATCGACAAGGCATCATAAATCCAAGTGGTGAGTTGTCGAAAATTGATTTCTTGTTATAGTTATTTGCTTCGCTACTAGTAT
>CAYJOF010000114.1:0-5011 GCA_964371765.1 uncultured Rikenellaceae bacterium
TTACTACTCTCTAAGAGTGATTGTAGATACTCCATTGTTCTGAGTTATAGAAGTGAATTTAGTTTAGCTGTAAACTCTGCTTTGAATACATCTGGAGTATTCTTGGCGTAAGCAAAGCCCATCTCTGTAAGATTATTTTTAGTCTCTACACCCTTGTCAAACTTATTGACAAATAGCGACGACCAAGTAACCTCATACTGATCTGCAATTTTCTCTCCCTCTGGAGTTGAAATATCAACTACTTTATAGACAACTTTTCCATCTTTTACTGCTTGAGCAAATTTAGTCTGAAGCATCTCCTCTGTAAGGCTTTGAATAGCAAGACAAGTAACACAACGCTGTTTAGCGTGAAAGTATAGAACCTCCACCACATCGTCTTTATGAGCCTGAGCCACTGCTTGAGCATCTTGGTTAGCCTTATTATTATTAGAACCGTTTGAACCGCACGAAACTAAAGTAAGTGCAGATAGAAGAATTACAAAAATCTTTTTCATTGCTATTTGATTTATTTCGTTAATAATGCTTTAACATCTTGTAGTGATAGTTTCTTGCCAGCAGATACCACTTTTTCATCAATAACCAAACCTGGCATAGACATAACATTGTAGTTCATAATGGTCATTAGATCCTCTTCTTTAATTACAGTTGCATTAATACCTAACTCTTCAACTGCTTGATTAACCGTTTGGTGTAGTGCTTTACAGCTTGCACAACCTGTTCCTAAAACTTTAATTTCCATAATTTAAAAATGTTTGTAGTTCGCAAAACAACGAACTTTATTGTTAAAAAATATATTTCTACATTAGTTGTGGCGCATTAACCACAACATTTATTTTTCTCTACTTTCGAAGCAAAAAACCCTGCAAAAAGAGTCTGCGCTGCTTCCCAATTCTCTTTGTTTATGCAATATTTAACTTTTGGAGGAATAATTTCCCCCTGAATAAGTCCAGCCTCTTTGAGTTCTGCCAGATGCTGCGAGACTGTTGCTTTAGCAATTGGCAGTACGTCGTGAATATCTCCAAAATAACAACTCTCTTGTTTAATCAAGAAGTTGATAATGGTTACTCTGATGGGGTGACTCAACGCTTTTGCGTAGCGAGCCAACTGCTCTGGCGACTGTTTTTGCATATAACTTTTATGTTTACGTTCGCAAAGATACGAACAATATTTTAATCTCCAAATTTTTTTAAAAAATAATTTTTATTTTTTTGAATAAAGTTCAAGTTTCAAATAGGCAAATATAGCATATACCACCTCCATAGACCAATTTAAGATTTATAGAGGTGGTATTATTTTTTATATATTTAAAACTAAATTTACTTAGTTCCTATTTTTAGTTCGCTACTAATTATAGAGTTTTTCCCAGAAAATGAAGAATATATTGGGCTATCTCAGTGGGTTTCTCCTCTACGGCAAAATGTCCCGCATCAAGCAGGTGTAGCTCCGCATGCGGTAGATCACGAAGGTAGGCAGTTGCTCCATTTTTATTGAATTTCAAATCCTTAGCACCCCACACTATCAATGTAGGAGTTTGCTCTTCTCGCAACATCTTTTGCCACTTGTCATAGCTCAAAAGATTGTTGTTGTAGTCCTGAAAGAGCCTAACCTGAATAAGGCGATCATTCTCTGAGCGCAGGAAATTAAGATCGTGAACCCACGCATCGGGCGATTGAATATTAAGACTGTCTTTTGGTATATCAAAAAGATACTGCTGGTTGATGATTGCATCTTGGCCCGTTAGTGCATAAAGCTGAGCTTGCTTCTGGGCACTGGTGTCCAATTGTGCCGATTGGAAGAACTTTTGTCGAGCATCTGTTAGACCATCAAGGTAAGTATTAGCATTTTGCACAATCAAAGCATCAATCCTACTTGGGTCTTTTATCATCATACGATAGCCAACTGGCGCACCAAAATCTTGCATATACATAATGTAATTATCAACGCCTAAGGCGGCCAAAAACTTATTGTTCACCTCTGCCAACATCTCAAAACTATACTCTACACTATCTACACTTGGTCGACTACTAAAACCCGATCCTAAATTATCAGGAGCAATCACGTGATAGTGGGTAGCAAGCATTGGTATTAGATTGCGATAAGTGTGAGAAGAGGAAGGGTACCCGTGTAGAAGAATAATTGTTGGGTTGAGTTTGTTACCAGCCTCTCGATAGAAGATTTTGTGCGAGTCTACCTCTACATAGTTATATGTGGTTGGGGGTGGTAGGTAATAATTTGTTTTACAAGATGATATCAATAGAGATATCAAAACAAAAATAATTGTTGGTTTCATAATTTAGTTGTGTTTTATATAAGTTCGGGTAAAGATATTATTTTATTGGCAATCCTCCAAATTGCACATCAAAAAAAACAGAAAATAATGTAGCTTGTTACCCTCGTTTCTTGGTTATTTTTCTGAAATAAGGTTGCTTGTATAATTTTCTCAACTTATAGATATAAATTTTGAAAAATCGAAAAAAATAACTAATATTGCATTGAATTAAGCAACTTAGAGTGAAAGTATTTGTTCAAATAGTTGCAAATAAATAACAATTAGTCAATAGTTTACAATGATAAAAAGTTCGTTTTTTACAACTTTTTCAATTTTAGCAATCGTCCTATTTTTTCCAATTTTTACACTTGGTTGGATATTTTTTACGATTATTGGAAAAAAACAGAGCAAGTTCTATATTTTTTCTAGAGCCTATGCCAAGGTTCTCTTCTTTAGCCTACCGGGCTGGCAGGTAAAGGTAAAGGGGCTAGAGAATATACAAAAAGGAAAGAACTACATGGTACTGTCTAACCATCAATCTATGCTCGATATTCCTCTTCTTGCCACCTTGAACGAGAATCTTCTTTGGGTAGCTAAGCAGGAAGTGCTTAACATCCCCCTTATCAACTTTTTGATAAAGATGAGAGGAGATATACTAATCCGCAGAGGTGCACTATCTGACTCTAAAAGGATGGTTAAAAGATGTAGGAAAGAGATACGTGAGGGTGTATCAATAGTTATCTTTCCAGAGGGAACACGAACAAAGACAGGTCGTATCGGCAAATTTAAAGAGGGGGCATTTGTTGCTGCAAAACTCTCTGGAGCCGACATTTTGCCGATTGTGATTGATGGAGTGTTTGATGCTACTCACCCTCAGCACTATAAGGGGCTGAAATTCCCCTCTACGCTAACTATCCATATCCTTTCCCCAATAGCGATTGATACGATCAAGGATATGCAGGTTAAGGAGGTGAAAGATATGGTTTATAACACTATATATAATTACCACAAGAATATAAGACCAGAACTATACCAACAAGATAATAGAGAATAAGCAGATGAGTGAAGTGAAATACAACGAAGATGAGATTATCTCCTTAGCGTGGAATGACCATATACGACTAAGACCCGGAATGTATGTTGGGGATTTAGGCGATGGAACATCTCCAGAGGATGGAATTTATGTATTGATTAAAGAGGTCTTGGACAACTCTATTGATGAGTTCATCATGGGACACGGTAAGCGCATAGTAATTGATATTACAGACGACACGGTAACTGTTAGAGATTTTGGTAGAGGTATTCCTCTTGGAAAACTAAAGGATGTATCATCAAAAATCAACACTGGTGCTAAGTACGGTGGCGACGCTTTTAAGAAATCTGTGGGACTAAATGGTGTTGGTATTAAGGCTGTTAATGCCCTATCGTCGTATTTCAAAATTATGTCGATACGAGGAACTGAGAGCCACACAATTGAATACAGCGGAGGTAATGTCACTAGCGACAACTACGAGAGTGGTGTCAATATGCAACAGGGAACATTCGTAAGCTTCACACCCGATGTATCTCTCTTTAAGGAGTTCCATTTCAATATGGACTACGTAGTGAGTATGATAAAAAACTACACCTACCTAAATTGCGGATTGGTTCTGGAGTTGAATGGCGTTAAATATTCCTCAAAGAATGGACTTGCAGACCTGCTAAACGACAAACTAAACGGAGAGGATCTGTATCGTCCTATACACCTTCAGGGCGGTGATATTGAGGTAGCAATGACTCATAGCGGAGGCTATAATGAGATATATTACTCCTTTGTAAATGGTCAACACACCACACAAGGGGGTACTCACCTTGCTGCCTTTAGAGAGGCTGTAGCAAAGGTCATTAAGGATTTCTACAAAAAAGATTTCGACCCATCAGATATACGTAATTCAATTGTTGCTGCTGTGAGTGTGAGAATCGAAGAGCCTGTATTTGCAAACCAAACAAAAACGAGACTCGGATCAAAGGATATGTCTCCAAATGGAGTTTCTATTAGAAACTATATTATGGAGTTCCTAAAAAAGGAGCTAGACAATTACCTTCACAAACACCCCGCAGTTGCTGAGGTGATGCTAAAGAGAATCTTAGAGGCTGAGAAGGAGCGCAAGGCAATCTCTGGGGTGCAGAAGAAGGCACGTGAGTACGCAAAAAGAGCTTCTCTTAATAACAAAAAATTAAGAGATTGTAGAGTACACTTCAACACAAAAAATGCACTAGGTGAACAAACAATGATATTTATAACCGAGGGAGATTCGGCAAGTGGTTCGATCACAAAATCGAGAAATGCAAACACACAGGCGGTGTTCTCACTTCGTGGTAAACCTCTAAACACATACGAATTAACAAAGAAGGTTATATACGAGAATGAGGAGTTCAACCTGCTACAGGCGGCTCTTAACATTGAAGAGGATATTGATAATCTTCGTTATAATAAGGTAATTATTGCAACCGATGCCGATGTGGATGGTATGCACATTAGGCTACTTCTGCTGACTTTCTTCCTAAAGTTCTTCCCTGATATGATCAATAGAGGTCACCTACACATACTGGAGACTCCCCTAT
Organism: uncultured Rikenellaceae bacterium; assembly: GCA_964371765.1. Taxonomy (GTDB): domain Bacteria; phylum Bacteroidota; class Bacteroidia; order Bacteroidales; family Rikenellaceae; genus JADFUS01. The sequence continues at coordinate 4,874 of CAYJOF010000114.1, forward strand.
TTAGGGTTCGAAACAAAGTGAAGACTATATATTGTTATAGCGATAAGGAGAAAGAAGATGCTATTGCATCGCTTAAGAATAGTGTAGAAATTACTCGATTTAAGGGTTTAGGAGAGATCTCTTCTGACGAATTTAAAG
>CAYJOF010000115.1:0-4900 GCA_964371765.1 uncultured Rikenellaceae bacterium
TACTGCTATTTTCTACACCTCCAAACTTTTTGCAATCTTTTTTTGAAAAAAAATTATTATCAAACATAAAAAAAGTGGTTAAAATACTCTAAAATAGCACCTTAACCACTCATGTTTTTTTTCGGTATTTTAGTACGCTTTTGCGAACACTACTCTACGCACAGAAGGTTGACCAGAGAAGACGCAAAGCCCTGCTTCGATATCGTCATCACAAGGAATACATCTGATGGTTGCTTTGGTAAGTTCCTTGATTTTTGCCTCAGTTTCTTCGGTACCATCCCAATGAGCATATATAAAGCCACCCTTAGTCTCCAACACTTCTTTAAACTGCTCGAAGGAATCGACACGAGTGAATTTCTCAGTGCGGAAATCAAGTGCTTTTTGGAATAGATTGTTTTGAATCTCCTCAAGAAGGTCCTTAATGTATTGAGCTACACCCTCACGTTGTACTGTCTCTTTGGTTAAGGTGTCACGACGAGCTACCTCAATAGTGCCATTCTCCATATCACGAGCACCAAGCGCTACACGTACAGGAACTCCTTTTAGTTCATATTCAGAGAATTTAAAGCCAGAGCGAACATAATCACGACTATCAATACGCACACTAACGCCCATCGCCTTAAGTTCGGAAGAAATACTATCTAGCGCCTCAGTTACCATCTGCAACTGCTCCTCACCTTTATATATAGGTATCATCACAACTTGGTATGGAGCAAGTTTTGGTGGCAACACAAGTCCATTATTGTCTGAGTGTGCCATAATAAGTGCACCTATCAAGCGAGTAGATACGCCCCACGATGTAGCCCATACATAGTCTAACTTACCATCTCTATTGGCAAAGGTTACATCAAATGCCTTCGCAAAATTTTGTCCTAAGAAATGCGAAGTACCAGCTTGCAGAGCTTTTCCATCCTGCATAAGTGCCTCTATACAAAGAGTGTCGAGAGCTCCAGCAAAACGCTCACTGTCAGATTTGTGGCCTACGATAACTGGAACAGCCATATACTCTTCGGCAAATTTACGATACACCTCGATCATTGTGCGAGTCTCTTTCTCTGCCTCCTGTTGAGTAGCGTGGGCAGTGTGCCCCTCTTGCCAAAGGAATTCAGCAGTACGCAAGAACAGACGAGTACGCATCTCCCAACGAACAACATTTGCCCATTGGTTACAGAGAATAGGAAGATCACGATAAGATTGAATCCAGTTTTTGTAAGAGTTCCATATAATTGTCTCACTTGTTGGACGCACAATAAGCTCTTCCTCTAGTTTAGCATCAGGATCTACCACAACACCATTACCATCGGGATCGTTCTTTAGGCGATAGTGAGTAACCACGGCACACTCTTTTGCAAACCCTTCTACGTGGTCAGCCTCCTTGCTAAGGAATGATTTTGGAATAAAGATTGGGAAATAGGCATTCTCGTGGCCTGTGTCTTTAAACATTTTATCTAGCTCACGTTGCATATTCTCCCAAATAGAGTATCCGTATGGTTTGATAACCATACATCCCCTTACGGCAGAACTTTCTGCCAATCCTGCCTTCACCACTAGATCATTATACCACTGTGAGTAGTTCTCCGATCTATCTGTCACCTCTTTTAGTACTTTTGCCATTATCTCTTAATGTTTTATTTATCAAATAATTCTGCAAAGATAATTAAGATAATCCACCCTGCCAAACAGATTAGCAAAAATAGATCACCTAGGGTGAAAAAGAGGTGCGGTTTGGATGTGTACAATATTTATTATAAATTTGTAGGTTAATATTGTCGCACAATGCGCCATAAAATTAGATAGAATGCTCAAAAGATTAGCTAGTGACACTGTTATATACGGTCTAGGCACAATAGTCCCTAGGTTGATTAACTACCTACTTGCCCCTTATCTCACCTACCTTGCCCTCTCGGAGGAGAGCTATGGAGTGATGAGTTACTTTTATGCTACAATCCCTTTTGGCTTATCGATTTTGACTATGGGTCTGGAGAACGCTTTTTTCCGTTTTACGGGCAAAGCAGAGACAGCTATCGAGAAATTACGTGTGTTTAAAACCACAACAACCACCGTCCTGCTCTTCTCTCTGCTATTTTTAGCGGCAGCTATATATTATCAGGATCGAATTTATGAGCTTATCGACTATGATTTCTCTTCCACCATAATTCCTCTAGTTGTTGGGATAATAGCCATCGATGCAGTCTCGGCAATACCTTTTGCACGCTTGCGAGACAAGGGTAAGAGCCTACAATTTTCTATATTAAAGATTGTTGGTGTATTGATAAACGTATCCTTTGTGGTCTTTTTCTACTCCTACCTACCCTCTCACAATAGTGGGATACTAGCACCTCTTTGGGTCGAGGATTTTGGTTCGGGCTATGTCTTTGTATCGAACCTCATAGCAAGTGGAGTAATATTGGTGGTCTTGATGGCAATGAACCTAGACTACCGCCCAATCATTGAAGTACGCCTACTAAAGCAAATAATGATCTTCTCCATTCCGCTATTCATAAGTGGATTTAGTGGCACTGCCAACGAGTTTATCGATCGTCAGATGATGGCTTTCCTCCTACCTCAAAACATTAGTATGGAGGAGATAGGAACCTATTCGGCGACTCTAAAAATTGCGGCTCTAATGATTATTTTCACACAGATGTATCGCTATGCAGCCGAACCTCTATTCTTGTCGAAAACCAAACGAGAGAATTTTAAAGAAGATACCGCACTAGCTACAAAATACTTCTATATAGCCTCACTAGCTATCTTCTTGGTGATAACTCTATTTATCGACTTATTCGAGATGCTCGTTGCTGAAGATTTTAGAGATGGTGTAGCTCTTGTGCCTGTAATGCTTATCTCGAACATACTGCTTGGCCTACAACTCAACCTTTCGTTCTGGTACAAGTTCCGAGAACGCACACACTACGCCCTCTACATAACTCTTGCTGGTTTGGTTGTTATCGTGCTGTTCAACTATATCTTCCTACCGCAGTGGGGTTACAGTGCTGCAGCCTATGCCAAACTACTTGGAATGGCTACAATGGTAGCAATTAGCTATTGGCTCAACCAAAAGCACTACCCTATCGACTACCAACTACCACGACTTGGACTCTACACTGCCCTTACCGCAATATTATATTTCAGCTCTGAGGCAATCACACTCGACAATATATGGCTCGACAATATTGCTCGCCTAGCTCTACTGGGGGTATTTGTGGCGTTTGTAGTAAAATTAGAAATTAAGAAAAACATATACACGAAATGAAAGTAAAAGTAATTAACAAGTCAAATAACCAGCTCCCACAATACGAAACTGTGGCAGCTGCAGGACTAGACGTAAGAGCGTCTATCGACCAATCTATCACGCTAGAACCACTCCAAAGAGCAATGATACCTACGGGTCTGTTCGTTGAGATTCCAGTAGGCTACGAGATTCAAGTGCGCCCACGCAGTGGACTAGCGGCCAAATTTGGAATCACAGTTCTCAACTCTCCCGGCACAATCGACGCCGACTACCGAGGCGAGATCAAGGTTATTCTAGTGAACCTCTCAAACGACAGCTACACGCTCAATCCCGAGGAGCGTATCGCACAACTCGTACTTGCCAAACACGAACAAATCGAATGGCAAGAGACCATCGAACTAAGCCAAACAGCCAGAGGCGAGGGCGGTTTTGGGTCGACTGGTAAAGGTTAACCATATAATATAGTGTAGTTGGATATTTTAGGGAAAATAACTAACTTTGTGGGGAGAGAGGATAGAAAGATAGTAAAATACAATTCAAACCTCAGCTAATCGCCGAACCAATCTCACTAATTTTGAACAAAATATTATAGAATATGGGAGAGATAGAAGAGATAACATTAAACTCACTAATAAACGAAGGAGAAGAAAACCATAAGGAACTTTGTGATATTGAAAAAAACAATATAGTTATCCGAATGAGTTATTATGACGACGATGATCTCCCTTTACATAACTATTCAATGAAAATATCCAACATTAAAAAATGCAATGAATGGATCTGCAAAACAAAAAGATACTTACTGAGTACGTATAAAGGAGATTTTCAAATTGGTGATTTTAATTCTGCAATAACTAAATTTGAAAATGAAGAATCGTCTATCAATTTAGATAATATTATTTCACTACTAAAAGCGTATAAATCGTACCCACAAACAATAATGTTGAGCAAAGAAAGCAAGAAGAACGTAACTCAAGTTAATATTAATAACAACTTGAACCAAAATCAATCTCAGCAACAATCTCAATCAGTCGAAATCTTCATCGAGGCAATCAAAGACGATTTAACGGGTAAGCAAGTGAAAGAACTAAAAGAGATAATCGCCGCAGAAGAAAATAACCTCGAAAAGGCAAAACCAAAGTTGCTCGAAAAAATCCTATCGTGGGGCGGAGACGTTGCCGCAGGAATAGTAACGAACCTAATCACCAACCCATCAATTTGGGGTAGATTATAGTTAAACAATAACACCGAATACACTTATGACACAACAAGATAAAATACAGATATTCGAGGAGCGCAAGGTGCGTACTCTATGGGATGATGAGCAGGAGAAGTGGTACTTTTCTATTGTTGATGCAATAGCGATACTTACTGATAGTGTAGACCCAACAGCATACTGGCGTAAGTTAAAACAGCGTCTTAAAACTGAGGGAAATGAAACCGTGACAAATTGTCACGGTTTGAAAATGCGTGCTAGTGATGGTAAAATGCGTATGACTGATGTTGCTGATACAGAGCAGTTATTCCGCTTAATTCAATCCATTCCATCGCCAAAGGCTGAGCCATTTAAGTTGTGGATGGCACAGGTGGCAAGTGAGCGATTGGATCAGATGCAAGACCCTGAGTTATCAATCGAGCAAGCAATGACCGATTATCGTAGGCTTG
>CAYJOF010000116.1:0-4869 GCA_964371765.1 uncultured Rikenellaceae bacterium
GCCCCTACTACAACTATTTGCATCACGCACTACGTCAATTGAACACTGCTCTAGCTCAATGAGCTCAACCTGATATGCACTCTTGGTGACAATATCGGCAATATTGTGCGATATTGCTGCCCCAGTTGATAGCACAAGTGCATCTGTAATGCTAGGCGATGCTATTGATTTACGAGCCAAAGCCCCATCGACCACCACTAAATCAACACCTAATGATTTAAGACGAACAATATCTCGTCGTAATGATTGGGTGTCGGAAGCTCCAGCCAAAATAACTTCACCTGAGTCTACAACTCTTGCCGTGACTAGTCGGCCTAGTGCTGTTCGACCAGAGGATAGATCTATCACCTCTGAGTGAAGTTTTCTAATTGGGTAATATGCCTCGCAAGTTACAAACAGGTTTCCCTCACAAAGAGTTATCTCTGGTTTTGGGGTATTGGTAACTTGATCAATCTGTTCACCATCTATACCAATTGACGTAACCGCTAATATTTTACTTTTCAACGAGTTTGCCTTTCGTAGAAAGTAGTTCATTGCCTCAGTCTTGCCACAATTTTTGTCCATACCGACAAAAGCAACACTGGAAAACTCTAAAATTCTCTCTACAAAAGGCATAATACCCTATTTTTTGTTTCTTTCGTGTCTAGCCAATACACTTGGCTCAATACTATCTTGCACACCATTGAGAAGACCTGCTACCCCAACTTTAGATACTCTATCACAAGAAGCCTTAGGCTCTTTAGTTGGATCGTAGTCACTAGGTTCAGTATAGGTTGTGATAACTCCTTCGAAGTTACGCAAAATTACCTTACCAGGAGATTGAGAGATTAGGTAGGTTGGCATCACAGGGATTTTTCCACCTCCTCCTGGAGCATCTACCACAAATGTAGGCACTGCAAAGCCAGAGGTGTGCCCACGAAGATTCTCAATAATCTCTATACCTTTAGATACTGGTGTTCTGAAGTGGTTCAATCCCATCGACAGGTCACATTGGTAAATATAGTACGGACGTACACGATTCTTAACAAGCGTGTGCATTAAGTTTTTCATTATCGACGGTGAGTCGTTCACTCCTCGAAGCAATACACACTGATTTCCTAGCGGGAATCCTGCATCTGCTAATCTAGCACAGGCAGCCTCAGCCTCCGCAGTCATCTCTGCAGGGGTATTGAAGTGAGTATTGATCCAAACTGGGTGATATTTCTTAAGCATATCGACAAGCTCCTGTGTAATACGCTGAGGACAAACAACAGGCACACGGCTACCAATACGGATTATCTCAACGTGTGGGATAGCTCTAAGGCGAGAGACGATACTCTCAAGCATCGCATCGCTTACAAGAAGTGCATCACCACCCGAAAGGACAATATCTCGTACTTGAGGTGTTTTAGAGATATAGTCAATAGCCATATCTATTCGCTGCGAAGGCGTCGAGCTATCGTTCTGACCTGCAAAACGACGACGTGTACAGTGACGACAATACATCGCACACATATCTGTAATCAACAGAAGAACTCTATCTGGATAGCGGTGAGTTAGTCCCGGTACAGGTGAGTCTTCATCCTCGTGAAGTGGATCGAGAAGATCCTCAGGAGATTTATACAACTCAGCAGCCGTTGGAATACTCTGCTTACGGATAGGGCACTCAGGGTTGTCGGGGTCAATAAGTGACATATAATATGGAGTTATTGCCATACGCAGTGTCTTTAATGACTCTCTTACACCATCTTCCTCTTGGGGAGTAAGTTTGATAAACTGTTTTAATTGATCCAGCGTCTCAATGCGATTTTTTACCTGCCATTTCCAATCGTTCCATTGTTCGTCGGTAACGTTTGGATATAGTTGGTGTCTTCTACTTACATTCTTTTCCATCTCTTTATACATATAGTTGTTCAAATAGTTCTTTCATCTTAGCTGACTCTCTAAGTATCGCTATTGTTAATTCTCCGTGTCCTTTAGTGTATCCGTTTCCAACAATCATAGCAACATCTTTACCGATACCCTCTGCTCCAAGTGCAGCTTTTGTAAATGATGTGGCCATTGAGAAGAAGTAGACAACTCCCTCGTCTTTTGTAATCATAATTGAGGCCATCTCTGTGTTGGCAACATTAACGTTATTAATCGTCACATCACAACCATCCTCACCCACAATTGCAGAAACTTGATTGTATATATCAATCGAGTTGGTAGCATCAGCTACAATTACGTGAGTGGCTAATCCTAGGTCTTTAATGCGTTGGGCATTCTTCTCAGAGTACTCAACAACGATAACCTTACCATTAGGTCCAGCACTTTTCATTGCTTGATAGCAACACAAAACACCAGATTTTCCACCTCCTCCAATAACACACACCGAATCACCTTCTTTTACAAGTTTGGCAACCTGTGCAGGTGCACCAGCAACATCAAGAGCAGCAAGCGCAATTTTCTCTGGTATATCATCTGGAAGAACTGCATAAATACCACTCTCAAACAGAATAGCTGTTCCATCTATATCTACCTGCTCCTTATCGATTGCAATATGTTTAATTTTGTCAATTTTAAGAGGAGTAAGAGACAGAGATACTAGGGTAGCTATTTTGTCTCCCACCTTTAGGGTTTTATCAGGGAAGTTAGGTCCAATTTGCTTAACCACTCCAATCAACATACCTCCAGAACCAGTAACAGGGTTCTGCATCTTACCTCGCTGAGCTACAATCGAGAGAATCATCTCTTCGATTTTAGCTGCATCGCCACCACACACCTCTTTGATTTGGGTAAAACTTGCCGAGTCGATATTAAGAGTTGTAACATCAATCGATAGTTCGTTGTCGTAAATCTCTGGAGAGTTATCAATCCTTAGCGCAGGTTGAGGCAGAGCGTTCTCGGGCTCAATGACTCTGTGTACGCCATACTTATTTCCTTTATTCATTTTATTTCTGTTTTAAACCTAATATTTGACGAGCCTCAGCAGGAGAGGCAATCTCTCTACCAAACTCTTTTGCAATTCTTACTACTTTCTCAACCATCTCACCATTAGATTTTGCTAAAACCCCTTTTGAGATGTAGATGTTGTCCTCAAGACCCACTCTTACGTGACCGCCATCGATTATAGCAGCAGCAGCAAGGGTATATTCATATCTACCAACACCAGCAACTGTGTAGGTTGACTCTGAAGGGATTGATCCTCGCATAAACACAAAGTCACGCAACTCTCCCGAGATTCCTCCATTAACACCCATCACAAAATCAAAGTGCATTGGAGATTTAATAAACCCTTTCTTATTTAGTCTAATTGCCATATCGATCATACTCTTATCAAACACTTCGACCTCTGGCTTAATGCCTAGTTCAATCATTCGAGTACCGAAGTTTTTGATTGTGTTTTCGGTATTAACAAACACCTCATCACCACCGAAGTTAAGAGTTCCACAATCTAGAGTTGCCATCTCTGGTAGTAGCTCCGTAGGCTGCAAACGCTCCTCGTCGCTCATACCTACCGCACCTCCAGTCGAAGGTTGGATAATTACGTCTGGATATTTAGCCAATATAGCGTCCATTACCACTCTAAAACGCTCCTTTGATTGGGTAGGAGTACCATCATCCTCTCTGACGTGTAGGTGAATGATACTAGCACCTGCCTCGTAAGCAAGACCAGCCTCACGAACATACTCTTCAATTTTGTAAGGGACAGCTGGGTTATGCTCTTTTGTAACCTCTGCGCCACTAATAGCAGCAGTTATAATCAATTTTTCCATATTAGTTGAATTAAAGTTGTTACTACTTTCTTTTACACTCTTTAGGCACTACACAAGTTCCCGAAGCTCGGCAAACCACAATTGGTTCCTCCAACACATCTGCTGCCGAAGGAGAAATATCTGGACGAGGAACGATAACTTTTCTAGCCTCGAAGTTCATCTTTCTTGAGGTATTACCCTCCTTGACAATCTCGCCTACAGCCTCAATATAATCGCCAGCATACACAGGAGCCAAGAACTCCACAGAGTCGTATGCACAGAATAGACCTTCGTCTCCATCGTTTAGGATCAGTAGCTCTGTTGCCACATCTCCAAATAGCTGAAGCATTTTAGCTCCATCTACTAAATTACCACCGTAGTGCGCATCGTGAGAACTCATTCTCACTCTTATTAGGGACTGTTTCATATTATTTGTTTTTATGTTATGACTGTATCACGTGATCAACATAAGCCGCTGGCGTATGAATAAAGTTAGGATCAAGATCTCCGACCTCTACTATCTCTTGCGCCTCGACAATCACTATATCTGCGGCAGTAGCCATCAGTGGATTGAAGTTTTGCGATGTTCCTCTGTAGATCAAATTACCTGTTTTATCTGATTTGTGGGCTTTTATGATTGCCATATCGGCTTTTAGAGGTTTTTCTAAAACATACTCTTTGCCATCTATGGTAAGAATATCCTTACCCTCTGCATTAAGCGTTCCTAGTCCAGTTGGGGTTAGTACACCTCCAAGACCAGCTCCTGCTGCACGAATTTTCTCGGCAAGCGATCCCTGTGGCACAAAAACCACCTCTAGTTCACCTGAGTTCATCATCTCAACCGATCTTTTATTTAAGCCTACATAGGATGTAAATATTTTTTTGACCTGCCCATTACAGATTAGCTTACCCACTCCATAATTGTCGTAGCCAGAGTCATTGCAGATAATTGTTAGCTCTTTTACATTTTTTTCGACAAGTGCATCGATAATTTTCGTAGCAGTTCCTGCGGTAATAAATCCGCCAAACATAATTGTCATACCATCCTTAACCAGCGGGAGCACCGCTTCAATTGTCTTAACTTTTGATCTCATAAAATAATATTACATTTCAATAATTAATTATCTGTTATTACATCTACACACAACAACAG
>CAYJOF010000117.1:0-1483 GCA_964371765.1 uncultured Rikenellaceae bacterium
GTTGATGTTGCTCTATATTTATCTCATCAATCGGATCAACTCTAAACGATCCAAAGAATAGTCACGTGATACGCTTGTAGCAAAAAGGTCGAGATATTTACTTTATGAGATACGAAATATAAAAAAATAGCTATCTTTGTGCCCAATATAAATTATGCAATTATGTACAAGAGAGTATTTAGACCGATAATGTTTATGTTTCCACCAGAGACGATTCACCACATTATCGCATTTTGTTTGAAATTAGCTTTTATAGTGCCTTTTGGAAAGAGTATCTTCAAGAGCCTGTTTGTTGTTAAGAGCCGCTACCTAGAGCGTGAGGTTTGTGGAATTAAATTCCCTAATCCAGTAGGTATTGCTGCAGGATTTGATAAAGATTGTGATCTGTATAACCAAATTCAAGGACTTGGCTTCGGATTTATGGAGGTAGGAACAATAGTGCCAAAGGTGCAGTACGGAAATCCTAAACCACGTCTGTTTCGTCTTCCAAAAGATAGTGCACTAATCAATCGAATGGGTTTTCCGTCTAAAGGTCTTAAATACTCTTCACACAAACTCCTTAAGCGCACAGATAAATCGTTCATATTGGGTGGTAATCTAGGAAAGAACACAGCTACTCCAAACGAAAAGGCGGCAGAGGATTATCTGACATCTTTTAGAACTTTATACGATTCAGTAGAATATTTTGTTGTGAATGTTAGTTGCCCCAATGTGGCAAATCTTACCTCACTTCAGAACAACGATTCGCTAAGAGAAATTCTTTCGGGATTAATAGAATTCCGTAGAGGCCAGAACGAATATCGTCCCATAATGCTTAAAATAGCACCAACACTTACATTAGAACAACTCGACGATATGTTGGAGGTGGTGGCTGAATGTGGTGTAGATGGTATCGTCGCTACAAATACGACAACCTCTCGAAAAGGACTATTAACCCCTCAGAAGCGCATCGAAGAGATCAAAAATGGGGGCCTTAGTGGTGCTCCACTTAAAGATAGGGCAGTAGAGATGGTTCGTTATATCCACCAAAAAACCGAGGGGCAGTTAGCGATAGTTGCCGTAGGAGGAATAATGAATGAGGATGATGCAGTAGAGATGCTTAAAGCGGGTGCTTCGTTGATTTTACTTTACACAGGCTTTATCTACGGAGGTCCATTTATTGCTAAGCGAATCTGTAAGCGTCTTATCTCTGAGCGTAAGGCAGGAAATATTTAGTAGAGTATGCTTAAATCTATCATTATCACTATTGGCGACGAAATTCTTATCGGACAGATAGTCGATACTAACTCTGCATGGTTGGCCTCAGAGCTTAACAAAATAGGGGTAAGTGTATCTGCTATGAGCTCTATTGGCGATACTCGTCAAGAGATTATTTCCACCCTGAGCAGCGCAATTGAGAATTATAATTTAGTTTTTATTACTGGTGGCTTAGGACCAACTAAAGACGATATTACAAAGAAGACCCTTGCCCAACTCTTCAATG
>CAYJOF010000117.1:1493-1831 GCA_964371765.1 uncultured Rikenellaceae bacterium
TACCAAACAAGTACTCTGTGAGATATTTGGTGGAGAGCTCGTAAATCACACCCCTAGCTATGAACAAAATTCTAGAAATCTTGCTCGTTTGGGAGTGGAGATGAATGAGCTTAACCAATCTCAATCTTATGTTCCCAGTAGTTGTGAGGTTATCATAAACCAAAATGGCACCGCCCCAGGAATGATATTCCAAAGGGGTGATAATCGCTTATTTGCGATGCCGGGAGTCCCTTTTGAGATGAAGGCTATGTGTGAGAGTTCAGTATTTAATTATATTAAATCGAAGTATGCACTAAAGGATAATATACATCGATCAATTACAACTTTTGGTATTGCTG
>CAYJOF010000117.1:1841-4863 GCA_964371765.1 uncultured Rikenellaceae bacterium
CACTACCAGATTATCTTCACCTAGCATATCTTCCAAATCCAAGTAGGGTACGTTTGCGTCTGTCTGCATACCAAGTCGACAATCCGCAAGATGTAGAAAAGGAGATAGATGAGCAGTTCGAAAAACTAAAATCAATTATTCCAAATTTCTTTATGGGAGAAGAGGGTAGTGAGGTCGAGGTCGTACTCTCTGAGCTGTTGAGAGACAGAGGGGAGACAGTATCTACAGCTGAATCCTGTTCTGGAGGAGCAATTGCATCGAAAATTACTCGACTAGCTGGTGCTAGTGATGTTTTTAAGGGTTCGATAATAGCTTATGAGAATTCAATAAAAATTGAAGTTTTGGGAGTTGATAAGAATGAATTGGATGAGTGTGGAGCTGTGAGTCGGGAGGTAGTGGAGCAGATGGCTCAGGGTGTGCGCCGAATAATGAAAACAGACTACTCGATTGCAAGTTCAGGTATTGCAGGGCCTAGTGGTGGAAGTGAGCAGAAACCAGTTGGAACAATCTGGATAGCGATTGATACTCCTCAAGGAGTGTTCTCTCAAAAGTTGCTTTTCGGAAAGCTGCGAGAACCTAATATCGAGAAGACTTCCTCACGAGCAATTTATATGTTGGTAGAGCATATTACTAAATTATACACGGAGAAGTAAATTTTGAATTGTAAGATAAATTTATTACATTTGTAGGTTGTTAAATCTAGAAAAATATAAATAATGAATAAGAAAAAAATTAGAATAGGAATTACTCAGGGTGATATAAATGGTATTGGCTATGAGCTTATCATTAGAACCCTTTCAGATACAAAATTCAGAGAGATGTTCATCCCTGTTATATACGGTAGCAGTAAAGTAGCTGGAGTGTATAAAAAAGATATTCCAGAGGCGTCAAATCTCTCTTTTAATGTTATCTCTAACGCGAAGGAGGCATCTGCAAATAAAGTAAATATCATCAATATAGTAGATGGAGAGATCAAAATTGATGTAGGGTTATCAACAGTCGATGCAGGCCACTATGCAGTAGCTTCTCTAAAAGCAGCTATTGCTGACCTTAAGAGTGGAGCAATTGATGGTGTTGTTACAGCTCCATTCAACAAATCTAATGTTCAGAGCGAAGAGTTTAAATTCCCTGGTCATACAGAGCTGTTCTCAGATGCTTTTGCAAGTGGCACAACTATGATGTTGATGATAAGCGAAAACCTGAAAATTGGTATTGTTACCAACCACGAACCTATCGAACATCTTCCTAAGGTGCTTACTAAAGATATGGTTCTTAACAAAATAAAACTCCTTAATGAGACACTTATCAAAGATTTTGGGAATACCAACCCTAAGATTGGCGTATTGAGCCTTAATCCTCACGCTGGTGATAATGGTCTTATTGGTATGGAGGAGATTGATGAGATTATCCCTGCTATGGAGGAGGCAAAAAAACTTGGAATCAATGTGTTTGGGCCATTTAGTTCAGATGCATACTTTGCCACAACAAAATTTATGGCGATGGATGCAACTCTTGCGATGTACCACGATCAAGGTATGATACCATTCAAATTGCTATCTATGGGCGAGGGAGTTAACTTTACGGCGGGTCTATCTATCCTTCGTACTAGCCCAGCTCACGGAGTGGCATACGATATTGCAGGTAAGAATCAAGCTCGTATTGACTCAATGCGTCAGGCATTCTATAATCTGATCGATATTTACAACAATCGCCAGGAGTTTTATGCAATGCGTGCTAATCCACTTCCTCACTATGCAAAAGATAATTGGGGTAAGGATACCTCAGTTGCCGATATAGAAGTTCCAGAGAATCAAGAGAATTAATGGACAAAAAGGTCTTTTCGTGGGGAGATAGTCGTAGGTTTAATAGTTATTCAAACTATTTTCGACAAAAATTTGGTGGCAGGGTACAGAAAGTTACAATCAACGCTGGCTTTACCTGCCCAAATCGAGATGGAGCGATCTCGACTGGTGGATGTACATTCTGTAATAATAGTGCATTTAACCCATCATACTGCTCACCACAAAAGAGTGTTAGACAGCAAATAGAAGAGGGTATTGAGTTTCACGCAAACAGATACCGTAAAGCAGATAAATTTCTTGCTTATTTTCAAGCATACTCAAATACCTACAAACCACTCGACGAGCTTAAGAATATCTATGATCAAGCACTAGACGTCGAGGGAGTTGTGGGTATTGTTGTTGGTACACGCCCCGATTGTGTAGACGAGGATATTTTGGACTATTTTGCCGAGCTCTCTAAACACCACTACGTGATACTAGAGTATGGCGTGGAGTCTACCTATGATCAAACACTTATTGACATAAATAGAGGACACTCATTCCATAAAGCAAAATGGGCTATCGAACAGACCGCTCAGAGGGGAATCAACTGTGGAGCTCATTTTATTCTTGGCCTTCCAGGAGAGAGTCGAGAGATGATGATTGAGCAGGTAGAGATAATTAATTCCCTTCCGCTGGATACGATAAAATTTCATCAATTACAAATCTTTAAGGATACAACAATGTTTGAACAGTATAGTAAGAATCCCGAACTGTTCAACTTTTTTAGTCGAGAAGAATATATAGAGTTTTTTATAGAAATTCTGATAAGACTAAGAGAGGATATTGTTGTGGAACGATTTGCAGGTGAGGCTCCACCTAGATTTCATGGTGGACCAGCTTGGGGACTTACTCGCAACGATGAGTTGATAGTTCTCTTAGAGAGACGTCTTGCTGAGTTGGATCTTTGGCAAGGTTGTAGTTACGGAGCTGTTAATAATTAAAAATTAGAATAGTTTATGAAGAAAATTTTACTAGTAGTTTGTGCTGTTGCAGCACTAATCTCATTATCTACTAAAGTGCAGGCGCAATTCCGTTATTCGGTAGATTATCGTATGTTGATAGATAATCTTGAACAAGGAGCTCCTTATGCTACCGATAGAACAGTAGCTGGTGCTAGCCTTACGCCCTTAGTAGGAGTCCAATTTGAGAACCATTCTCTTATGGCTGGTGCTCATATT
>CAYJOF010000118.1:0-4416 GCA_964371765.1 uncultured Rikenellaceae bacterium
ATTCTTTGTTTGCTGGAAATAGTATGCCTTTGGATTAGAGTCCACATCGGTATTAATCTCATTAACCCTAGGAAGTGGATGTAAGATTCTAACATTATCTTTTGTACCCGAGAGCATATCGTTGTTGAGTATATATGCATCTTTTGCTTTTTCATACTCCATCAAATCCGAGAAACGCTCCTTTTGGACACGTGTCATATAGATAATATCAACCTTGTCGATGTACTCCATCATATCGTAGGTCTCAACATACTCAATTCCCTTTTGATCAAGCACCATCTTATACTCAACAGGCAATCTAAGCTCTTCGGGAGCGACAAATGTAAATCTAGAACCAAAGTGAGAGAGAGCCTGAATAAGCGAATGAACTGTTCTCCCATACTTCAAATCTCCAACCATCATAATATTGATATTCTCTAATCTGCCTTGAGTCTTTAGGATAGAGTATAGATCAAGTAGTGTTTGTGAAGGATGTTGGTTTGAGCCATCTCCAGCGTTCACAATAGGTACCTCTGAGACCTGACTTGCATAGCGTGCTGCTCCCTCCATAAAGTGACGCATCACTATCATATCACAATAATTAGATATTGTACAGATGGTATCGTTAAATGATTCCCCTTTTGTTACACTGGTATTTGAGGTATCTGAAAATCCTATCACTCTAGCACCTAGGCGATTAATAGCACTCTCAAAGCTCAATCTAGTACGTGTAGAGGGTTCAAAAAATAGCGAGGCTATAACTTTGCCAGATAGAATTTGTTGGTCTGGGTTTGCCTCAAAATCGGCAGCCAGTTCCATTATTCTTAAAATCTCATCCTTCGAGAAATCGTTGATTGATACTAAACTTTTTTTCATAATATTGTGTTTTTATCTGTACTCTTTAAACTCTAAATCTGCTCCTAGAAGGGTCTCGAATTTAGCAACAAGTTGTTGGCAATAGTCAACCCTAACGCTCAGTTTCATTAAGCAGGAGTTGTCGAAATCTTGCGAGTGAACTTTAATTGGCATATCCTTAATAACTTTCATTACGTCGTTCATCTCTAGGTATCCAAAACGCAGTTCGTAATGTGCCTCGACCTCCATTTCTACTATTTGAGCATTGGCCAAAGCATCCACAGTAGCCTCTTTATATGCTTTTATTAGGCCAGCAACACCAAGTTTTGTGCCGCCAAAATAGCGAATAACAACAACAAGGAGATTTGTAATATCTGCCGATACGAGTTGCCCGAGGATTGGCTTGCCTGCCGTTCCCGATGGCTCTCCATCGTCTACTGTGCGAGTGTGTTCCCCCTCCCAGCCTATTCGCCAAGCATAGCAGTGGTGGCGTGCGTCGTAATACTCTTTTTTTAGTCCTGAGATTATCTCCTTCACCTCTTCAGAGCTAACAATGGGGTAGGCAAGCGCAATAAACTTACTTCCTTTATCTTTGTAGAGCCCCTGACTAATTGACGTTATTGTTTTGTAACTATTTACCATAAATCAAGCAAATTTAGGCATTTTTTTTATTACTTCAATGGTTTTTCCTAAATTTTTACTCCTTTGCAGTAATTGCAGTTGCAACAGCATAGGCAGTACTCCACGCAGCTTGTAGGTTAAATCCTCCAGTTATACCATCAATATCAAGCACCTCGCCTGCAAGATAGAGTCCCTTGCAGAGTCTAAGCTCAAGGGTTTGTGGGTTAATGCTGTGGCGAGAAACTCCACCACAGGTCACAAACTCCTCCTTACTGGTTCCTTTGCCTTCTACCTTATACTCGTCACCCATCAACACTGCTACAATCCTATTTACACCCTTCTGTCCCAGCTCTGCATAGCGTCTTTCGAGCGGAATGTCGGCACGCTGTAAGATATGTTCCCACACCCTAGAGCTAAACTGAAGAGGGTAGGCAGAGGTAACAAACTTTTTGAGATTGTCGCCAATTAGCTTATCTACAACTTTACGAACCTCCTCTTCGTTGTTGTTGCCCATCCAATTTATCAGTATATTTGCGTGATAATCTGTTTGTTGTAGCTTTTGGGCAGCATAGCTAGTAAGCTTTAGAATAGATGGGCCACTTACTCCCCAGTGGGTGATAAGTAGTGCTCCATCGGTACGAACGTTTGTCCCTTTTAGTCTTACCAAAGCATTAGGAATGACTGCTCCTGATAAAGATACGAGCGATTTGTCGTTTACATTAAGTGTAAAGAGCGATGGAATGGGATCTAGTATTTCAATAGGCAGGTTCTCTAGAAAGCTGTAAGCATCACGTTTTGGATTACCTCCTGTGGTAACTATAACTATATCTGTATCGATAGCTGTGTTTGCTGTATGAATTGTAAACTTATTGTCTGTTTTTGTGATATTTACAACTCTATGAAGTTTCTTAATCTCTATGCCTCCCTCGTCGGCAAGTCGTAAGAATAGATCTGTAATCTCTCTTGATTCTTGCGAGAAAGGGAATACACAGCCATCGCTTTGAGTAGTTAGCATTACTCCTCTTGACTCAAACCAGTCGTAGGTGTCGTTTTGATTAAAAATTTTAAGAGCTTTTTGCATTATTCTCTCTCCTCGTGGATAGATTTTTGCAACGCCCTTGAAACCCTCAAATGTATTTGTGAGGTTGCACCTGCCACCTCCAGATAGAGCTACCTTTGAGAGTGTTGCACCTGTTGCTTCGTATATAGTAATCTCTGCCTCAGGCAGAAATTCTCGTAGGTTGATAGCTGCAAAGAAGCCTGCAGCTCCACCCCCAATTATGCTTATATTCATTATATATGATATTTTGGTTGTAAAGTTAATAATTTTTCGGAAATATTTGTACCTTTGCAACAAATGGAAATAAGATTAAATAAATATATAAGCGAATCTGGCTTCTGTTCTCGTCGAGAAGCAGACAGATTCATCGAAGGCAAACGAGTGACTATCAATGGCAAAACAGCCGAAATGGGAACAAAAGTAAAGCCAGGCGACAAGGTGAAAGTAAATGGGATTCTTCTTGAGAATGATATAGAAAGAGTCTATATTGCTCTTCACAAGCCTGTGGGGATTGTCTCGACGACCGACCCCAGTGAACCAAACAATATCTCAGAGTACGTAAACTACCCAACCCGTATCTTCAATATTGGTAGGCTAGACAAACCCTCAGAGGGACTGATTCTGCTAACAAACGATGGTAATATAGTAAATAAGATACTTAGAGCTGCCAATAATCACGAAAAGGAGTATGAGGTTATTGTTGATAAACCTATCACCGAGGAGTTTATCAAGGCGATGGGGCAGGGAGTGCCAATTTTGGGACAGGTTACACGAAAATGCAAAATAAGCCAAGAGGATAGATTCAAATTCAAAATCATATTGACCCAAGGGCTTAATCGTCAGATTAGAAGAATGTGTGAGTATTTGGGTTATGAGGTTGTTAGACTCAAACGTCTAAGAATAATGAACATAAAGCTAGGTAAGCTGCCCGTAGGTCATTGGAGAATGCTCAGCGACGACGAAATTGCGGTACTTAACCGAAATCTAGAGGATTCGGTAGGGACACAATCATCGCCATCAAAAAGCTCTGCTAAGGCACCTCAAAGGGGCAGTTCCAATGCCACTAAGCGACCTGCAAGAGCACCTAAAAGCTCTAGCTCTTCGAGAGAACTTAGTCGTAAACCCAAAACTAAAAATCCAAAGGGAAAATCACTTCCTAAACGTGGAATAGGAGCAAAGTCGACAGCCACAAGAGGAAAATCGAGCGGTAGGGGGCGCAGATAGAGCTTATGAGAGGATTATTGCTTATTGTTATTACTATATATGGTATCGTGGGGTGCAACTCTTCTAGAGTTGAGACTTTGTTAAAGAGTGCTCAAGAACAATCTATTAAGCTAAATTCTCAGGGTGTTCTCAATACCCTGTCTATGATTGAGCCCAAACAACTCAAAGGTGATCAATGGGCAAAATATCAATCCCTATACACTCTTAATAACATCCGCTTAAAACACAAACTAAACTACGACTCAATTACGAACCCTCTGATAGAATATTATCAACAACAAGATTCCTCACTGTTGATTTATGCCTATCAGTACAAAGCTGTTGGTAGATACATAAATGAGAATTACGATGGAGCAATAAATTTTGTTGACTCCCTTCACTCAGAGCAAGACAGTATAACCATACAACTACTGGAAATAAAATGCCAAACACTACTAGAGCTAGAAAGATGGGGAGAGTTAGATGCTCAAATCCAAGAGCTGGAGGAAGATGAGAATTTATCAGAAGCTTTTAGAATTAGCTATGGCATTTTTTCAACTCTAGCATACCAAACCGATACTACGAACGTAAATAAGTATGCAAACAAGGTATTAGAGTTGATGAATTACGTAAATATTAGACAAGAAGGTATTTATAGTAGGAGTTTTCTCAAGTATATTGACATATTAAAAAATAGG
>CAYJOF010000118.1:4426-4794 GCA_964371765.1 uncultured Rikenellaceae bacterium
ATACTGCTTATCGACTTATCGATAGGTTATATGAGACAATCTATAATCGCTCTTTGGCTAAGGAAATGAATCTAGTAAAGGGAGAGATAAGCATTCGAAAGGGAGATCTTGACTCTGCAAAATATTATGCGAGCTTGGCTCAAGAGAGCTCAAATAATTATATTTCGATTTTGGGAAGTGAGATGATAAATAGAATTGCTTTATTACAGGGAAACTATATTGATGGAATATCGTCTCTTGAGGATAAGCTAGAACTACTAGGCAGAGTAGTCTCCGATGTTAGTAGTGAAGTAGATATTTCTACCTATAAACAGCAGCTACTAGAGCAAGACATCTTAATTCTTAAGACGCAGAATCAAAATAAGGGA
>CAYJOF010000119.1:0-2046 GCA_964371765.1 uncultured Rikenellaceae bacterium
TTTCCTTACTTCGCCTAATCATTACCTTACTTTGCCCACCGATCGTCAATCATTACTCATTACAAAGCCTTGCAATTTCCTTTTTGTATAGCTCCCACATCTTTTCGTTTCCTAGTGGGTTACCGACCAACACTACCTTGTTGTTTTGGTCAAGGAGGAACGTTTTGAATCTTGATTTAGTTGGTAGGTAGGGATTTAGCTCAGGCATTTCTGCAAAACTGTCAAGTATAATATTTGCCTCGACTTGTCTATTGTTGATTATTGCCCTGCGGATCTCAGCGACATCAATAGCCTTAGGAGTCATCACAAACACAACGCCAACCTTGTCTCTAGTCCATTTCTGTATATCGATAATCTCGCTCCACTTATAGAGGTTAGATATTTCGCAAGTTGAACACTCGGTAGCGTCACTATATACGACAATCTTTCCCTTTAGTTCATCGACTATCTTACTTGTAGTATCCTTGCCTCCTAAGAAATACTCTCCTTTCTGTGGCAGTCTTATTTCTTGCCCCGTAAAAGCTTTAATTTCTTTGTGAGTTGAAAGTAAGTTGCACGATACTAATGTTGTTAAAGACAATATTAATAGTATAGTTTTTAAAAAGATTTCTCTGTTCATTATTTTAAATCGATTAATTCTTCTAAATTCATAAGATATAATTTTTCATCTTGAGTGAAAATATACAGCGCCTTCAAGCTCTCTACATAATTTATTGAAATAATATTTAGGTCTGTTTTTATTTTCAGAATTGGATTGCAATCCCAGTCGTATATCTCAATATCGCAATTCTCGTCATATTTGCATACTGCAAAATAGTCTCCAAGATTAGTGTTATCACCATAGTATTTCGGAGGAAAGTCGGGCGAGTTCTTCAGTGTATTCCAGTCAACCAATTTTTTGTTTTGAGAGAAAATTTTTGTTTGCTCTTTTTCTAGATCAATCACTCCTATTTGATCCATCGAGTATGGAGCTATTGAATATCGTTTTAATTCTGGGTTCAAACCAAATGAAAATGCCGTGAAATTGAATGGATATGTGTACTTCTCATTACTAAGAGCAATTTTTTTTATTGTTTCTCCTTTGTTGTGATCAAAAATAACTAAATAGTGAATTTGATCTATATTGTCGTAGAGTTGAAATACAGATTGGTTGGCGTCTATGACCTCTGGTATAAAATATTCACGTGCTTCTTTAGGTGCTTTTAGGTCAACTCTCTCCAATATTCCATCATTTACTCGTTTTGTTAAATTTAACTTAAAATATTCATTCTTATTCTTATCAAACATATAGATCCAAACATTGTTATTGCTGTCGGTTGTGAAGTTTTTTGATGTGCTTAGATAAATAAATTCATTAGGCCCATTTCCGCTCATAAAGAGAGTCTCTATATCACCCTCATTGTTTATGAATGATATTAGTTCGGGCTGCTTATGGTTGTGATCTAACAAAATAGTGTTCTTAAATAGTTCAATATTAGTTACTCCTAGAAGTAGACTGTCAAACTGATTGAGATGGAACACTTCGGCTTTACATTCTTTAGGGAATGATGTTTTCTCTATTTTCTCCCCTTTCAGGTAGTTGTTATTGTGTGCATCAGTACAAGATATTAGCATAGTTGCTAAGACGAAAATGAAGTATAATGATAAATTTCTCATATTGTTATTAAGTTTAAATGAGCGACTATGACTATAAGCATAGTCGCTCTTGTTTGTTGTTGATTAGTACTTACAATATCCTTTACTCTGTGTAGCTGTGCCTTTCACCCAAGTACAATCTCCGCATCTGTATACGGCATTCCCTCCAGTTGGATCATATTGGTTTGCACAGACAGATCTTCCCCTGCCACCACCGTCTTCACCTTCGGCCATATCCTCAGTACTATGTGCCAAAACACATTGAATCAATACCGAATTTTGAACAGCAGTATAAGCCATATATCCGCCTGCTAGTAGTAATGCACTAGCTAGAATCATTAATTTCTTTTTCATATTTTATCTAAATTACTTACTTTTTGTGTTGCTGAATTCTAGTAACTTGTATTTGTC
>CAYJOF010000119.1:2056-4769 GCA_964371765.1 uncultured Rikenellaceae bacterium
AGCTTCCCATTATAAAATGTGTATTTTAGTAAATATGAGTTACTAGGATAGTTGTAAATTTCCTTTTTTATTGGGTTATGATTTTCATCGATAGATAGTATCATTATTTTACGTTTAGCTTGTGTTTCCTCTCCGAGCTTTATTTGTCCTATCTCAGAGGCAATGTATATAGTGTCTCTATATGAATTAAGTTTTGTAAGACTAGCGTTTTTTGCTACAAATTGTGTTAATTCTAGATATGGAGGTTCCATTAACTTATCAATGTCAGTGTTATAGTCCATATTGAAATGTGGGTCTTCAATACTAAATAGATTAGTGGTTTTGTCTTTGTTTGTGTAAATTACATCTAATTTGCTAGGAGAAGAAAATATAACCCCTTCTCTATAACTACTTACGCCAGAGATAAGTTTATTGAAAAAAAGAATTTCATCCAATTTGTTCTTATAAGTGTAATCTTGCATTATCTTATTACTTTCTAAATCTTGAAAAGTAAGTAAACTTAATGGAGTGTTATAAAATGCAATAAATTGATCTTCCAAAACCACAAAATCTTTATTGCTTGACGAAAAATGTCGATATTCATTTTGGTAATTCCCGTTAAGATCGTATTGTACTAGCTTAAGTAAGTTAGCACACCATACGTATATGAAGTTTTTTGTAATATAGGTAGAACTACAGTGAAGGTATTCTCCTGCCCCCTTTCCATATCTGCCTATTTGAGAAATTTGTTCCCCCTCAAAATTGTAAATAAAGATTCGGCTGGCGTTTGAGAGTATGAATGTAGAGTCAGACAATATTGCTATATCCTCGATATGCCTGTCAATGAAATCAAGGTTTTCAGACAAAGTGCATAAGACAGAGTTTTGTAGGTTATCATCGTAAGAGTCAAATTTAATACTCTTTCCAATCTCTTTATCACTTCCTATACACGAGATAAGAGTTGTTGCTATCAACAAAAATAGTAGGATGCTATTATTAAACATATAATCGATTTTGATAATTGTTCAAAATGAGTGGAATAAATTAATTTACTCCACTCATAATATTTATGTTAGTTTTCGTGAGGGCACTTTCCTTCTGTGCATTTATATAATCCACCAGTATTGCAAGTTACGATTGGACCAGTAAATTGAACTGAATACTCAACATTCCAAATAGCACACTTTGAATTTGCCATACCTCCAGTAGGGCATTTGGATTTACCCCCACCACCGTCTTCACCTTCGGCCATATCCTCAGTACTATGTGCCAAAACACTTTGAATCAATACCGAATTTTGAACAGCAGTATAAGTGGCGTATCCGCCTGCTAGTAGCAATGCACTCGCTATAATCATTATAATTGTGGTAATTTGAAAGATAATATGTATGTTGCGCCATCACTGTTTATATAAGATGCGTAAGCAAAATTTCCTTCCGAGTTTACGATGACTTGATTTGCATAGAAAGGTAAATTGATTTGTGCTGTGTGATTTCCGTGAAAATCAAAAACATGAATCAAGTTATATTTATTGCTGTTTGGTTCATAGAATCCCCTGCCAGAATATGGGGCATATAGATATTTATCCGACATAGATAACATTCCATATCCATTTCTTGTTGATTCGTTTGGCGTAGGAATGCCACCTAGGTCTGTCATTATATCATATTCCATATCAAATAACTTAAAGTTCCATTCGTGAGTGATTTTCTCATCTTCGATAGAGAAAAAATCAATACCTCCGTAGAATGAAGTTGATCGTGCAAAGTAATTAGAGGTGCTATTTGTTGCGAGCCTCCCAATTGCAGCCATAGAATGTGATAGTATAGAACTTTTCGGCGGTGCCATGGGATAACTGTTTAACTTATCGATGGTTATACCATTGTCATCAATAAGATATAGAGCAGTTGTATCGAACACAGCACTACAAACAAATTTGTCGTCTATAGATATTATTGAGATTATGTCCTTATTTTCATTCCAGAGTTTTTCCATCTTTGGAGAAGCTTGTAAAACGGAGTTGTATTTCCCGATAAATTTTGAAGAGATCTCGTTTACATAAAGAGCTCCTTTGTTATCAACAAAAATTGACCCTATTTCGCCAAACTCTTCTGGACCTCGCCCTTCTAAACCGAAAGCATTAACTTGTTTGCTTTTGGTGTCATAAACTTTAATTAGTGAGTTTGCATTGTCATCAAGAATAATGATATACCTATCATCATAGAGTGCCATCTCTATTGGATACATAACACCTATGTCAAGCATATCAAGAGAATCATAATCATTGATATTAATTGTCTCTTTTGGTGAAAATTCGGTACTGCTAACCTGTGATTGAGAGCAAGAAAATGCAACAATTGCTATAAAGAGTATGGTGAAGTATTTCATTTTTATATTTTGCTTTATAATAGATTTTAATAATAAGGTAGTTCAATATTTTATCAGAGTTGATAGAGTGTATGTATGAACTACCTTTATTGTAATGTGTTTATTTATTTGTATTTATTTCTTACCTTGTCGATTAATTGTCCGTTGTAAAGAACATAGCAAATGGCATCATCGTAAGGTTTACATCCAACAACAGTGACACCCTCTCCATTGTCATCAGAATCGTCTGTGCCGCTGCTACTTGTGGTGATTTTGTGTTTGTCTTATCCACTTTTTTTACTATTTTTTATTAATCATTACTCATTACAAAGCCTTGCAATTTCCTTTTTGTATAGCTCCCACATCT
>CAYJOF010000120.1:0-4742 GCA_964371765.1 uncultured Rikenellaceae bacterium
CTCATTCGGTGCAGTGGAAGGCGCTCACGATGATATATATATGAGTCGTGCAATTGCCCTAAAGGCTTCTAGTATGATGGAGAAACCATTTGATATAAATGCCTAAGTAGGCTTAGTGATCCCGATAACTATCTAAGATATTCTATCTAGCGAGTTGACTTTATACAAATAAGATAGGCTACCTTAAAATCATCTTTATGATGTAGGGTAGCCTATCTTGTTTTAGTATCTAAATATATAGTGGCTATACGTTGAGCTTCTCACCTTCTGATTTTGCAACGATAACAGCCACGCAGCTATCTCCCCATACGTTTGCCATAGTACGAAGCATATCTACAATAAAGTCGATAGCAAGGATCATTCCTATTCCCTCAAGAGGTAGGCCTACTGCGCTAAGAATCATTGTAAGCATAACCAATCCACTCATAGGGATACCAGCAGTACCAATTGATGCTAATAAGGCAGTTACAACAACCATCACTTGCTGAGTAATAGATAATTCAATTCCGTATGTTTGAGCAACAAACAGAGCTGCAACACTCTCAAATAACGCTGTTCCATTCATATTTACTGTTGCCCCTAGTGGTAGACAGAATCCTGTAATCTTAGCAGAAACTCCTGATCGATTCTCAGTAGCGTCCATACTCAATGGCAGAGCCGCAGATGATGAAGCAGTAGTGAATGCAGTAAGAAGAGCTCCTGACATATTTCCCATATGCTTATATGGTTTAGCACGTCCTAGGATTTTTACAAATGCTGGCAGTACTATAAATGCGTGAATTGCAATACCTACAAGAACCGTCAAAATAAAGAGTCCTAGAGAAGAGAACATCTCGCCAATGTTAGGATTGTTGTAGACCTGTTTTGCAATAATACCAAAAATACCAATTGGGGTAAGTTTGATAATAGCGGCAGTCATCTTCATCATAATCTCAAAACCAGCTGCAAGAATTTTCATCATTGACTCTCTAAGATCTTCTTTGATTTGTGTAAGGAATAATCCAAACAGGATAGCAAAGAAGATAATCTGAAGAAGTGAGTTTTGGGCAAATGCAGATACCACATTCTTAGGTATAATATCAAGAATGATCTCTCCAACGCTCTTTTGATTTCCTACCAAAGAATCTACATTAACAGCCGAACCCATAGCGTCAGACGGTACGATAGATACCCCCTCGCCAGGTTGAACGATGTTTACCAAAACAAGTCCAATTGTTGCAGCTACGATAGTTGTCAAAAGATAAAGCCCCATTGTCTTACCTCCAATACGGCCAAGACTTTTTCCTGAACCAATGTTAGCTACCCCCGATGAGATCGAAAAGAAGATAAGTGGTGCAATAATCATCATCAGTAGGTTGATAAAACCAGTTCCAATCATAGATGAAATATCGATAAACCAGCTCATAGATTCCTGATTCATACTTGATATTTTTCCCATAGCAACCCCTAAAATAAGTGCAATGAGAATCATCATTGGAAAAATTAATTTTTGTTTCATTTTGTGTATCGTGTTTATTATTAATTCTTTAGTGTATTATATCACGCTGCCTTGAAATTTTCTAGCGACACAAAGATAGTAAATTTTTTGAGTAAATTATTTAATTGTTTTCTAAGCTAGAAAAAAAGTACTAACTTTGCAGTCGGAAATATAACCTAATCAAATTTAAGAGATGCATAAAATTAAGTTCTTTACTGGTAGAGGCAGCCGTTATCTTGCCGAAAAAATTGCTGAAAATTATGGTGTTAAGCTAGGTGATTCAGAAGTTTTTGAGTTCAGTGATGGCGAGTTTCAAACCTCATACAATGAGAGTATTAGAGGGTGTACAGTATTCATTATACAGTCAACTTTCCCTCCTACCGATAATCTCTTTGAGCTTTTGATGATGATTGACGCTGCCAAGAGAGCCTCGGCACACAAAATCATTGCCGTAATGCCATACTTTGGTTGGGCAAGACAGGATCGTAAAGACAAACCAAGAGTATCAATAGCAGCCAAACTTGTTGCTGATCTTCTTCGTGCAAGTGGTGTTCAGCGAGTTATGACAATGGATCTTCATGCAGACCAAATCCAAGGCTTCTTCGATGTTCCAGTCGATCACCTATATGCAAGTGGCTTGTTTGTACCATACGTTCAATCACTTGAAAACCTAGATTTAGTTATTGCCGCTCCTGATATGGGTGGAGCTAAGCGTGCTAACGCATACGGAAAATACCTTAATGCTCCAATTGTGGTTAGCCACAAACAACGAGAGAAAGCAAACGTAGTTGGTACTCTTACCGTTATTGGTGAGGTAGCAGGTAAGGATGTGATTATTGTCGACGATATGATCGATACGGCAGGCACAATCACTAAGGCTGCAGATATGATGATCGAAAAAGGAGCTAAGAGTGTAAGAGCTATCGTGACTCACCCTGTAATGTCTGGTCCTGCTTATGATAGAATCAATGCCTCGAAACTATGTGAGGTGATCGTATCGGATACTATCCCTCTAAAACAAGATGAGGATTTATCTAAATTTACGGTTATTTCGGTAGCTCCAATATTTGCAGACGTTATCGAAAGAGTTTACTCTTATAAAGAGATTAGTTCTAGATTTATTTTCTAGTATCAATTATAACAAAAAGAGGTTGAACAGTATCGTTCAACCTCTTTTTGTTTGCTATTTATGAGTTGTATTTTTAGCATGATAATATATCTTATACTGTACATATCTCAGTTGAGGCAGGATATGCTCCTTTATGAACCCAAACTCTTTAAGTGAGTATAGTGCCTTTGAGCGTTCGTCCAGATTCGCTATATCAAAAATTGACAATACTTCTTGCTTGTTGGTCTGAGGTGCCATCATCATAAGTGTTTTTAACATTGCCCAGTTCTCGTCAATACAATGAATTTTGATATTATCCATAGGAACATCCATTTTGCTTGTCATCAAAAAATCCTTAACTGCGTGCGCTCGTGCTATTGTGAGTTCTCGATTCTCTTCCAAAATTCCATCTGGTGAGCTGCTTGCTACTAATACAACAGAATCGATTGTGTTGCTTGAATTTGAGTCGATATTGTCGATAATTTGAGCCAACATTGCCAACTCAAACCTATTATCTGCTAAATTCAAATCAATATTAGAACTGTTTATATTGAAATTTAGTCGCACTGTCCCATGTTCTACTTGTGTATGGTGTTTAACTATTTGTGCTTTGGGAGCCTCAATAACGATAGGTTTTGTTGTAAGCACCACACCCTCCCCAAATAGTGTTTGTGCAATTTCGATATTCTTGTGGTTTGTGATGAAACGTTCATCAATCATAAGTTTTGCATTCTTCATCCAAGGTTCATACACTACCTTCGTATGATATATCATACTTTGACCCTTCTTCTCCCACGGAATATACATAGCGTCGATAAGGTTTTCAGGATTTTTCATCCCTTTTCTCTCCATCCTTTTCATCGCTCTTTTGCCCTCAACAACCATTGAGCTCATCTTCTCAAGATTTTCACCGTTTGTAAGGAATGGAGTAATCATATACACTGCCCCCTCATTCATGAATTTTTCAGGCATATCGATCTCGAATTTAATGTCGATAAGACCATTCTGTTCAACCATTGATATCATCTCTGGAGTGAGCGTTACTCTCAACGAGTTTTTTAGGCTTCTTTTTAGCGACGCCTCTGCACTGAGCGTTACCATTGTGGCAATCACTAAAGCAATTGTAATCTTTTTCATATTTGAATTTTAAATGTTATATTGTGCCAACTTACAAAATCTATACCATCATTATTTGTCAATTTTTAGAGTATTTTTGTAGTTAGTAACAATTTTTGTATCTTTACGCTGAAATTTAAGAACAGATGGGCCAAACAATTAAAAAAATATTTTATTGGATTCTCTCAAAAATGAGGGATAGAGTCTTTGTCGTGGCATTGGCTTTGTCTTTGTGCCTTTTCTTGATCAACAAATTAAATGAAAACTACACGTACTCTACAACAATCCCTATTGTGATTACAGGAGCAATCTCGGAGTATGATGATGACTTGATAGCAGATGATGCAAAGGTCTATTATATAAATGTACTTGCTAATGCCAAGGGTTCAGACTTCCTTTTTTTCTCACTAGAGAATAGGGTTGCTGTGTCACCAGAGCTGTTACAATTTGAGAAGGTGGGTAATAATCAAGACCTTTATCAAATCAACAAAGAATCCCTAAGAACCGCCCTAGAGAGTATATATCCCGAATTGGATATCATCTCTGTTCAAAATAGTAGTGTAATCCTTAAGACCATATCATTTACACAAAAGCGAGTACCTCTTGTCAGTAGAATAAATGTAAACAAAACAGGAGAGTATATGCAGATTGGTCAGACGATCTTTAATCCAGATTCTGTTACAGTGTATGGAACTAGAGCAACTCTCGATACAGTAAAATTTGTGACAACAGAATACCTATACATTCGTAAGCCAGAGGTTTTTCTCTCAGGACAAGTCAAAATTCAACGTAACGATAGCTATGAGGTTACTCCTCGTGAGGCGTCTTATCTCATTAATATGGATAGTTACACCGAAATGAAAGAATCGGTAGAGGTGCAAGTAAATGATGCACAACAACGTCAATATACGCTCATTCCAGAGGAGGTGGAGGTTACCTTTAATGTATCCCACTCTGCATATCCACTATTCTCACCCCAGAGTGTGAGATTCTATATCGACCTTAAATCTAATCTCGATAATGGCACCCACATAATCAATT
>CAYJOF010000121.1:0-4153 GCA_964371765.1 uncultured Rikenellaceae bacterium
ATAAGAGTAAAATCGCATATTTTAATTAGTATGAGCAACAAAGCAATAGTAGCTAAAGGATTAGCAATAGGGTATCAAGACAGTAAACGCAGCATATCGCAACTATATAGTGGATTGAACTTCTCGCTCTCAAAAGGAGAATTGACAACCCTAATGGGTGTTAATGGTTCGGGCAAATCCACTCTCATAAAAACACTATGCGGTGTTATAGCTCCCCTTGATGGGACAATATTGATTAATGACGAGAATATTAACGATCTTAGCCTTAGTCAACTATCTAAGCAATTGAGTATTGTCTTGACCGAACGAGTTGCAGATGGAGGTTTGCGTGCTTGGGATGTTGTATCACTAGGAAGATATAGCTATACGGGATATTTTGGAGAGATAAGCAGCAAAGACAAAGAGATAGTTGAGCAAGCGTTTGAGGATGTGGGAATCATTCACCTCAAAGATAGATACATTTCAAATTTGTCGGATGGTGAGCGTCAGAAGGTTATGATTGCGAAATCTTTGTGCCAAATGACAGATATTATTGTTTTGGACGAACCTACTGCCTTTCTCGATATAAGTTCTAAGATTGAGATAATGATGCTTTTGCGTAGATTGGCGCAGCGTCAGGGGCGAGCAATACTTATCTCATCACACGACCTAGATCTTTCTGTTCGATATAGCGATAATATATGGGTTCTTGCTAAGAACGATACCTTATACAGCGGCTCAACTGAGGATATTTTGCGTTCGGGCATAATTCAAAAGGTTGTTTCAAGTAGCTCAAATTTGCTGTTCGATGAAAAACTTAACTGCTTTGTTCCTACACCTAATTCACAGTCACTTACAATAGAGATTGAGGGCAAGGATACCTCTCTACTTAGAAATGCAATACTAAGAGAGGGTTGGCAACTAGCCCCAGGGGCTGATATAATCGTAAAAGTAGTTCAATATGACCATATAGAGATTCTATATAACAATACGGTAGAAAAAATGACAACAATAATAGAGACAATAAAAAAACTGAAAAAGTATGACACTAATTAAATCAATTTCAGGCATTAGAGGTACAATCGGAGGGTCAATAGGTGAAAATTTAACTCCTTTGGATCTAGTGAAATTTATGACTGCATATAGTCAGTGGGTAAATAGTACGTGCAATGGTCGCAAAGCTAAAGTTGTGGTAGGACGAGATGCAAGAATCTCTGGTGAGATGGTAAACTCAATTGTAGTAGGAACATTGCTAGGTTGTGGAGTAGATGTAATAGATCTAGGACTGGCAAGCACCCCTACAACTGAATTGGCTGTCGAGGGCTTTGAGGCAGATGGAGGAGTTATCCTTACGGCAAGCCACAACCCAAAACAGTGGAATGCACTAAAGTTGTTGAACTCAAAAGGGGAGTTTATTGATGATACAATAGGTAAAGCAATTCTTGATAATGCTCAAAGAGAGGCGTTTGATTATGCCAAGGTCGATGAACTTGGAAAAGTCATCTCTCGTGATAGTTATGATAATCAACATATTGAATCCGTTCTTGCGCTTGAACTTGCCGATATAGATTCAATCAAAGCTCGAAAGCTTAAAATAGTAGTTGATGGAGTAGATTCAGTGGGTGGAGTAGTTATACCAGCTCTTCTTGAGAGGATGGGAGTAGATGTTGTAAGACTATTCTGCGAACCAACAGGAGAGTTCTCTCACAACCCTGAGCCTTTGGCGGAGAATCTTGTAGATATATGCAAAGCTGTGGTGGAGTGCGGTGCCGATATGGGTATTGTTGTAGATCCAGATGTTGATAGACTTGCTCTGATAAGCGAAGATGGCGTTATGTTTGGAGAGGAGTATACTCTTGTAGCAGTAGCTGATTATGTGTTATCGCGCACTAAAGGCGCAACGGTATCTAACCTTAGCTCATCGCGTGCCCTGCGTGATGTGGCACACAAACACGCTTGTAGTTACTCAGCCTCTGCTGTGGGGGAGGTAAACGTTGTAGCTGAGATGAAGCGTGTTGAGGCAGTTATCGGAGGGGAGGGTAATGGAGGAATTATCTACCCTGCATCTCACTATGGTAGAGATTCGTTGGTAGGAGTAGTGCTGTTCTTGACTGCTTTTGTGAAGAGTGGGCTTACAATGTCCAAATACAAAATGACCTTCCCTCAATATACAATCAGCAAGAATAAGATTGAGTTGACACCATCAATAGATGTCGATGCTATCTTGGAGAGTGTAACACAAGAGTACCAAAATGAGGATATAAACACTATTGACGGAGTAAAGATTGATTTCGAAGAAGGGTGGGTGCATCTACGTAAGAGTAACACAGAGCCAATTATCCGTGTGTATAGTGAGAGTAGTTCCCAGCAGCGTGCCGACGAATTGGCTCAGAGAGTTATAGAGAAGATAAATTCACTTATATAATATTGTATGACAACAACAATTTCTTACAACCCTTCAGGGGTGTGTAGTCGCAAGATTGATATTGAGATAGAAGGCGATATTATCAAAAATGTTGAATTTGAAGGTGGTTGCAATGGCAACTTGAAAGGAATATCTGTACTTGCTCAAGGTAGGGATATAGAGAGTGTCGTTAACCTTTTAGGTGGCATAAAATGTGGTGATAAACCTTCATCTTGTCCAGCTCAGTTGGCAGAGGCTTTGACTCAATATAGATCATCGAAATAGTCTCGATATGAAAATAATGATTTTTGGAACAGGCTGTTAGGGTTGTCGTACACTCTACAAGCACTCTTGTGAGATCGTACAAGAGCTAGATCTTGAGGCAACCGTTATACAAGAAGAGAACTACGAGGTGTTTTTGCAGTATGATGTGATGAAAACACCGGCTCTCGTTATCAACGATAAGGTAGTCTCCAAAGGCCGAAGACTCTCAAAGGCGGAAGTTCTGAAGCTTATCCAGAACGAATTATAGCATTTGTTTTTTTACTATGAACTTGCAGTGATTTTTCACTGCAAGTTTTTTTGTTATATCATTTATTGATATTGTAAAATTATTGTAACAGTTATGTAATCTAAATAGGGTTTCTTTGTACCGTAATAATCAAACTTATATTTAAATGAAAAAAACTCTTACTTTACTATTGTTTTTAATGCTATCGCTGTTTGAGCTATATGCTCAAGAGCTTCAAGATGAGATTAAACCAGTTCAAACCTATTTTAAGAATGGCAAGCTGACCTTTGAATCCAAAGATAAGGATTTTAAGTTGTGGTTTGATAACCGTGTCTATATTGATGCTGCATACTATGTGCCTAAAGATGACATTAGTGTAATTGATTCAGATCCTAATGGAGATATGGAGGATAATCCAAATTTCTATTCAGGAGTTGAGGATGATGGTGTTTTTAAGTTTAGCAGTGGTGCTCTTATTCGTAGAGCAAGATTTGGAATCAAAGCCACTCTATACAATAAGTGGTTTGCGGAACTTGATGTAGACTTCGCTTATAATGAGGTTGAGATGAAGGATATGTTGCTTGGTTATAAATTTAGTGATAAATTCTCAATCAAAGCAGGTAACTTCAAAGAACCGATGAGTATGGAGAGAATGACTAGCTCAAAATACCTGACAGCACTTGAACGTCCGATGGCAGTTCAGGGTCTTGCAGGAGGTCGTAAATTGGGGGTTGCTGCTACTGCTTGGGACAATAAATGGTGGGCGTCTGCTGGTGTTTTTGGCGCAGAGGTTTCAGCTATCCAAAAAGAACGTAACCGTGGTGAGGATGGATGGGGAGTATCTGGTCGTGCGGCTTTTTCTCCTATTCATAACTCAAAACACACTTTGCACATAGGTGCTTATGGCAGCTGGCGTACCCCAGAGGCGTATGGACAGTCTGATAGATGGTTGTATCTTAAGACTATGCCTGAGAGTTACGTTGATCATCGTCGTTTCGTGAGATTTAAATTGGGTAAAGATGGTGAGGGTGGATATGTTAATAATTACACCACACTGGGTGGTGAGCTAGGCTATCGTACAAATAAACTACTGGTTTATGGAGAGTATATTTACAGAACAATCTCTCGATATACACGCGATGTAAACGAGAATAAGGTTGGGCTCGATAATGCAGTTGTAGGTGGGTGGTATGCTACTGCCTCATATATGATTCTTGGCCAACAGAGATATTATAGCTCTGAGGATGCTGAATTTGGAC
>CAYJOF010000121.1:4163-4739 GCA_964371765.1 uncultured Rikenellaceae bacterium
ACCTATGAATGTTCGTAAAGGAGGAAATTTAGAGATTGCAGCACGTGTTTCGACGGTTGATTATAATGATTTTAGTGAACCACTTTACCTTATAGATGGGGGATCAGCAATTAGCTATACAGGCATTCTCAGTTACTACTTTAACCGCAATATTGTAGCCTCATTGAACTATATGTGGATGGATAATGATCAGTATGCAGATGATAAGGGAGATTTGACTGTTAATGGCCAATCACTTGCAGATGCTATGCCACAAGGGGTAGACTTTGGTGTATTCCAATTCAGATTGATGGTATCATTCTAAAATATAAATAAATTTAAAAAAACAATAATGAAAAAAAATCAAATTTTTGCAGCTCTATTTATTGCTGCCCTTAGTATGGTTGGTTGTACTAAAGATGATCCTATTAAGGATCCCGAGCCATCAGACCTAAAATCACTTGTGATTAGTGAAGTTCACCCATCTGGAACACCAGAGGATTGGGTAGAGATTCATAATACGAGTACAGAGGAGATAGATATATCTGGTTTTGTATTACACGATGCAAAAGGACCAACAGACGAGGCTTATATCTT
>CAYJOF010000122.1:0-475 GCA_964371765.1 uncultured Rikenellaceae bacterium
TATCTACACGATACTCAACCACCACTTCTTTTTTGTTTCTTCTTGATCTCTTCTCTTTCTCTTGTGCATCTGCGCTGCTAGCAAATCCAATAATCAGTGCAATACACAATACAATTACTCTTACCATCTACTTATTTAAGGTTTAATACTAAAATCCAGACTCATTCCAATCGAAACACTATTCATCATCGACTGATTAGTATACATCATATTTGGATTGATCCCTACATTTGGTTTAATTTTTAGAGCCAAATTATCGCTAATATCATAGTTCTTGAAATGAGCATCCACATATGCCTCCAATACTCCTAGAGCGTAGAATCCTGCAAAATAGAAGATTGAGAGGTCTCTTGCGCGTCTGAAGTTATCTCGGTATGTTTTGAGTTGCGAGGCTGATAATACCCCATTAAACTCATCTACAGTCTCAGGATCTCCATCGTTTACTATGTCGTATGCTCTATTGTATCTTACATAT
>CAYJOF010000122.1:485-4738 GCA_964371765.1 uncultured Rikenellaceae bacterium
TCCATTGTTATTGTAGCTCCAAATATAGCCCATTACCACCAATCCACCGTAATAGATAGGTAGTTTCCAATATGATTTGTTGTATATCTGTCCTCCACCGGGAATGAACAGACCGATAAGAGCTGCTTTTCCTGGAGAGTGCTCCTTTGTTTGGTAGTTAGCTATGCCATCCCCTATGAAATAGAGGTAGTTAGCAATAGCTGCCCCAAAGTATATCATTCTTTGAGTCTTTAACTGCTGTGCTTCAATCTCAAGGGAGTTTATCTCTGTACTTGCTAGCCCAGTGCTTTGGGCGATAGATAGTTTAGAGTTTACGTCATCGAGACGATTATTTGTCCAAACTCCAAGACCTACGAAACTACCACTAACACCATATAAAATTGGTAGCTTCCAATACTCCTTGCTACGAACCTGAGCAAAACCAGGAAGAGCAAGCGATATTAGAGTCTGAGGGAAGAGTTTCATCGTATCTTTCCTAATACCCATAACTCGCCTAACTTTCTTGTCTGCCAACGATTTAATGTTCAACAAAGAATCTAACTGCCTCACGTTGTTGAGGGCTCTATCAGTTGTTATCTGCGGCATTTTGCCTCCTTCGACAGTTAGCGTATCAGTAAAGAATTGTCGAAATATCGAATCTCGATTTACATCGTCGAAATCGATATTTCGAAAAGATAAAGAATCAACAACATAAGCAATAGGATTTACACTTCGTAGAGAATCCATCTCCTGTTTATCGTATACCTCTGCTGTATCTATGTCGTATTTCTTGTATATTTTTGCCAGTTTGCGTTTCTGTCGCTCTGTCAACTCTTTCTTAGGAGTAAGCTCTCGATTGATAGTATCTGGCTGCTCCGACGAGAGTAAAGATTGAGCACAAACAAAGGGTGTTGTTGCAAATAAAATCACAACAAGAAGCAATATGTATACTAGATTACGCTGTATCTTATTTACCACTATCTAATCTCTTAATTATGCTCTCAATCTCGGAATCATCGTTAAAACCTATAACGATTTTACCAGCCCCATTATTGCCTCTTTTGATAGATATATCTCTGTCAAAATATCTTTCAAGAGTCTCAACCAATCTTGCGTAACTCTCTGGGTATAATTCATCTACCTTCTCAACTTTTGGTTTAGGATTGTTATGCTCCTTAGCTATTTTCTCTACCTGACGCACTGATAGCCCATCTTTTATTATTTTACGAAGAACCGATAATTGTTTTGATGTAGAGTCAATTGCCAAGAGTGCACGTGCGTGTCCCATAGTAATGATATTGTTCTTAAGAGCAACCTGAACCTCAGGCTCTAGGCGCAACAATCTAATATAGTTAGTGATTGTAGAACGATTCTTACCTATACGCTTAGATAGATTGTCATGTGTTATTCCACACTCTTCGATCAACTTATTTAGGCCGTCAGCAACATCCATCGCATTTAAATCCTCCCTTTGGATATTCTCCACAAGTGCCATCTCAAAAAGTCTCTCGTCGTCAACCTTGCGAATATATGCTGGTATTTTGTCAATTCCAGCCAACTTCGAAGCTCGATAACGTCTCTCTCCAGATATGATTTTGTAGGTTCCATTACGCTCCTCTCGAACTGTGATAGGTTGAATAACTCCTAATGCCTCAATAGATTGAGCTAGCTCATCTAAGAGTGTTTCGTCGAATATGGTACGTGGTTGACTGCTATTGGGTACAATAACATCAATCGATAGTTCGGTTATCGAGGGATTGTTGAATGTGCCAGAGGCCAACTCATTTGGAATATCCAAATCTAGTAGTGCACCTAAGCCCTTCCCCAATCCTTTACTTTTTTTATTGCTCATGATAATCAATAATATTATTCATTTCTGCTTATAAGTTCTTTAACAAGCTGCATATATGCCTGACTGCCAGTCGAATTTGCATCATACATCATAACTGGTTTACCGTAACTAGGTGCCTCGCTAAGACGTACGTTTCTCCTTACAATAGTGTCAAACACTAGAGTTTTGAAATACTCTCTAACATCTGCAACGACCTGATTTGCCGATTTTGCACGAGAGTCATACATCGTCATTATAAAACCCTCAACATTTAGTTTTGGATTTTGCCTAGATTTTATCATTTTTATGGTAGTCAACAGTTTACCCAAACCCTCTAGCGCAAAATACTCACACTGCACAGGTATCAACACACTATCCGAAGCATTCAGTACATTCACAGTAATAACTCCCAACGATGGAGAGCAATCAACAAGAATGTAATCATAATCATTTTTGATCTTATCGAGAGCCTCTCTAAGTCGTGTTGTGCTATTCTCTAACTGCAATAACTCTGCCTCTGCACCTGCCAAATCAATACTTGAAGGAAGGATAGATAGGTTCTCAATTGTTGGGTGATTGACGATAACCTCCGTAGCACTTTTTTGTCCTATCATCAGCAGATAAATACCCGGAGTATCTATCTCTAGACCAAGTCCAGAGGTTGCATTCGCCTGTGCGTCAGCATCCACCAACAACACCTTTCGTCCATTGATAGCTAGTCCTGCAGCAAGGTTTATTGCCGTAGTTGTTTTACCAACACCTCCTTTTTGGTTAGCCAAAGCTATTATTTTGCCCATTTTTACTCTATTTTAGTCTGCAATATTACAATTTTTTTTGCACATTCACAACACCCATTCTCAGATTTTTTACTCCACCTCCACTCTACTCCCTCTTTTTGATATAATTATAGCTTAAATTTATTTTTTCACGAAAAAAGAGGTAACTTTGTAGGCAAATATAGAAAGTATGACCAACAGCACAACAATAGCAGCGATATCTACAGGTAGAGGTGGCGCGATAGCGATTATTAGAATCTCGGGCAGAGAGGCGATTCAAATATGTGAGAATATCTTTGTCTCTAACTCTGGCACTACCCTATCTAAATCAAAGGGTTTTACTCTCCACTATGGAACGATATACTCCTCTGGGGGAGTTATTGATGATGTTGTGGTGTCTCTGTATCGTGCTCCTCGTTCCTACACGGGTGAGGATATGGTTGAGATCTCATGTCACGACTCGGAGTACATCAAATCACAAATTCTCTCTCTGGCTATCCATTACGGAGCTACTCCAGCGCAAGGGGGTGAGTTTACTATGAGAGCATATGCCAATGGCAAGATGGATCTAGTTCAAGCAGAGGCAGTTGCCGATATACTGGCTTCAGATAGCCAATCATCACACCGCCTAGCACTTAACCAAATGCGAGGAGGCTACTCCAACCAATTTGCCCAACTGCGTGCCGAGTTGATTCACCTAATGTCTCTTCTTGAGCTAGAGTTGGATTTTTCAGACGAAGATGTCGAATTTGCAGACCGCACTCAACTCACAAACCTAGTCACACTGACCAACGACAAGATAATTACACTCACAAAATCATTTGCACAAGGTAATGTTATTAAAAACGGTGTACCTGTCGCAATTACAGGATCTCCTAATGTTGGAAAATCGACCCTTCTAAACGCTCTTTTAAACGACGATAGAGCAATTGTCTCTCCCATAGCTGGCACAACCAGAGATATAATCGAAGAGCAGATTACCCTGGGCGATATTCGTTTTAGGTTTATCGATACAGCAGGAATTCGTCAAACAGAAGACCAACTCGAAAACTTAGGCATAGAGCGCACCCTAAGAAGTGTATCTCAAGCCTCTTTGATCCTCTTTGTAGTCACAGCCCAAAGCACTCCTGCACAGATCCTTGAACAGCTAAATTCTTTAGACAAACAAGAGTGGCAAAACTTAATTATTTTGCTAAATAAGTGCGACGAAATATCAGATTACACTACTCTATCTAAGCAAATTGCAGCCACAACCACTCACCAATGCCTAGCTCTATCAGCTAAGCAATATGAGGGTATAGAGGAGCTAAAATCAACCATCAAGAACCTATACGCACATTCCATAAACGAGAATGATATAATAATAACCAATCTTCGCCACCAACAACTCCTAACAGAGGCAAAAACCGCCCTAGAAAGGGTTCTCGATGGCATCCAAGCAGACGTCCCAACCGACTTCATAGCCCAGGACCTAAGAGAATCACTCCACCACATCGGCACCCTAACAGGAGAAATTTCCACAAACGAAGTCCTCCAAGCCATCTTCGCAAATCATTGCATTGGTAAGTAGTTGATACTTAGTAAATTAGCTCAAAAACATATAAACGATTAAAAAGCACCGATTTAGGTGCTTTTTTCGTATCTACCATTTTAGCCGTTAGAGACCG
>CAYJOF010000123.1:0-4736 GCA_964371765.1 uncultured Rikenellaceae bacterium
ACTGCTTGTAGCTCTTATAGTTATAGGTTTGGGACTCTATATCACAACAGGTTCGTTTCTTCCTATTGGAGCCGATAGCGATACTTGGTATTGGATGCTATTAAGTGGTTTGGTGGGTTTCACAATCTGTGACCTTGCTCTTTTCTATGCTTATGTTGTTATTGGTTCCCGATTCTCGCAGCTGATAATGACTGCCTATCCTCTTTTTGCCGCAATATCAGCTTGGATAATGCTAGGTGAGCAATTGCCTGTGATGGGGTATATTGGTATGCCAATTACGATGCTAGGGGTAGCAATGTCTATTTTTAAGAGTGAACCTGGGGGTAATAAACTTCAGCTCAATCTTCCTAAAAAAGGGGTTATATGTGCTCTTATTGGTGCAGTTGGGCAGGGTGTAGGTTTTGCATTGAGCAAAAAAGGTATGGCAGAGTATAATCAGGTGGAAGGGCTTAGTGATTCGATTAGAGATCTCATCCCTATTGCTGCTACACAGATACGCTGTATGTCAGGATTTTTTGGCTTTTTTATGATAATGCTCTTTACTCGAAAGATGAAATTAATTCCAATTGCAGTCAAAAATAAAAAAGCTTTTGGTTTGACAATGGCAGGCACTGTTTTTGGACCTTTGGTAGGTGTGTCGCTTTCCTTGGTAGCCCTCCAACATTCAAATACAGGTGTGGTCACTACAATAATCGCAACAACGCCAATTGCGCTTATGCTCTATGATATGATAGTTCGTAAAAAGCCAGTAACAACGCGAGAAATTGCAGGAACAATATTAGCTGTTTTTGGTGTTTCGCTCTTCTTTTTATAATTAGAAATATTTGCCACTTTTTAGGCGATTTTAGCCGTTTTGAGTTTTTGTGTACTAGATGTAAAATTACCTAAAATTCCAATAAAGGGCAATTTTAAGCATTTTTAGTCGTTTTTTTTCAAAACTAAAGAAAAAATGTCGTACCTTTACGCCTCAATAGATAAAGCATAAAATTTAATGATGGAAGAACAAAGAATTATAAAAATAAACATCGAGGAGGAGATGAAAAAATCCTACATAGATTACTCTATGTCGGTTATTGTTTCTCGTGCGCTCCCTGATGTTCGTGATGGACTTAAACCAGTGCATCGTCGAGTTCTATTTGGTATGAGTAACGAACTTCACCTATACGCAGATAAAGAATTTAAGAAATCTGCCAGAATTGTCGGAGAGGTTTTAGGTAAATTTCACCCACACGGTGACTCATCTGTCTACAATGCAATGGTTCGTATGGCTCAACCCTGGTCGCTACGTTATCCGCTAGTAAATGGTCAAGGTAACTTCGGTTCGGTTGATGGTGACTCGCCAGCAGCGATGCGTTATACGGAAGCCAAGATGCAGAAGATTGCCGAAGAGGTGATGGCAGATATCGATAAGGATACTGTAGATCACTCTCTGAACTTTGATGATACTATCTGGGAACCTACTGTTCTTCCTACTAAAATACCTCTATTACTTGTCAATGGTACCTCAGGTATCGCTGTGGGTATGGCTACAAATATGCCTCCTCACAACTTAGGCGAGGTTGTAGACGCTACGTGCGCTTATATAGATAACCGAGATATTGAAATCGAGGAGTTGAGCCAACACGTTAAAGCTCCAGATTTCCCAACAGGCGGTATCATATACGGCATTGCTGGGGTTAAGGATGCTTATCAAACAGGTCGTGGTAGAGCAGTAATTCGCTCAAAGGTAGAGATCGAAACAACTAGTTCTGGTAGAACTAAGCTTGTGATTACCGAGATTCCATACCTAATCAATAAGGCAGAGATGATCAAGAAGATCGCCGATATGATTAACGACAAAAAGATTGAGGGTATCTCATATATCAACGACGAATCAGACCGTAACGGTACACGAGTGGTAATCATCCTAAAGAGTGATGCAGTTGCCAACGTAGTACTCAACAAACTATACAAGTACTCAGACCTACAAACAACATTTGCTATCAACTCGATTGCACTTGTAAATGGGCGTCCAAAAATGCTGAACCTTAAGGATCAGATTCACTACTTTGTTGAGCATCGCCACGAGGTTATTTTACGCCGTACAAGATTCGAACTTAAAAAAGCAGAGGAGAGGGCGCATATTCTTGAAGGTTTGTTGATTGCTCAAGACAATATTGACGAAGTGATTGCGGTAATTCGTTCTTCGGAGAATCCAGAAAAAGCAAAACTGGGACTTATGGAGCGATTTGGACTCTCTGAGATCCAATCTACTGCTATCGTAGATATGCGTCTTAGAGCACTTACAGCTCTAGAGCATGGAAAGCTTCAGAGTGAGTATGATGAGATTATGGCAAGAATTGCAGACTACAAAGATATTCTAGGGTCTTACGATCGTCAGATGATAATCATAAAAGAAGAGCTTCAAGAGATGAAGCGTCTTTATGGCGACGAGCGTAGAACAGAGATTATCTACTCGTCAGAGGAGTTCAACGCTGAGGATTTCTATGCAGATGACGATATGGTTATTACCATCTCTCATCTAGGCTATATCAAACGTACACCACTTGCAGAGTATCGCACTCAGAGTCGTGGCGGTGTAGGTTCAAAGGGTAGTGCAACTCGTGCCGCAGATTTTATAGAGCCCATCTATACCTCTACTATGCACGAAACAATGCTATTCTTTACAGAGTTGGGTAAATGTTTCTGGATGAAGGTGTATCAACTCCCAGAGGGTTCTCGTACATCCAAAGGTCGTGCGCTTCAGAATCTTATTCAGATTGCGCCAGACGACAAAGTACGTGCATACCTTAACGTAAAGAAACTTAACGATCAAGACTATACAAACTCAAACTACATTATACTTGCAACCAAGAATGGTGTAGTCAAGAAAACCCTACTTGCAGAGTACTCTCGCCCTCGTCAGAATGGTGTGAATGCTATTGCTATTAAGGATGGCGATCAGCTACTTGCAGCCTCTTTGACCGACGGTACAAGCGAGATTCTTCTTGCTACACGCCAAGGTAAGGCAAATAGATTCTCGGAGGAGAAGATACGTGCTGTGGGTCGTGTGAGCCAAGGAGTTAGAGGTATTACAATTGAAGATGGTAACGAGGTGATCAGTATGATAGTGTCGCCTAAAGAGTCTACCCAAGAAGTTCTTGTTTTGTCTGAGAATGGATTTGGTAAACGTACCTCGGTAAGCGATTATACAGTCACAAATAGAGGTGGTAAGGGTGTAAAAACCATCAATATTACTGAAAAAACAGGCTCATTGATCTCGATGTTGGCTGTGACTAACGACAATGATCTGATGGTTATCAATCGTTCGGGTATGACTATTAGATGTGCTGTATCGGAGATTCGTCTTACGGCTCGTGCTGCACAAGGTGTTAAGATTATCAACCTGAAGAACAACGATACAATCGCCTCAGTAACAGCAGTGCCAAAGAGTGAGGATCCTGAGGATATAACAGAGTCGATAGTTGTCAGCGAACAACAAGGTGGTGAACTTACTAATTCTGTTGAAGTAGTTGATACTGTTGACACAAAATCGGAAGTTGAGTAAAGGACTAAAAAAGATAAATAAAGTATAAACATTAAATTTTAAAGAAATGAAAAAATTAATTTTAACGCTTACAGCAGTAGCTTTAACCTTTGGTGCATTTGCACAAGGTAATGTTGCTTCTGTAATGGCAAAAATTGAAAAAAGTAATGCGGATCTTCAAAA
This sequence comes from uncultured Rikenellaceae bacterium, assembly GCA_964371765.1. Classification (GTDB taxonomy): domain Bacteria; phylum Bacteroidota; class Bacteroidia; order Bacteroidales; family Rikenellaceae; genus JADFUS01. The sequence goes on from CAYJOF010000123.1 coordinate 3,710, forward strand.
GCCTAAAGTGGCTGCAAAAGGTTCAAACTGGGTTAAAAATGGTGAGTTATATATCGATTTAGCAGACGTTAATACTGGTCAGTTTTTCCCAGGAATGACAGCTCAACAAGCGATACTTTCACTTGGAAAGCCTCTTAATGCTGATGCTCCAGAGGTTGTTGAGATTGGCGGTGCACCGTATACCGTATACAAATACAAATCTGTTGATGCTTACTTCGATGGAAGTAATGTTCTTAAGTATTTTGTTGAGACGCAGGTACCAATGGAAGATGCTCTTGTAAAAGCTGAGGAATCTTTGCGTAAGGCATACAAAATGGATCCTAAAACAAAAGATAATGTAGTATCTGCACTAGGCCGTATGTGTACTATTTACATTGCAGCTGGTGATAATAACTACAACCTTGGCAACTATGCAGAGGCTGCAGAAAACTACTACAAGGCTGCTAAGCTAGGTGATGACTCTCTAGTTGGTCTTTCTGGTGTGAACGATCTTCTTTACTTTACTGTTGTATCTTATGTAGCTGCGAATGAGATTCCTGCTGCTAAGCCTGCAGTTGATGAGCTTATTGCTAAGGGTGAGTTCAAGGAGGGTGATATCTACTACTACAAAGGTGTAATTGAGAACTCTCTAGGTAACAACGCTGAAGCTGAGGCTGCTTACCTAAAAGGTGTTGAGCAGTTCCCAAACAACAACAAAGTGCTTAACAACCTAGTGTCTTTCTATATCGTTACTGGTGACGATCCTAAGAAGGTTATTCCTTTTATCAAGGCTGCTCAAGAGGCTGACCCATCAAACGCTATGCTTTTCATGGCTGAGGGTATTGCTTACGACTCTATGAAGGATTACGAAAATGCTGTAAAAGCTTACCAAAAATCTATCGATATGATGCCAAACAATTTCGATGCTCTTTATAACCAAGGACTTGCATACTATCGTATGTCGGAGGCTGTTTCAGCAGATCTTTTGAATATCCCTTACACTGCGACAGCTAAATATGAGGCAGCAGTTAAGCAAATCGACGATATT
>CAYJOF010000124.1:0-4716 GCA_964371765.1 uncultured Rikenellaceae bacterium
CATAATACACCAGAAAAAAATCCTCCCACACCAAACTTAGTGTGGGAGGATGATAAGGCAACTATCAAAGTTCAGCCTTAGTCGATAATTGCAGTAAATCCAGCAAACTGACTGCTCCATCCAGTGTTATTCTCGTAACTTGTTACTGAGCTAGTAGGTACAGTAACAACTATTACACTCATTGGATTTGGTGTAATATAATGAGAGAATGCAGTTGGATCAATTTCTGGGGCTATTTCCGCCAAAGAGGTTACAGCCGTATAGCTATTCTCATAAAATGAAGAATTGCCTATACGTGTTACAGATGTAGGAATAGTCAATAAGCCATTGAGGCCTGAACATCCGAAAACGGCCGCATCTTCAATTACAGCAATTGCTGGTGGAATAGTCAACGAGCCTGTGAAACCTGAACATCCATAAAAGGCCGCAACCCCTATACTTGTTAGGCTCTCTGGCAGAACTAAATTACCCGAAAAGCTTGTACTACTAAATGCCGAACCACCTATAGAAATCAGGTTTTTGGGAAGAGTTAGCTCACCGCCTAAATTTACAGCACCACTAAAGGCATTTTCACCAATATGGGTGATATTGTCGTGAAGCGTCAGACTTTCAAAACCAGAACAATCTCTAAATGTAGAATTTTTAATAGTGGTTATATCATTTGGGATACTTAACTTACCGCTAAAACCTGAACATTCCGTAAAGGCAGAAATTTCAATATTAGTCAAACTTTCAGGAAGATTTAAGCTTCCTTTAAAACCATTGCATCCGTAAAAGGCAAAATTATTTATAGTCTTCAAACCAGCGGGAAGAACTAAACTATCAAAACCTGAGCAACCACTGAATGTACTCTCACTAATTTCTGTTATATTTTTAGGAATAACTAATTCTCCCATAAAGCCTGCACAATCAACAAAAGCATTATCTCCAAGACTTGTCAGACTCTCGGGAAGCTTAAGGTTGCCATTAAAATTCACACAAGAAGAAAAAGCTGATCTTGAAATAGAAGTAACACCTTCTGGAATGATCAGATTACCAGTAAACTTACTTCCGCTAAATGCCATATAACCAATAGTAGTCAAACCCTCTGAAAGAATTAAGTTACCCGTGAATTTTGCATCTTGAAATGCCTGACTACCTATATGAGTAATAGTACGAACTGCACCATCATAAAAGACTTTACCTGGAATTATTATGTCGCTTGTCTCCTCCAGTGAAGTATCTGCAAGAGAAAGGACTCTTAGGTTTTGAGTGCCTTCAACATATTCATAATTGAACGAATATGCAGGCTCAAACTCCAAGTCTGGCATATTGATTATCTTGCTTCTTGTAATCTGATTGAGTGTGTTTTCTGGTGCTACGCTCACCATTGATTGTGAGGTAGGATTAACAACCACTGTAAACGTTCGCGCGTCAGTAGCTGGAACAACGATATAAAATGATGTAGCCTTATCTGGGTTCAATTGAACACCACCACCCAACTCTCCTGCACAATTTAGCGTAATTGTGTTTCCTCCCGACAAGAAGTTTGTAGTAGGTTCACCTCCGTTGTATTCGATAATCGCCTCTCCTGTGATAAAGTCTGGTGAGCTAAGAAGGATACTCTCCACAAGATCATTGCCTTTGAGCTGCAAATGCACTACTCCAGCCAAATTCTTAAATTGAATTTGATCTTCAGAATTGTTCACCACACCATACATAGGCATTGAACCCTCACTGATATTATCTGCTTTATAGATTTGTTCTTGCTCAAAGACCACCTTGTTGTGTGCACTAGAAAGAGTAGCGGGATAGATAGCTGAGATAAGTGTTCCCTCGGGAGCTACTCCAGTAAAGGTAGCACGATCGTTATCAATATCTTGCAAAGTTGCCGTAAAATCACTACTTGCGGACTCCGACCACACTCTAATTGCATCATTCTCGCTCCAAAACACCTGAGCTGAGACATCGCCAATATTCAACGAAGTTCGAGTTGGAGAACTCTGTTCGGTGATGGCACTAAAGCTCACCTCTGATACATTTTCTTGAGACGACGTACCTCCCATCTCATCCTTTGCACACGCCACTGTCAAGCCTACAAGAACCAAGAATCCCAGTAGCGATTTTGTAATTATCCTATTTTTCATATTCATAATTTTTCATCAAAATTCAACTAAAAACCTAAATCCAGGTTCCATCACCCATTCCAAATCCTTCATTAACTCCTGAAGTTGCATACCCCTGCTCTACTACTATCTCTATAATTTCGATAGATGGAACAATATAATTTTCTTTTTCTTTCATTTTTATACTTTATTTAAGTTGTTAGTTATAGCTTACTAATATTTTAGTCATTATTATACTATCACAGTCACTCATTCCCTCAAATTTCAAGTTCTCGTGATAAAACATTCTCGACTTGCAAAGACAAGATTTTATCAAAAAATCCTCACAATTAGGAACAATAGGCAAAAATAGCTATGACTTAACTATTTCTATTGCAACTGGGCAATGATCTGAGCCCAAAACCTCTGGGAGAATATAGGCATCTTTGAGTGAGCCCACAAATGATTCACTCATCAAGAAGTAGTCGATACGCCAGCCGATATTCTTAGCACGTGCTCCTGCTCGGTAGCTCCACCACGAATAAGCATCCCCTTGGGTGGGATTAACATAACGAAATGTATCGACAAAACCAGACTCCACAAAGCGATTCATACCATCTATCTCACTCTGCATAAAGCCAGCCGATTTATTATAATTTGCCTTTGGTCGTGCAAGATCAATTTCACGATGAGCAACATTAAAATCTCCACACACCACTACTGGCTTTCGCTGTTCTAGCTCTTTGAGGTACGTGCAAAATGATTTATCCCAATCAGATCTGTAATCCAAACGCAATAGCTCACTACCTGAGTTAGGCACATAAACATTTACCAAGAAAAACTGCTCAAACTCAGCACACAAAACTCTACCCTCTTGATCGTGCTCGCTGATGCCAATATCATAGCTTACGCTAAGGGGTTGTTCCTTGGAGATAATTGCAGTACCAGAGTAGCCTTTACGGTTAGCTGAATTGGAGTATATGTGATAGCCCATAAGCGAGGACAAGACCTCCGCTACCTGATCATCCTGCGCTTTAGTCTCCTGTAGACATAACACATCAGCTGCAAGTGTGTCAAATATCTCAAAAAATCCCTTATTTGCAATGGCTCTAATACCATTAACATTCCACGATACAAGTTTCATTGTCTTTATTTTTTTAATTTATGACAAAGATAATCATTTTTAGAAATTTATTGATTATATCTCTACTAGAAAACTAAATAGATATACCTCGAAGCCTATATTTTCAGCACGAAGCGAGAAAATTTGCACTGTATGTTTTCTTGCATATTATTTTGTTATAGTTGATTACAAATATTTTATTAATTAGTGTCTGAGGAAATTTCGGATTACACAGCTGCTAAAGAATATAATTAAACAGATTAATAGCATTTCTACGATTGAATCAAACGAGTAGAGGCTATCTTGAAATATATCAAGATAGCCTCGTTTGTAGGAAATATGTGTCAAAAATGTTTTTGAGACAATTTCTTTTTCATGGTTTTATGTGTTGGCTAGTGCAATGGCAGCTATTGCCTCTATGATCACTGGCGTTCTTAGGGCTATACAGCAGTCGTGTCTGCCCTTTACCTTTATTGCCTCAATGCAGTCTGTTGCAAAGTTGTAACTGTTCTGAGTGCGAGAGATGCTAGGTGTAGGCTTTATGGCAACTCTAAAGATTATGGGGTTTCCATTTGAGATACCTCCGTTTATTCCCCCTGCTCCGTTGGTCAAAGTTGTGCCTTTACTGTCGATATAACAGTCGTTGTGTTGAGAGCCAAGCATAGAGGCAGCTGCAAATCCATCGCCAAACTCGACTCCTCTTGTTGCAGGAATTGAGAATACGAGCTGGGCAATTTTCGACTCGAGCGACTCGAAAAATGGCGAACCTAATCCAATTGGCACTCTCGTACAAACACACTCGATTAAACCTCCGACAGAATCTTCATTTTCGATAGCTGTATCCAAAATATCTACCCAGTTGACAGGCATCCCTGTACTGTGGAGCTCTGGAGAAGCTACCTGTCCACCAATCTCAACAATATTAGCTTTTATAGAGATACCTCCTATTAGTTTTTTTGCTACTACTCCAGCGGCAACAAGACAGAGCGTTAATCTTCCAGAGAAGTGTCCCCCACCTCTTATATCATTAAAAGAGTTGTACTTGATAGATGCTACAAAATCGGCGTGCCCAGGACGAGGCGTTTCTCTGAAGGCTGAGTAATCGTGAGATTTAGTATTATTATTCTTGAATACCACAGTGATTGGAGCACCCGTTGTGTAGCCTTGATACACCCCTGAAACTATCTCAGGTAGATCACTTTCAATTCGTGGCGTAGTTCCTTTTGCTCCGCTTTTGCGACGCGCCAGATCTGGCAAGAAATCATCAACACTAAGCGCAATTCCCTCTGGTGCACCATCCATTACAAGCCCTATCAATTCGCCATGCGATTCTCCGAATATCGAAATTCGGAATTTATCTCCGTAACTATTCATCTTTTAATCTGTTTTTGTTGTATGCTAACAACTCTAGGAATGATGGAAAAGATTTATCTATACACTTAATATTATCAAGTGCAATCTCTTGATCAATAAATAGAGAAGCTACAATTAGACTCATTGCAATGCGAT
>CAYJOF010000125.1:0-1117 GCA_964371765.1 uncultured Rikenellaceae bacterium
GGGAGAATCATCTAATTAAGTTCTACAACGAGAGTAGAGAGGTGCAAATTGTATTGATAGCAACCGACATTACTCTTCAGGATAGAGAGCTTAAAATTATAACTCTTACAGATATTGGACAAAATCTTGAACAGGCCGAGATTGAAAGTTGGAGTAGGATGTCAAGAGTACTGACTCACGAGATAATGAACTCTCTTGCGCCTATCACATCTCTTAGCCAATCGCTACTTCAGAATGACGACCCTCAATTCATAAAGCGAGGATTGGAGATTATTTCCTCAACATCAAACGAGTTAACAAAATTTGTAGACAATTATCGTCGAGCAACACGTGTTCCAAACCCATCATTAGAGGAGGTAGATATAGCAGAACTAGTAGGACGAGAGGCAACTTTGTTGTCTGACGATATTGAACTTAATGTAGATTGCCCAGACACTATTGCTCTTGCCGATAGTTCTCAGATCGCCCTAGTTATAGTAAATATTCTAAAAAATGCCCTAGATGCTATATCGAAGCAGAAAGATGGCAAAGTTTGGATTGATATAGGCAGAGAGTCGAACGGAAAACTTAGTGTTAATATATCGAACAATGGTGATTTGATAAGTGATGAGATAAGGGATGATATATTTGTACCATTCTTTACCACCAAAGATGGAGGAAATGGTATAGGGCTTAGTCTCTCTCGTCAAATTATGTTGTTACACAAGGGAGCAATTAGAGTTTCGACAAAACCACACACAAAATTCACTATAAGTTTTTAGCTTATAAAGCCTCAATCACATCTGCTATCAATCTGTTCAGGTCGATAGCATTACTTCGTGGTGAGTAACCCAGCACTACCATAACCATTTCTTGTGAGGGAGCAACAACAATATACTGACCATCGTGTCCTTTACATAGGTAGGTATCGGCAGGAGCAGAAGGGTAAGTTCCTGCACGATTAAGCCACCAACCAGAACCATACTCTCCTCTACTATCTTTAGCAACACTTGAAGAGTATTCTGCCCATCCCTCTGGAAGAATTCTTCTTGATGAGACTACCCCATCGTTTATGTGAAGTTCCCCGAAGCGAAGAAAATCTATTGTACGAGCGTAGACATACGACGATCCTAGTAAT
>CAYJOF010000125.1:1188-4716 GCA_964371765.1 uncultured Rikenellaceae bacterium
ACCTCAAAGATTGCATTCGTAGCACCAATTCCACCCAAGAGTTTATTAATTGCAATATCATAGTAGAGTGAGTCATTTTCGAGATGATGACGTAGTGCTAGTGAGGCTATATTGGTAGAACCTGAGGCATATTTCCAATTTTCTCCTGCCTTATGTACAGCTGGCTTATTGATAGCATAATTAGCCATATCACTCTCATTGTGCAACATAATATTGACATCGGACTCTCCACCATAATCTTCATTCCACGCCAATCCGCTCTGCATCTGTAAAAGATCGTTAATTGTTATATTCAAGCCATAATCCTTTACCATCACTCCTGCCATTGCTGTAAGAAAACTCTTTGCCATCGACCAACTCAAAAGTCGAGTATCTCTGTTTATTCCATCTTTGTAACTCTCGGCTACAATATTACCTTTGTGCATAAGCATAAACGAGAAGGGTGTTCCACCATAACTCTTATCATCTATCAATGATTTAGCTATTTCATCAACTTTCGGATTCACTACTACCAGAGGCATATCAAGCGCCATACTATCGGCTAGTGCCGGGAGGGGGAAACGCTGATTTTTGAGATGCTGTTGAGTTTCTCCATTGACAATCACTGCACCAAAACCGTCTCGATAGACTGCCTTAGAGCTATGCCACAGGAATCGACTCTCAACGCTGCTATCTGCATAATTAACCTCTATGGATGATAGTGATATTGGGAAAAAGTTGAGATCTATCTCACGTAACGATTCCTCGCTGCGCTGGGAGATAAAGACTCCAGAACACATATTTTTAGCACCATATCCAGTAATTATTGGAAGAAGCGGGTTAATAGTGTATGCCCCAATGCAGAGAGCCGCAGTCAACACAAAGGATAAGGCTATCACGCTATATTTTAATTTCTTATTCATCATTTATTTGTAATTTTTCAATCGTAATAAGACAAAGATATATAAAATTCCGCAATTACCACCTATAAATTTGATAAACCCACCACAATATAACAACGATCACAACTCCCCACGAGAATAGCCTACTAGAAAGTATTCCAGATAGCCAAGGATGCCGCTTGGGCTTAGCGTCGTTGTAAAGAAGTAGCCCAATAGTAGGGATCCCCATCACAACAAGAGGGTTGTAGCCAAAGGCAGTAAGTAGATCAAGATTGAGAAGTGAGTGGATAGCTCGTTGAGAGCCACACCCCGGACAAGGGTAGCCTGTACTATCGAGAAATGCGCATCTAGGGAAAAGAGGCGTAGATTGTGGATCGACTGCAGCATATAGTACAACCATAGCGGCAGCAATAGAAAATATTGTATATAGCACTACTCTTTTCACAGTTATGATGTTTTTTCACTATAAAAGTAGCAAGAATTTTCTATCTTTGCAACTCGAATAAAAAAATAAGATAGATGAAGTTTCTAAAGAGTATCCCAAACACATTTTCAATTGTATTTTCTATTATCCTAATCTCGGCAGCTATGACTTGGTTTGTGCCTGCTGGAGAGTTCGAACGCCAAGCGGTAGAGGTTGGCGGATCAACTCGAACTCTGATCGTTGAGGGATCCTACCACACCGTAGAGCAAAACCCTCAAACTTGGCAAGTATTTACTGCCTTGTTTAATGGATTTGAGAAGCAGGCGGGAATAATTGCTTTTATTCTTATTATTGGAGGCGCATTTTGGATTTTAAACGCCTCTCGTTCAATCGATGTGGGTATCTACACTTTTCTAAAAAAAGTATCAACACTAGAAAGAGTATCAATACTCAAAAAGCTGGGAGTAAACAATATTGTTATCACATTGATAATGATTATGTTTAGTCTTTTTGGAGCAGTATTTGGAATGAGTGAAGAGACTCTTGCTTTCGCTATTTTAATAGTGCCTTTGGCAATTTCTATGGGTTACGACTCTTTGACTGGAGTTGCTATGGTGTATGTTGCAGCCCACATAGGTTTTGCTGGAGCTGTATTAAACCCCTTTACAATTGGAATTGCTCAAGGGCTTTCTAACATACCTCTGTTCTCTGGTTTTGAGTATAGATTGTTTTGTTGGCTAGTTCTTACTACTCTTATTATTATATTTGTACTTTGGTGGGCAGCACGCGTGAAACGCAACCCTCAAAAATCACCTACCTACCACCTTGATGCTCACTGGAGAGAGAGCTCTCTGAACCAATCTCAAGAGATTCAATTTGAACAAAAGCGATCTAGTTGGATAGTTTATTTGTTAGTGTCCATTGCTTTAGTAATTTTCTCAATTGAATATCCTTCTACCACTATTGCAATTGCTAGCAGCAGTGTGACTGCCCCCTTTATCCCTATATCTACTGCATTGTTTGTTGTAATGGGAGCTATCTCAAACTACAAATCATACCATTTTGGAATCCTTAATCTACTTGGCTTCACAATCCTATATTTAATTCTTGGAGTCTTGGGCTATGGATGGTATATTGGTGAGATTTCAGCTCTTTTCCTATCGATGGGTATTCTCTCGGGCTTAAGTGCCTCAAATGGCTTTGATGCTATATTTAAGCTCTTTATTGAAGGGTGTAAAGACATATTCTCAGCCGCAATGATAGTTGGGTTTGCTGGCGGTATAATTTTCATCCTTCAGGAGGGAAAGATTATCGACACGCTACTAAACTCACTTGCAGGCACTATGGGGGAGCTAGGAAGAGTTGGGTCGGTAGGGAGTATGTATGCAATACAAACACTAATAAACATTATTATACCATCTGGTTCAGCAAAAGCGGCTCTTACTATGCCTATTATGGCTCCTTTCTCAGATGTTATAGGTCTTTCACGTCAGGCAACAGTTATGGCATTCCAGTTTGGCGATGGGTTCACCAATATGATTACCCCAACATCTGGAGTGTTGATAGGTGTACTAGGTATTGCAAGAATACCTTATGGAGTTTGGGTAAAATGGTTCTGGAAGGTACTACTTCTATTTGTTGTGATTGGATTTTTATTGTTGATTCCAACTGCGACAATGCAGCTCAACGGATTTTAGTTGTTGACCAACTTATTGAGTGAGTAGTGAGTACTAGATATTTTAACGAAATAAATTACTCCCAAAAGCAACAATCCTAAGCAGATTGCCAGTAGAGTTGGGAAACCTAAATAGTCAATAACAGCCCCCCCTGTTGCAATACCTGAGGCAATTCCTGCATCGAGAAAGGTAAAGTAGGTAGCACTTGCAGTGCCTCGCTGGCGATGACTTGCAAGGTTTACAATCATTGTCTGGAACGAAGGCATTGAGTAGCCATACCCTATCCCTGCAACAAAAGCCGTTATGTAATAAACCACACTATTGTTGCATAGTAGAAATAGCACAAATGCCGTCACTAGAGCAGCTCCTCCAATATAAACAGCCTTTGCAATATCGCCACGATTTATAATGCTTGCCGAGAGGAGTCTAGAGATCAAGATTCCAATAGCGAGCAAGAGAAAGAAATAGCCTGCATCTGCATCAAATTGCGCAGATTCAGTATAGAGGCCTATAAAGTTACACACTACACCATACGAGTAACCGATAA
>CAYJOF010000126.1:0-4665 GCA_964371765.1 uncultured Rikenellaceae bacterium
GTATCGGGTTGATTGCTAGTGCCTCATATGGCTGGTTATATCGCTAAGGATACACTTGTGACAACTGATGCTTTCTTAGATTTTGGAATTAAGTTTGCTTATGATTTCAATATTGGTGGCGATACCATACTTCAACTGAGTACAGGTATGAAAAATATCTTCAATAGCTACCAAGATGATTTTGATCAGGGGATCGAAAGAGACTCTAAGTATATCTATGGCCCTACCCTACCAAGAACATTCTATGTTGGAGCTAAGATAGATTTCTAACCCAAGATTTAGTTGTACACAAAAAAGGCTGTAATACGATTGCAGCCTTTTTTGTGTATACATATGTAGTCTATCTTGTCAATCCATCTTTAATAAGTGATAGACGTGTAATCTCACTTATTGAGAATCCTCCAACAGCATACAGAATCACCTGTTCCTGCGTCGTTTTGCTAATCATTACAAATTCGGCAACGCTACGTGAGCCTGAGTGTTGTTTGAAATAGAAATAACTCTCTCTTCCATCCTCAGAGAAGAAGCTAACCATTTTGAACTTCGAGGGAGAGTGTTCAATGAATTTGTTTATATCATTCCAAAAACTCTCACTGTGCGACTTGTCGGCCAACATAGAAATTACCGATATAGAGCGCATCATTTTTGCAGTTTTCTTATCACCACCACTCTCGAGTTGCTTTGCCAAAATAGATGTCATCTCGCTAGGTATAACAACAGCAGTTATCTCATTACTCTTTTTATAGTTCTCGAATAAGGTATCAAATTGATTGATACTCCTCTCAAGAGAACTTTGGGAGTAGGCATTTATAGATATAGCAATACAGCAAATGAATATTAAGTATCTCATATTTCAGAATTTAAAAAAGTACTACTCCAAACGAGTAAGGCATAACTTCTGGCATAACACTCGATTCGAAGAGTGATGTAGGAGAATATCTTATGTAGAATCCAAACCAATCAAATTTGAATCTAAGGGTAGTTGAAATAGCAATGTCTCTAAGTCCTGAGAACTCTGTCACCACTTTTGGGTGCTTGTATTTTGTGTACGAATAGAGCAAAAAATCTACTGCGACCTCTGGCTCGATATACATCCCAGGTCCTATTTCAAAAGTAAAGGAAAGGGGAACTCCTAGATAGATGCCCGATAGCTTACTCTTCTTGTAGTCATCAGATAGTTTAACAGGGCTAATATCAAGTCCATCCTCAATCAATGTATAACCATTAAGGACATAATCGTTGATGCTTCCATTGACTCCAATATTAAGTTTAATATCGTTTCTGTTATCGAGACGAATTCTATATCGGAATAGGTCCATACCATAGTGAAAACCTAGTTTTAGATCTAAAGCTTCGGCATAGGGGGACGATGGGCTGCTAGAGGTAAGATTAGTAACTCCAAATTGAAAATTGCCAAGCAGTCCAGCAGTAACCCTTCGGTAGCGATTCTTTCTATACTTTTGCTCATCGATATTTGAAAAATCTATTTTGTAGTTTCCGATAGTCAATGCTACGTCGCCCTTCTGCTTACCTTTGCTCAAAGAAACATCATCTTTAAGAACGATAAGAGTTGTATCTTTTTCACTCTTCTGTTCTTGGGCATAAGCAAAGCTAGTGAACAACATCATCAGGCTTGCAACTATCAAGTATTTAGGCATTTTCATAATTATATATATTTAACTTATTAGTAGATCTCTGGTACTGTGATTAGAATAAAACTACACCAAACGAGTATGGCATAACCTCTGGCAGAATATTAGTATCGAAAAGAGGGGTTGGAGAGTATTGAACATAGAATCCAAAGCCTTTATATTTTAGTCTCAGTGTAGTCGTGATAGTAAAGTCGTTTACCGCCGAGAAATTGTTCTTAACTTTTGGTTTTTTGTATTTTGTGTGTGAGCTTGCCAACATATCAAAAGAGACCTCAGGTTCTAAGATTAGTCTAGGAGCAATCTCAAACTCCAAACCTACTGGGATACCAAAATAATGAGCATTTAATTTACTCTTTTTTGTACTCTCAGAGATTGGTAGGACTATAACCTCGCCATCTTGTGTAAGTAGTGTATTATAGTTATCAAAAATATAGTCATTTGATATTAGTTTAAGTCCTATGTGAAGATTTACTCTCTGTGCTTGGTCGAGCATAAAATTCATTTTAATGAGATTCATTCCAAAGTGGAAACCAGATTTAAAATCTACTGCTGCGGCATAAGGTGAGGTGGATGGTGCAGATGTAGTGTTTGTCAAACCAAACTCATAGTCTCCAAGCAAATCAATGCTAAATGATTTCTTTGGACGAGTTGTAATTTTGGCATTCTGTTCTGTAACATTTATTCGATAGCCACCAATTGATATAGCTACATCGCCATCGTAATTTCCTGTAACAATCTTAAAATCGTCCGAAAGACGAACAATTGTTGAGTCGCAGGTTGATTTAATCTCTTGAGCAAATGAGTTCTCAGAGAATAGTATTGCAATAATTGCAAGAATGATTAGAAGTAGTTTTTTCATAAGTTATTTATTTTAATAGATTTTCAAGAGTTTCGATCGAACGGCTAAGATCCTCAATATTTTGAGTATATTTTAGTTGTTCAATAATGGTTTGCATATCTTCAACTGGCTCTCCGTCAATGTAGCATATCATAGCTGGAGAGGTAGGTTTTGAGAAGGTGGCAACAAGAAAAAGTCCTACGGCAAGCGATGCGGCGGCACCTACGATCCATCGTACTATGTGTTGCCTTCTATGCTTTAATTGATTCTTCTCTGTTGCGGTATCAATAGCAGCCAACTCTTGTTGAAAAAGCTGCATAGCCTCTAAATGTATGTATAGGGCTTCATATTGGTTTGGCAGTCTATCATCAAGACTGTCGAGCAGCCCAAAGAGTTCTTTCTCCTCTCTTAGGCTTGTATCACCCTCATAGTAAAGTTGTGATAATTGTTCAATTCTTTCTAAGGTTTTCATAAGCTACCTATCTTAGTTCTATTATCTTATCTCTTAGAGCGTGTCTAGCTCGTGAGAGAATCATTCTTACGTTTGTTGCTTGTGCATCAATCAGTTGTGATATTTCTTCTACCGAATAACCTTCAATCTCTTTAAGATGTAGCACCTCGCGTTGTTTTGGAGGCAGAGTAGAGATTGCGTGCCTAACCAAGGCAATATTATCGAGCCTTTCTACGCTTGAGTTACTATCGGCAAGTGTGTCTAGCAGTTCATCGCTTGCCCGTCGGCTACGAATCAAATCATAGGCTCCATTTCGAACCGCTACAAATAGGTATGATTTTAGGTTGGAGTAATGAGACAACTCCTCACGTTTTATCCAAAGCTTGGTAATAATGTCAGAGACAAGATCCTCAGCCTCATGTTGGGAGTGTAGGATAGCATAAGCAAAACTTATCATTCTGCTCTGCATCACCACAATATGTCTCTCAAACTCGATTTTTGTCATACCAATCTACTGCGTTTCATATATAGGACGAATAACTACCCTCAAATGTAACAAAAAAAATGATAAAAAGCTATTTTTATGTAACAATTATCTAAATTTCAATACAAAAAAATTAGTTGGGTATTATAAGAAATAAAAAAAGAGCGCCATATTTGGTGCTCTAGATTATAGCTTACTATATAAGATTGGACAGAGGCCCAAACTCCATACGGCAAGAGATATATTACTTCTGAACTGCGTCAGATGGATCACGCATAACAAATGCACGATCAACTTTAATATCAGTAGTAGCAGAAACCTGAAGTACTAGGATAGAACCTTCAGTAGACTTAACTGTACCATAGATACCTCCTGCAGTCATAACTTTATCGCCCTTCTGAAGAGCATCTCTCCACTTTGCAATCTCTTTCTGTTTTTTTTGCTGAGGGCGAATCATAAAGAAGTAGAACACTGCAAAGATTGCAACCATCATAAGTAGCATTGACATATTTCCTCCTGCTGGAGCTGCCGCTGCTAGAAACACTGTTGTTGTCATAATTTTATAAATTTTAAGATTAATATTCTAATTACTCTCCACAAAGGAGTCAAGCATCACTTTAAATTCGCTTTGTGTAGTTTTAAAAACAAGTTGGTCAAGTTGTGTGCCATATTTGCCTTTTGTGTCATAAACCACTTTAAAATCACGCTGCTGCCCACTTGCAATGGGTTCAAGTGAACCTTCGATTGAGGTGCAACCACAAGAAGGTGTTACACTAAGGATGATTAAGGGTTTGGTGTCGTTATTTTTTATAGCAAACGATATTTCGACCTTCTCTCCATCGGTAAGTTTCCCAATTTTCTTTGTGCCAATTATTGCGCCACTAGCAACTGAATCAGACCACATATATGGAGTGATAGCAGATTTAGTTGTGGTAGTGGATTCTGCTGAGTTTGTTCCTTTACATCCTACGATGATCAAAACAGCAGCTATAAAAATCAAGGCACTTTTCATAACTTACTCCTTGAGTCCTCGTCCTGATTTCACTATCTTCTCATCACGACGCAGTTCAGTCAACACCTTATCAAGAATTCCGTTGATATAGATACTACTACTGTTTGTGCTGTAGAATTTAGACAATTCAATATATTCGTCCAGCGACACATTGATCGGTATAGATGGAAACTCGGTAAGTTCGGTGTACGCCATTGTGATAATCAGCTTATCCATTAGTGTTACACG
>CAYJOF010000127.1:0-4619 GCA_964371765.1 uncultured Rikenellaceae bacterium
CCATTCTGTGCCCCATATTAAACACTTTATACATCTCTTTAAGAGGTGTTTGACTCTCTTTTTGGATAATTTTGAATAGTGGTGGCACTTCAAACATATTATCTTTAATGATATGAACATTATCTACAAAATGAAGTACTTTGGTTTGCGCTCCTCCTGTACAGTGAATCATTCCACCTATTGCCGAGCGGCACTCTTTTATTACTCTAGTGATAATTGGTGCATAGGTGCGTGTAGGTGATAGAACCATTTGAGCTGCAGTAAGACCTATCTCTTCTATTGGATCTGTTAGATTATATGATCCTGAGTATACTAACTCATTTGGGATATTCGTATCGTAACTCTCAGGGTATTTTAAAGCAACTTCCTTAGAGAATACGTCGTGACGAGCAGAGGTAAGACCATTACTACCCATTGATGAGTTGTAGGCATCTTCGTATGTTGCTTGACCAGTTGATGATAGACCCACTATCACTTGACCCGGTTTGATGTTGCTGTTATCGATCACATCCTTACGTTTCATACGGGCTGTAACGGTGCTATCGATAATGATAGTACGAACCAAATCACCCACATCAGCAGTCTCACCACCTGTTGAGTAGATTCCAACTCCCATATCTCTCATTTTTTGAAGAAACTCCTCTGTTCCGTTTATAATCTCAGAGATTACCTCTCCTGGGATCACTTTACTGTTTCTGCCGATTGTTGAGGATAGGATAATGTTATCAGTGGCTCCAATACACAATAGGTCGTCTGTATTCATAACCACTGCATCTTGAGCTACTCCTCTCCATACAGAAGCATCACCAGTCTCTTTCCAATACATATAGGCTAGTGCAGATTTTGTTCCAGCTCCGTCTGCGTGCATAACTAGGCAGTAATCCTCATCACCAGTGAAGATATCTGGTACTACTTTACAAAATGCTTTAGGAAAAATACCTTTATCTATATTTTTGATGGCTTTGTGTACATCCTCTTTACCTGCTGATGCACCTCTTTGTGCATAACGTGAATTATCAATCATTCTATACTATATTTATATATTTTTGCAAAGATAGTGATTTGTAAATCGTTGAACAAATATTATCTTTGCAAAATAATTAAATTTTACATAAAAAAGTGCAAAAAGAGATAACTTTGACCCTCACACCTGAGATTGCAGCCTCACCTGAGCGTTATTTAAAGATTGTTGCAAATAGTTTTAAGGTATCTACTCAACAAATAAGCTCGCTTCGCATCAAACGCAAAAGTATCGATGCAAGATCTAGTAGGGTTAAGGTAAATATCGTTTTTGAGGTGTATATAGATGAGCACCCCGAAAAGAATGAGATCATATACAACTATCAAAACGTTGAGAATGCTCCTTGTGTGATTGTTGTAGGTAGTGGTCCTGCTGGACTTTTTGCCGCTCTAGAGTTAATCGAAAGAGGACTAAAACCAATAGTTTTAGAGAGGGGGAAAGATGTATCATCTCGAAAGGTTGATATTGCTAATCTTAATAAAAATGAGGCTATTAACCCTGAGTCTAACTACTCATTTGGTGAGGGAGGTGCAGGTACTTACTCGGATGGTAAGTTATTCACTCGCTCAAAGAAAAGGGGTAACCACCTTAAGGCATTGGATATTTTTCATCGCTTTGGCGCGAGTGCTGAGATACTATATGAGGCTCATCCTCATATAGGTACAGATAAACTCCCAAGTATTATTAAAAATATTAGAGAGGCTATTATTGAGTATGGTGGAGAGGTTCACTTTAATTCAAAAATGACTCAACTAATAATCAAAAACGACTCAATTGAGGGTGTGGAGTTGGAGAATGGAGATAAGATACTCTCAAAGGCGGTTATTTTGGCAACTGGCCACTCTGCTAGAGATATATATTATATGTTAGATCGACAAAATATACTACTTGAGGCAAAATCATTTGCTATGGGAGTACGTGTTGAGCATCCACAAGCTTTGATTGATTCAATACAATACAAAATGCCTAGTAGGGGGGAGTGGTTACCTGCTGCATCATACTCTTTGGTGTCGCAAGTGGCTGGAAGAGGAGTTTACTCTTTCTGTATGTGTCCCGGTGGTTTTATAGTTCCAGCCTCAACCGATGTAGGCGAGGCAGTGGTTAATGGTATGTCACCAAGTGGGCGCAACTCAATCTATGCTAACTCTGGAATAGTAACCGAGATTAGGGTTGAGGATTATGCTCATCTAACTCGTAGGTTTGGAGTTTTGGCAGGACTTAAATACCAACAACTACTCGAAAAAAGTGCCTTTGAGAATGGATCTGGCGCACAAAGAGTACCTGCCCAAAGGTTAGAGGATTATGTTAGAGGGCGTAGATCCTCATCACTTCCCTCAACATCATATATCCCCAAGTGTGAGAGCTCAAACTTTTGCCAATGGCTCCCAGAGAGTATAGATTATTCTCTTAGGGAGGGTTTTATATCTTTCGACAGAAAGATGAGAGGTTTTATAACCAACGAGGCTATGATCCTAGGAGTAGAGTCAAGAACATCATCTCCTGTGAGGATACCTAGAGACCCTTCAAGCCTTTCTCACCCTCAAATCAAGGGTCTTTATCCTTGTGCTGAAGGAGCTGGCTATGCAGGTGATATAATATCTGCGGCAGTTGATGGACAGAGAGTAGCTAACGAGATTGCTGATTGTAAAATAATAAAATAAAATAGATATGTTAAGAGGAACAGTAGATATTGAGGCTATGGAGTTTTATGCTTTTCACGGCTGTTATGAGCAAGAAAAAGTGGTTGGAAATAGGTTTTTGGTAGATCTAAGTTATGATGTTGATATGCAGGCAGCAAGCCAGAGTGACAGTGTTACAGACTGCGTAAGCTATCTTGATGTATATGCCACTATCAACGAGCAGATGATGATTAAATCGGATGTTTTGGAGTCTGTTGCATCAAGGATACTTTGCGCCATAAAGGAGCAGTATCCCCAAATTTTAAGCGCAAGGGTTAAGGTTTCGAAATGCGCTCCTCCTTTAGGTGGTTTCATCAAAAAAGTATCTATTACACAATCCTTCTAAAGGGGCATTCTTTCACCAATTTTTAGAGTTATCAACATTTGGTAACTCTTTTTTTATATTTATTATAATACTTTTAAAAATTTAAAAAATAATCAATAGTAATAATAAGCACTGTCAATATGTTGATAACTCATAAACTAAACATATATAAACATTCAATAAACATTTATTGGCTCAGTAATCTATTGAAAATAAGTTAATTGTAGAGTTTTCGACAAATTAACATATCTATATATTTTTAATTGACATAAGCAGTGTTTTAAAGTTATCTGTTGATTCTTGTAATAAAGGTTTTCATAACTTTTTAGTATAAAAAAATCAACAAATTTTAAATTGTTGATCTCCTTAATGTTAGATATTTCCAAATTTTTGCTCTATAAAAAGCTACAATTTTGCGGATTTTTTTGAACAGTTTATTGTAGGGTTTTGAACCACTTATAAACAGTCAATAATTTAATCATTATCGACCCATTTATACAACTTATCTCCACGTCTAATTACCTCCTTTGTCTCGAAAGAGCATCTTTGACCTTGGATGGATGTATCAACTCTCTTTTGATCTACTCTTATATCATCAATAATCATCTCAACAACACCAGTAGTATCGCCAGTAAAGAATACCTCTTCGGATTGCGATAAGGTAGCAGCCTCCACCTGAAGCTCAACAACAGATATATTCTTAAAGAAGTTGGTTACCTTACCCACATAAACCTTCTTACGAGTTGCAGCCGACCCATAATTCTCACTCCACTCTCCAAGTCGCTGACCTAGATAGTAACCATCCCAGAAGCCTCTATTAAATACAGTTGACAACCTTTCTTTCCAAACATCTACCTTTTGAGTTGTGTAACTACCATCTATAACAGAGTCGATAGCCTCATTATAACACTCACAAACACGCTTTACATATTCAGCGCCACGAGCTCTCCCCTCTATCTTAAGAACCCTAACACCAGAGTTTAGTAGAGTATCTATAAACCCTATTGTGCATAAATCCTTTGGAGACATAATGTGTTGATTTTCGATATGAAGCATAGATCCAGTCTCAATATCTTTAACCTCATAAGACCTGCGGCAGATTTGTCTACAACTACCTCTGTTTGCCGATTGGTTAACATCGTGTAGGCTTAAATAACACTTACCACTTACAGCCATACATAGTGCACCGTGGGCAAACATCTCAATCTCAACTAAATTACCTTTTGGACCACGAATATTTTGTGATACTATATTATTATATATAGTCTTAACTTGATTCATATTTAATTCACGAGCCAACACAACAACATCAGCCCACTTTGAGTAGAATTCTACACTCTTAGTATTTGATATGTTTAGCTGAGTTGATATATGCACCTCAACACCCTGATTGTAAGCATAATCTATTGCAGCTTGGTCGGCTGCAATAATAGCAGTTATTGAGGCCTCCTTAGCAGCATCTATCACCTCTCTCATAACTTCTATATCCTCATCATAGAGTATACAGTTAACCGTAAGATAACTCTTTACACCATTTTGAGAACATATAGAAGCAATACGGTGAAGATCATCTATTGTGAAATTTGCAGCCGAT
>CAYJOF010000128.1:0-4554 GCA_964371765.1 uncultured Rikenellaceae bacterium
CCTAGGGGCAACTCTCTATGTCACTTGTTCTCCGTGTATCGAATGTTCAAAGCTGATAATTCAGTCGGGTATCGCTAGAGTAGTATATTGTGATGATTATCATAGTAGTGATGGTATCGAACTGTTGGAGAGAGTAGGAATTGAGACAAAAAAAGTGGATTTATAATGGATTTTTTGGATAGGTTAGCAATATGGTTGAGTGGTTCAGATGCACAAAAATCTGTACCTTCTTCTGCTGTACCAATCAATGAAGCTCCAAAACAAGAAACTCAATTTCAGGATATTGTGGTGGAGGCTATGGAGACTCCTATGGTTGAGGATAAGCAGCTCAAAGTAAGAGAATTCGAAGAGAGTGACTTCGAGGGAATAAACCCTAAGATTGTAACTCTGGGTGATAAACTACTAGACAATCAAAATGAAATTACATACAATGACGTCATCTCTCAGAAACATATTTCAAGCCAGCAGAGCTTGAAACAAGATGGAAGTATACTAGACAAAGTATTACCATTTCTCAACAATAAGACAGATATGGGTGTATGGGTCTACAAAAATCGATATGGCGTTATATTGACTATGAGTATCTATATCGCCGTTCTAGCAACTATGTTATTTGTGAATATCAATATCGAGAAGAGTGAGATAGTTGATGGTATCTATATCGAAGTCCCTGCAGAGATAGAGCAGCCACAAGTGGAGATGCCCCAAGAGCAAACAAGCGATTATACGCCTCAAAGAGTTGAAAATATTGCCGTTGATAGGAATGTTGAGTTAGATGCCTCATTAGACGACGATAGAAATACCCGCACCTCTGACCTTTATCGTGAGGCTCAAGCAGCACAGGAACGTCTTGAGCAGAATCGTTTGGAGTATGAGCGTGGTTTGGAGAGTGTTGCACAACTCAAACAAGAACAAGATGCAGGTGAGGGAAAGCAGGATGAAAATAGTCAAAAGAGCATAAATAAAGCAGGAAATGTAGCTGTTGAGTATGATCTAAAAGGGAGGTATGTTGTAGACCCTGAGATTCCTGCCTACCGCTGTTTAGGTTCAGGCAAGGTTGTCTTAGAGGTAGAGGTAGGGCAAGATGGTAAGGTGTTGAGTTCAAAAATAATCTCTATGCAAGGAGTGTCGGATGAATGCCTGCCGCTGATGGCAACAGAGGCCGCAAGGGCAACCATCTTCAATATAGACTATAAAGCACCCAAAAGAGCAGTTGGGGTAATAACATTCACTTTTGTAGCGCAGTAATCTTTAACTAACGAGATTATGAACTATCTTGATACAGATATAAAATATTTGCAAGGTGTAGGAGATCGTAGAGCTTCACTTCTGGACTCACAACTCTCTATTCGCACTTTTAGGGATATGTTGTACCTATTCCCATTTCGATATATTGATCGCACGAAATTCCACACTATCGCTGAAATTAGTGTTAATAGTGGTACGTATATTCAATTCAAAGCCAAGGTTCGTAGTATCAAAGAATCGGGCATTGGTAGATCGCAGCGTCTCAACGTAACTTTTTATGACCATACGGGTATGGTTCAAGCAGTTTGGTTTGGTAAGGTGGATTGGATTACGAAAATGCTCCATCCCTCACAAGAGTATATCGTTTTTGGTAAACCGCAATGGTTTAACGGGGTATTAAATTTTGCCCATCCTGAGATTGAGCTTGTTGATCCTTCAAAGATAACTAATAAGGCACTTATATATGGTGTGTACCCCTCTACCGAGAAACTCTCAAAGGCAAATGTCTCGACGAAAGTTATCTCGCAGCTTCAAGCAACTCTTCTAGGTGCTTGTAGAGCACAGATTGTTGAAACACTACCAGAGCACATTATTCAGAAGCAAAATCTTATGCCTCTGCAAGATGCGCTTACCAATATTCATTTCCCACAGAGTGCAGACTACCTTCGTTATGCGCAGTATCGTTTGAAATTTGAGGAGTTGTTTTATATTCAGTTGTTGCTCTTGCGTCAGAAGCAGATACGACTTGAGAAAATCAATGGATATCTTTTCCCTACCGTTGGAGACTACTTCAATAGTTATTACGAACACTTTATGCCTTTTGAGTTGACAGGAGCACAAAAAAAAGTTCTGAAGGAGATAAGAAAAGATACCCTTAGCAGTAAGCAGATGAATCGCCTTTTGCAGGGTGATGTGGGTAGTGGTAAAACCATAGTTGCTTTTATCTCAATGCTATTTGCAATAGGAAATGGCTATCAATGTGCAATGATGGCACCAACGGAGATACTTGCTGGTCAGCATTTCGCACAACTATCTCAAGAGTGTGCTAAACTAGGATTGAGATGCGAGCTGCTTACAGGATCCACAAAGGCAAAACAGCGCAGAGAGATTGCAGAGGGACTTTTGTCGGGAGATATTCATCTGCTGATTGGTACCCACGCCTTGATTGAGGATGGAGTACAATTTAAACAACTTGGATACGTAGTTATCGACGAGCAGCACCGTTTTGGAGTTAAGCAACGACAGCGATTATGGGAAAAATCTGAAAACTATCCTCACGTCTTAGTGATGAGTGCAACCCCAATCCCCAGAACACTTGCAATGACCCTGTATGGCGATTTGGATGTATCGGTAATTGATGAATTACCTCCAAATAGAAAACCAATTACCACGACTCACTATACGGACGCTCGTCGAGAGGCTGTATTTGGATTTATGCGCCGAGAGAT
The DNA here is from genome assembly GCA_964371765.1 of uncultured Rikenellaceae bacterium. Classification (GTDB taxonomy): domain Bacteria; phylum Bacteroidota; class Bacteroidia; order Bacteroidales; family Rikenellaceae; genus JADFUS01. Next base: position 2,697 of record CAYJOF010000128.1, read on the forward strand.
TGAAGCTGGGCGGCAGGTCTATGTCGTCTATCCACTAATCAAAGAGTCGGAGAAGATGGACTACAAGAGTCTTGATGATGGATATGAGGCAATCTCAAGAGCATTTCCTCTTCCTAAGTATGCAATCTCTATGGTTCACGGTAAGATGAAACCTACCGAAAAGGAGTATGAGATGCAGCGTTTTGTGAAGGGAGAGACGGATATTATGGTAGCTACAACGGTTATAGAGGTGGGTGTGAATGTTCCTAACGCCTAGGTGAAGGTTATTGAAAGTGCAGAGAGATTTGGTCTGTCGCAACTCCATCAACTTAGAGGTAGAGTAGGGCGTGGAGCAGATCAATCATTTTGTGTTTTGATGTCTGGAGATAAGCTATCTTCCGATAGCCGTAAGCGACTAAAGGCGATGGTTGATACAACTGATGGCTTTGAATTGGCTGAGCTGGATCTAAAATTACGAGGATATGGTGATTTGGAAGGTACCCAACAGAGTGGAGAGATGATAGATCTGAAGATTGCAGACCTAGGTCGTGATACTCTCATTCTCGAAAGAGCAAGAGCAGCCGCTATTGAGGTTGTGGAGGAAGATGCCGAGCTTGCGTTAGCAAAAAATTCCTCGTTGAGGGATAATATTTTGCTGCGTAGAAAGGATAGTGGTGATTATAGCAATGTGCTGTAAGCTATCTGAATATCTGTCCTCTAAAATATCTGAACATTTGCTGGATAATTATATTATTACGGTCAATCGAAAATATCGAACGGAAAGCGGCATTCCCGTTAATCTCGCATACGATATAACCATTCTCACCGTACAGCAGATCTACCCCTGCAAAATCTAATCCAATGGCTTTGGTCGCTTGGACGGCAATATGGCTAATCTCTTGCGTTAGTTCAACTCTTTGGGCAGCTCCTCCAAGAGAAAAGTTTGATTTGAAGGAGTTGGAATTGAATCTCTCCACCGCATCTATCGCCTCGTTTCCAACTACCCATACACGAATATCCCTACCTAGGCTTTTTGATATAACTTGTTGTGTTACGATCTCTCTGAGCTCATCGATGTGATGATTGAACTCTTCGGTATTGTGAATCATATACACCTCTTTTCCTCTGCTTCCTCTAGGATCCTTTAGGATGAAAGGTAGTCCTAATATTTCGACGTTAAGTTTATAATCTAGGCAGTTTGCTAGAGTATTGGGTGTTGCTATCCCCTTTAAGGTGAGTATTTGGTGCGTTGTGAACTTATCTAAGGATTTGAGCATAGCACTTGAGCAGTTAAATAGCTTTATGCCCATCATCTCGATGTGTCTCATAAGTGCGAAATCATAGCCTCGCACAATGGCAAAGTCGGGTAGTTCTCTTACCAGCTCTCCAAGGTGATATATATCAAATTTTCCGTTTGATGTTAGACACGCCAAATCTTCACAAAATAGAACATCAAGTTCTATGCCCTCTTCTATAGCTTCATGCTGTAACCATCGACAGGCATCACTGCTCATTGAGCTACTCTCTCGAGGATAAATCATCCATCCTCTTATACTCGTTTTTCTCATTTATGCTCTATTATGTATTTTGAAATAGTATTATCTACACTGTCAGCTAAGTATTTTGCCGCTTGATCCATAGCCTGTTGAGGCTCGATAGAACAGCAATCGACAATAGAGACAACATCGAAAGGTAGCTTACTATCCTTTGCTGAGTTTATGCCGCAATAAGCAAGCATTGGACAGCCTCCTCGTATGGCAAGTTCCCATACTACACTCACCAGTTTTCCGTGTTGGGTCTGTGAGTCGATTTTGCCTTCGCCTGTGATAACTAGATCGGCTTGCTCAATCGCTTGGGGCAAGCCAACCAAGTTGGCAAT
>CAYJOF010000129.1:0-4482 GCA_964371765.1 uncultured Rikenellaceae bacterium
CCAGAGGTTGCCATATCTAGCCTATGAACAACCTTATATTCTCCAAAAATATCTTCGATTGATGTGCTGCAATTTCTCCCACGAACAGACTGAATCCCAGCAGGCTTGTCAATTGCAAGGATATACTCATCCTCCCACAGAATCTGAATCGAGGAACGGTCTGAGGAGCTGTATATTAGTGGATTCCTCTCCACATTGAGCCCTTGCAACATAAAACCAAGAATTGGTTTACACTTACTATTGCAGGCAGGGTAGCAAGCTCCATCTCGACGAAGTTGTCCCTTACCTCCCTCTCCAATCCAAAACTCTGCCATAGTGATGGGCTTTAAGTTATTGGTGTAGGCATATTGTAACAGTTTTGGAGCTGCACATTCACCAGACCCTGCTGGTGGAGTGTGTCCCTCAAAAATATCTAGCATACTACTTTGCTCCGACAGAGCATTAAGAACCTTAAATTCTCTAAAAATATCGTTTTGAAGCTCTGCCGATAGCTCCTTACGTAGGCACTTTAGTTTTGAAATTTCACCTCGATACACCCCGAGTGCGCACTCTATTCTTTCGATAGAGGCTTTTGCTTCCTTTTTGAGAGTTGCTAGCTGACTCTTCTGCTGTTTGCTCTGACGAGTAAGTTCTTCAAGTTTTTCGCTATCGCTTATAATCTTTCGTTGTTGCTCTCTCAATAATTTTGCGTCTCGATTCTGCTCTTTGAGACTTTGAATCGAGTCTGTGAACTTTTGTTTTGTATTTTGAAGTTCTTGCTCTAGTTTTTTTTGTTCGGTGGAGTTCTCTAATAGTTCGATACGACTATTTATAGCAGATATTTGCGCTTCGCCCTCCCTGAAAAATCCATCAGGTTTGAGAATGTCTGCAACGGGCGGAACAAATCCTTCGTGGTGGTTCTCTCCATTAATGTTCCCTGAAAATGCAGCTAGATAACCCAGCTCAAAGTTCGAATCTTGAACAACTAGAACACCAAACATCTTACCCTCCTTTTGGAGTTCATCCTGCCAACTAGTTCTCGATAGAACATCGGCTCTTATCTCTGCAGCTGCCTCAATTGCTAGGGGGTGAGGTGTGTAGCAAAATGGAAAAGTGAACTCCTCAGGGAGCTCACTTTTCAGAATTGTTCGTTGGAATTTGTGTAGCATAAAATTACACTTTATACCATTATAGCGATGATTTTAGCTCCTCTAGCTGTTGCTCCATTAGGGCAATTTTGCTCTGAGCGTCAGCTTTCTTTGCTTTCTCCATCTCAACTACCTTGATAGGAGCGTTATTCACAAAGCTCTCGTTTCCAAGTTTTCCCATAACACTCTTTAGGAATCCTCGAGTGTAGTTCAACTCCACCTCAAGTTTCTGAATCTCCTCCTCTACGTTCATATTCTCACCAATAGGTACGAAGAATTCGCTTGTCTTTACGATAAACGATGCTGAGTTTTGCGGTTTTTCTTGAGTTTGAGATATTGCACTAATGTTTGCCATCTTACAGATCACGTCAGTGTGTGTGATGATGTTGTTTGTTGTAAACATCAACTCAAGGCTCTCCTTTTGAGCGATATTCTTGCTCTTGCGCACATTACGAATATTTGTAATAACTTCTTTTATGTAGCCAAACTCTTCGAGTATATCTTCGTTGATTGTACCCACATTTGGCATCAAGGTCATCATAATACTCTCACCCTCAGTGCGTGGTGCGATATAGTGCCACAACTCCTCGGTGATGAAAGGCATAAATGGATGAAGTAGCTTTAGTAGCTTCTCAAAGAATATGTTTGTAGCCTCAATTGTGTTCTTGTCGATAGGCTTTTGATATTCAGGCTTGATCATCTCCAAGTACCAACCTGAGAACTCGTCCCAGAAGAGCTTGTAGATTTTCATTAGTGCATCGGAAATGCGATAGTTGTCGAAATCTTGCTCAACCTCTGCAATTGTTTTGTTTAGCATTGAGCTGAACCACTCGATAGCAGTAAGTGAGTTGTTTGGTTGTTCGATTGTCTGATCGATCTCCCAAGCGTTCACCAGCCTATAAGCATTCCATATCTTGTTGCCAAAGTTACGTCCCTGCTCTGGTAGAGTCTCATCCCACAGAATATCATTTCCTGCAGTTGAACACAACATCATTGCAACACGTACTGAATCCGCTCCATATTGAGCAATTAGATCTAGTGGATCTGGTGAGTTGCCAAGGGATTTACTCATCTTACGACGTTGACCATCCCTAACGATGCCTGTAAAGTATACATTTGAAAAAGGAATATCACCTCTATACTCCAATCCTGACATAACCATTCGTGCAACCCAGAAGAAGATAATATCTGGTCCCGTTACAAGATCACAAGTAGGGTAGTAGTAGTTTATATCCTCGTTTTCAGGATTGTTGATACCGTCGAATACCGAAATAGGCCAAATCCAAGATGAAAACCACGTATCTAGCACATCCTCATCTTGACGAAGTGAATCGATAGTAAGTGAGCTGTCTCCTGTCTTTTCGATAGCCATCTCAAGAGCTTCTTGAGGTGTCTCTGCTACAACATATCCTCCATTAGGAAGATAATAAGCAGGAATTTGCTGACCCCACCACAATTGACGTGAGATACACCAATCTTTGATGTTCTCCAACCAGTGGCGGTACGTGTTTTTGAATTTTGAAGGGTGGAGCATAACCTTATCTTCCAACACTACATCTAGTGCAGGTCGAGTTATATCCTCCATCTTCAAGAACCACTGCATTGATAGCTTTGGCTCAATCACGGCACTTGTGCGCTCAGATAAACCTACTTTGTTTTTGTAGTCTTCAATCTTCTCGATCAAACCTGCTTCTTGTAGATCGTGGGCAATTTGCTTACGTAAATCAAATCTGTCCATACCCTCATAGATTCCTACTGCAGAATTGATAGTTCCATTGTCGTTGAAAATATCGATAGCCTCTAGTCCGAATTTTTCACCTAACATGTAGTCGTTCACATCGTGAGCAGGAGTAACCTTTAGGGCTCCAGTACCAAATTCCATATCCACATATTCGTCCATAATGATAGGAACCTCTCTGCCAACAATAGGGACAACAACGCTCATTCCTTTGTACTTCGCAAATCGCTCATCGTTAGGATTTACGCATAGAGCTGTATCTCCTAGGATAGTCTCAGGGCGAGTAGTAGCCACAGTAAGATAATCCTCTGTACCCAATACTTTATATTTGAGGTAGTAGAGTTTGCTGTCCACCTCTTTATAGATAACCTCTTCGTCTGAAAGAGCAGTAAGAGCAACTGGATCCCAGTTTACCATTCTCACCCCTCTATATATTTGACCCTTGCGATGAAGGTCGATAAATACCTTGATTACACTCTGGCTCATAGGTGCATCCATCGTGAACTTTGTTCTGTCCCAGTCGCACGATGCGCCCAATTTCTTTAATTGTTCAAGGATAATTCCTCCGTGTTTGTGAGTCCAGTCCCAAGCGTGAGAGAGAAACTCCTCACGAGATAGATCATACTTGTCGATTCCCTCTGCATTTAGTTTCTGAACTACCTTTGCCTCAGTTGCAATAGAGGCGTGGTCGGTACCAGGTACCCAACAAGCATTCTTACCCATCATACGAGCTCTACGAACCAGCACATCTTGAATAGTGTTATTTAGGATATGCCCCATATGTAGTACCCCCGTTACGTTTGGTGGAGGTATAACAATTGTATAGGGTTCGCGCGAATCAGGTGTTGAGCTGAAAAATTTGTTCTCAAGCCAATATTTGTACCATTTATCCTCTCTTTGAGAGGGGTCGTATTTTGAAGGTAATTCCATATAATAAAAATTTGTATATTCCGTTATGTTATGGTGTTTGTAGCTTATTGCTAAGCAATTTTAGTCTGCAAATTTAATAAAGATTATTTTAACTACCAAAGATAAAATTTTTGATGGCAGCAAATAAATTAGTACCTTTGCTGTTTGAAATCTCCATAAGGGAGTTAAAGTAGAAAAAAAGAGAAAAAAATATGATCAAAAAGAAAAAAACAGATATTCTAAAGAGCGAGGGATTAGAGTTTGAGAGTCATTTAATACCTATCTCTGATACTTTGGGGGATTTGAGTGAGAGTGAGGATGTTCCAGAACAACTACCAATCCTAACACTACGCAGTATGGTACTCTTCCCGGGTGCTATCACCCCAATCACTGTGGGCAGAGATAAGTCGATTAAACTAATCAAGGAGATGGAGCTTAATCGTACTCTATTTGGTGCTGTACTTCAGCGCGATGCTTCGGTTGAGGAGCCTGCACCTAACGATCTTTACAAGGTAGGAACAGTAGCTAAACTACTAAAACTACTAGAGATGCCAAATGGCACATATACGGCTATTCTTCACGGACTTGATAAGTTCGAAACAGTGGAATACACTAGCAAAGAACCATACTTTAAGGCAAAAATATCTACCCTTGCAGATAAGCAAACTTCTCCTCGTGATGAGCTTCGTTTTACGGCAATTGTAGAGA
>CAYJOF010000130.1:0-4476 GCA_964371765.1 uncultured Rikenellaceae bacterium
CAATCGAGGAGTTATTGCCCAATTTCTTTAAGCTCAAGACTGGATTTACTACGGGTTCTGTTGCAACAGCGGGGGCGCTTGCTGCCACAATAAAACAATTAGATGGCATCTCTCCCAAGGAAGTGAGCTTCACGCTGCCCAATGCCGAGCGTATGACCATGGCAGTAGAGAGGATAGTTGACAATTGTGCTATTGTGGTGAAAGATGCTGGTGATGACCCCGATATAACCGATGGGATTGAGATTCACGTTAGTGTCGAGCTATGCCAGAAGCAAAAAGGTGTCATTATCAAAGGTGGTGAGGGTGTGGGCACTGTAACTCTTCGAGGCTTAGGACTTGAGCTAGGGGAGAGTGCTATAAATAAAATCCCTCGACAGATGATAACAGACAATATTACTAGAATTTTCGAAGAGAGAGGATTTCTCGGTGGTGCTACGGTTATAGTATCGGTTCCAAGAGGAGAAGAGATAGCAAAAAAAACATTCAATGCTCGACTAGGAATCATAAATGGAATATCAATTTTAGGCACATCTGGTATAGTACAACCCTTCTCAAACGAAGCTTTTAAAGAGTCGATAGAACGTCAGATAGATATTGTTATAGCCTTAGGTTGTAGTCAAGTCATTATCAACTCTGGAGCAAAAAGCGAGAACTACCTGAAAGCGAAATATGTAGATACACCTAAAGAGTGTTTCATTCATTACGGCAACCTAATTGGCGATACCTTGACAATCTGCCAACAAAAAGGGATCGAGAGTGTAGTTTTAGGAGTTATGATAGGTAAGGCAGTTAAATTAGCGGCAGGACATCTCGACACTCACAGCAAGAAGAGTCTCTTCGATAGGGATTTCTTACTTGATTTATGTGATAGGGTAGCTTGTGATAAGTACGAAAAATCGATGGTTGCTCAGATGGTAACAGCCAGAGAATTATGGACTATTATCAAAGACATAGACTACTTTAATGAGCTTAAGAGGTGTTGTTACAGCAGCTGTAAGGAGGTTTATAAGTGTGGGAAGTTGGAGGAAAAGATTGTTCATTTGCTCTGTATAAATATATCGAAAGTGGCAATAGTGATGCTAGTTGTCTTTTGAATATGATTCGTAACTCTGCCTTGAGTGGGCATAGACTTAGCGAGGCTCTGTTTTGTAAGCAGGCTCAGATGATGAATATGGACTTAATGCGTGAGGACGTAGTTGCAAGTAATGGCTATATCCATCATTTCGACCGAGCGGTAAACACACTTAAAGATATGGGCTATGATGGAGGAATTTTTGGGGATATATATCTAGTTCCACATCGAGAATGGATTGAGAAACAGTGTGATAGATTAGGTATAGAAGCAATATTTCCTTTGTGGGGGATGGATGTAGATGAAATATATCGAGAGTTTGTAGAGAGTGGCTTTGGTGCAAAAATTATAGGAGCTGCAAAAGAGTATAGAGACATACTAGGGTGTGAGTTGACGATGGAACTTTATGATGATTTAAAAAAACGTACAAATTTTGATATTTGTGGCGAAAATGGTGAGTATCATACCTTTGTGACCCGCTCCCCTCTCTATAAATCCGATATAGAGTATAGGATAGTAGAGCATTTTGAGAATGAGAAACTACACGGAATCACACTAGACATAAAATAATGGAGATAGTAGCAATCAGACACGGAGAGACTATTGATAATATAAAATCAATATATCAAGGACAACAGGATGGTCAACTTAGCGCAAAGGGTATAACTCAAACTAAGGATCTTCGCAAGGAGATTGAAAACGAGAGTTTCGATATTGTGATTAGTAGTGACTTGAAACGTGCTCGAGACACCGCTTTGCTTGTTTTTGAGGGGAAGTGTGAGATAATTTATGACAAAAGATTGCGAGAGAGATCCTTCGGAAGCTTAGAGGGCTGTGCAATTGATAATAGTGTGGATTTCTTTGCAGAGATCGATGGAGTGGAAAAACTCTCGTCGCTAAGGGATAGGGTAGCTTCAATTGTTTTAGATATATCGGAAAAATATCAAGGACAAAAAGTTGCAGTTGTATCTCACGGAATTACAATATCTATGATGAAATCTATTTGCGAGATGAAAGAGTTAAAAGAAATTGGGATAGTTGAGAATTGTTCAGTTAATATAGTTAAGATATGTCAAGAATAATTTATATAAGTGGAGGTCAGCGTTCTGGCAAGAGTGTCTTTGCTGAGAATTTGGCAAAATCAATCTCAGAAAGGCCTACTTACCTAGCAACAGCTCGTTGCTGGGACAAGGAGTTTAGTGATCGTATCCAAAAACATAAGAACAGACGTGGAGATCAGTGGCAGAACATTGAAAAGGAGGTAAACATATCTTCGTTGATGCTCCCTTCTCAAACCGTCCTGATGGATTGTGTCACTCTGTGGTTAACCAACATATTTCTCGACAATGATAGCGAAAAGAACAAAAGTCTGCAAATTGCAAAAAATGAGTGGGATAAGTTCTCGTGTCAAGATTTTACTCTAATAGTTGTAAGCAACGAGATTGGAATGGGAGTTGTCCCTATGGATATCCTCTCACGAGCCTTTGTTGATTTGCAGGGTGAGATGAATCAATATATCGCCTCCAGAGCCGACGAAGCATATACAATAATATCAGGATTACCACTAAAGCTAAAATAGTTATGAATATACTGTTCATTGCACTCCTTTTTTACACTCGTATAAGAGTTCCTAAGAGTGTCGTATGTAACGACACAACCCTTAGTGCTGCCTACCGTTACCTACCGTTAGTAGGCTTGATTGTGGGAGGAATTTCAGCTCTTGTGTTTATGTTTGCGGATCATCTTTTACCCCTTGAGGTTTCGGTTGTGTGTGCAATGATAACAATGTTACTACTCACAGGCACTCTACACGAAGATGGCTTAGCAGATTTTGCAGATGGTTTTGGGGCTGGTCGTGATAAGGAGTCTCGACTAAGAATAATGAAGGATAGTCATATTGGTACCTATGGGGTGCTTGCTCTTGTGGTTGCATTGTTGATGAAATACTCTCTATTATCCTCTACCCAGCTCTACAATTCACTTATCCCAGCCTTGATAGTGGCAAATGGAGCGTGTAGATTCTTCCCCTTGATAATCATTATTAGCTCAAAATATGTTGTTAGAGATAATGCAAAAGCGGGACATAATGTTAAGGGAGTCAGCACCAAGAACTTTATCGTGGGAGCACTTTTTGGGCTTCTACCTCTTTTTTGGTTTGGTTGGAAGGTGGCAATTGCCTACATATCGATAGCAAGCATCCTAACCCTTGTTTATAGACGTCATTTATTAAAAAAGATTGATGGTTACACTGGTGATACCCTAGGAGCGCTCATTCTTGTCCTAGAGATTATCTTTTATATGGTTTTATTAATAAATATCCAACTATGATATACCTTCTAAGACACACAAAACCTAATATTGATGAAGGAATTTGCTATGGACATAGCGATTTGGAGCTCTTTCCACATAGTGTAGAAGATGATCTCTCAAAAGCAATTGAGAGTATTGCTAGCTTAAAGATTACTAAAATATATACTAGCCCATTAAAGCGATGTAGGGTCCTAGCAGAGGCCATATCAAGAAGTAGGAATATGCCCCAACCAATAGTCGATGATCGTTTAATGGAGACTAACTTTGGAGATTGGGAAATGTGTCGTTGGGATAGTATCTTCGAGAGTGAGCTAGGTAGGGCGTGGTTCGATAATTTTCTAGAGGTTGCAACACCCAATGGGGAGAGTTTTTTAGACTTACAGGAACGTTCTAGGAGCTTTTTCGACTCAATTGGAGATCAGAAAAATATTTTAGTTGTCACCCACGATGGTTTTATTCGTGCGACACTTATAAACCAAGGAATTTTAAACAAAAATGAGGCTTTTGCAGAGAGGTATCCCTACGGAGTACTCAAAATTATAGAAAAGAGTTATGAATAAATTAAAACCACTAATGTTCGTCGGAACTGGTTCAGATGTTGGTAAATCAATAATAAACACTGGATTTTGTCGTATTTTTATGCAAGATGGATACTCTCCTGCTCCTTTTAAAGCACAAAATATGTCACTCAACAGCTATCCCACAAAGGACAACAGAGAGATTGGACGAGCTCAGGCTGTTCAGGCAGAGGCCTGTGGAATTGATTGCTGTGTGGAGATGAATCCTGTACTTTTAAAACCAATCTCAGAGGGTTCATCGCAGGTAGTCCTAAATGGTGTTCCTGTGGGCAATCGTTCAGCCCTTGATTACTTCAAACGAGGCAATCGAGAGGAGTTGTTTGCTGAGGTGAAAAAATCTTTTGATGTGCTGAATTCAGATTTCTCTCCAGTTGTAATGGAGGGAGCAGGCAGCATCTCAGAGATGAATCTGTGGGACAAAGATATTACAAATATGCGTATGGCTAAGTATGCCGATGCAGTTACTATCTTGGTTGCAGATATTGATAGAGGTGGAGTTTTCGCATCGCTCTATGG
>CAYJOF010000131.1:0-4434 GCA_964371765.1 uncultured Rikenellaceae bacterium
AAATGAGAGTAGAGGAGATTCGCGACTGCGCTCACCTAAAAAGAGAAATACTTATGGATTATAGCACATTTGCAGCAGAGCTGTTCGACACTGAGGTTATGCACTTTGCAACGATTATGAAAGTAATTTATTAGTGTCCAAGAGATTCAGGATTTGAGCAACTCTTGTAGGTATGAAAAAAGAAGGTTGTCTTGTATGTAACAAGACAACCTTTTCGCTTTAAATGAGATATTAAGATTTTATTCGAACTATCTCGTGGTGTGATTAGATGTAACCTTATAAGTCCTATCTATAACTCTGCCTAATTTGTTAATTAGAATCTACGTGGACGCTCTTCTCTTGGACGAGCAACGTTAACGTTAATTACACGACCATCAAACTCTTGCTGGTGAAGAGCGTCAATAGCTTTCTGACCTTCCTCATCGTTTGGCATCTCTACGAAACCAAAACCACGTGAACGACCAGTCTCTCTGTCTGTAATAATGTTAGCTGATGAAACCTCGCCATACTGCGAAAATAGTTCATTTAAGCTTTCGCTCTTTGTACCCCAGCTTAGGTGTGAAACAAAAATATTCATTCTGTAAACTTTTTAAAATTGTTGTGTCTATCAATCAGGAGAAGCAACTACACAACTTCATTACTCTCCACTGTTAAATTTTCTTTTTCAAAAAAGCTATGCAGCTCTTATAGTATAGTTTTTGTTATAATTTATTCTATCAAATTCATAAAGCAGAAACAAAAATATATTTTCAACACCCTACAAACTCATAAACTATCACTACACAAAAGTAAGTATATATATTTACTATTCCTAATAAAATAGACAAAAAGTTTTCAAAAAAAACATTATAATTCACAAAATGCTCATTATCTTGACATTAGAAACCTAAACCTAATACCTTTTTTGGTATTTATCGACTATTAAACTCCATTTTCAGGCGATTGACCACCTCGTGTACAGAACTAATCTTATCTGCAACATAACCACTTGCACCAGAAAACACAAAGCCTTTACGGATATTACCTTTAGCTGCATTGTATAATGCTCTGATAATACAGTAGGGACTTTTGGTGTAGTCACAGGTTTTGATACAGTGATATGGACAGCTCTTTGGCTTTGCCTTACCGTCTTTTACGCTCTGAATAAACTCTCCATTAATTGCTCTTCCGGGCATACCAACAGGGCTATCGATAATAACTATATCATCCTTAGAGGATTCAATAAAACTATTCTTAAACTCTTGAGAGGCATCACATTCATCGGTAGTCACAAAAAGACTTCCCATCTGAACACCAGAGGCTCCTAGATCCATAAACTGCTTGATTTGCTCACCATTAGAGATACCACCTGCGGCAATTACAGGAATAGTTTTAATATTCGCATATGATTTTGCAATCTCAACAACTGCTGGCACAATCATCTCCAAAGAGTAGTCCTCGCTATCGATTTGATCACGCTTAAATCCTAGGTGACCACCTGCTTTTGGACCCTCAACTACGATTGCATCTGGAAGATAGTTATACTGTGTCAACCACTTATCACAAATAAGCTTAGCTGCTCTAGCAGAAGAGACTATTGGGACTAGCATTGTTGTGCTATGTTTCTCTAGGTAGGATGGTAGATCTAGAGGCAGACCTGCCCCTGCAAAAATAACATCACATTTCTCAGCAATAGCTGTCTTAACATTATCTGCATAGTTTGACAAGGCAACCATAATGTTTACGCCTATTACTCCCTTACTCTTCTCTCTGGCTTTTCTAAGCTCCTGCTTCAAGCCATAAACACAATCTTTGAGATAAGTAGAGTCTTTCTGATGGTACAACATACCTAAACCAGCACAAGAGATAACTCCTACACCCCCCTCGTTGGCAACTGCAGAGGCAAGTCCTGATAGAGATACTCCAACACCCATACCACCTTGGATAATGGGTAGTTTAACCTCATACTTTCCGATAAAAAAAGATTTCATCATTTTCTAAAAATTTGTGGCCTATATTTAGCCATATATATTACTATGCGCATCACCCTTTTGTAGGATAATGCTCAACTTATTAGTTCCCAAAAGTTTTAGTATTACACTATGTTAAAACTCTTCTAGGTTTATAACTAACTCCACAAAAGTATTCATTATTATCTACCAAACCTAACATTATCATTAAAATTTTAACCTAGCGTCGCTTCTGAAATGTATCTATTTGATAATTAGCATATTAACAAGCGAATAATGCAAATAACAATCTCTGTAACTCTATTTGTTTTAATCTTTCTAAAAAAATGATTATCTTTGTTACATTACTAAAAAACTAATATATATTATCTATGAACAAATATCTTTTTTTGGGTGACGAGGCAATTGCACAAGCGGCCTTAGATGCTGGAATTTCAGGCGTTTACGCCTACCCCGGCACTCCATCTACCGAAATTACTGAGTTTATTCAGGCATCAAGCAAGGGAAAATCTGGCGAAGTATTTTGCCAGTGGGCAGCAAATGAGAAAACTGCTATGGAGGCTGCCATGGGACAGTCATATATTGGCAAAAGAGCTTTAGTGTGTATGAAGCACGTTGGAATGAACGTAGCTGCAGATGCCTTTGTAAACTCAACTATGACAGGGGCAAATGGAGGTGTAGTGGTAGTGGTAGCCGACGATCCATCTATGCACTCCTCTCAGAACGAACAAGATTCAAGATTTTGGGGTGATTTCTGCCTTACGCCTGTTGTCGAGCCATCCTCACAACAAGAAGCTTACGATATAGTTCACGAAGCATTTGATATGTCCGAGCGATTTAGAGAGCCGATAATACTTCGTATTCCAACTCGTCTAGCACACTCTCGCGCAGGAGTTGAAACACGCCAACAAAGAGCTCAAAATGAAATTAGCCTACCTACAGATAAAGCACAATTTACTCTACTGCCTGCAAACTCTCGCAAGAAGTACAAGAAACTCCTAGAGGCACAAGAGAGCTTCATACGCAGCAGCGAAGAGTCGAAATTTAATGAGTATATTGATGGTGAAGATAAATCAATAGGAATCATTGCTTGCGGTATTGCATACAACTATCTTATGGAAAATTTCCAAGAAAAAATGCCCTATCCAGTTCTGAAAATATCTCAATATCCGCTACCTATATCATTAGTAGAGAAACTAGTTGACCAAACAGAGAAAGTTATGGTACTAGAGGATGGTATGCCAATGGTAGAGAGTAAACTAAAAGGACTTCTAGGCAGAGGCATAAAGGTCATAGGAAGGCTTGATGGGACACTCCCTCGAGATGGGGAACTAAATCCAGATATTGTTGCTCGTGCATTTGGCATTGAGAGTAAAAGTCATTACAGCGTTCCAGAGTTTGTAGAGCAGCGTCCACCTGCACTGTGTATGGGTTGCGGACACCGAGATCTATATGATGCACTCAACACTGTTGTATCGGAACATAAGATGGCAAAGGTCTTTAGCGACATTGGTTGCTACACTCTAGGAGCATTGCCTCCATTTAGAGCTATCGATTCGTGTATGGATATGGGAGCGTCAATCACTATGGCAAAAGGGGCAGCCGACGGAGGCCTATTCCCATCATTTGCTGTAATTGGAGACTCAACATTCACACATTCGGGTATGACAGGATTACTAGACTGCGTAAACAGCAAATCAAATGTAGTAGTCATAATATCAGACAACGAGACAACTGCAATGACTGGCGGCCAAGAGTCGGCAGGAACAGGACGCATTGAAGCAATCTGTGAAGGTCTAGGAGTAGAGAAAGAGCACATTCGAGTATTTGTTCCCCTAAAGAAGAATATGGAGGAGATGATAGATGTAATTCGTCAGGAGGTTGCCTACGAGGGTGTGTCTGTTATAATTCCTCGAAGAGAGTGTATTCAAACATTAAGTCGTAAAAAACGTAAAAACTAAGAGTATGAAAATAGATATAATATTGTCGGGTGTAGGCGGACAAGGAATCCTATCAATTGCTGCAGTAATTGGTCAGGCTGCCATAGAGAATGGACTATATATGAAACAAGCAGAGGTACACGGTATGAGTCAACGCGGTGGAGATGTTCAATCAAATCTTCGCATATCGGACAAGCCAATAGCCTCAGATCTAATCCCAGAGGGGGCAGCAGATCTAATAATATCACTTGAACCAATGGAGTCACTACGCTATCTAAGATATTTAAGCCAAGATGGTTATCTTGTAAGTTCATCCACTCCATTTATCAACATTCCAAACTATCCTAGCCAAGAGTTGATCTACTCGGCTATCAATGCACTTCCTAATCAGGTTATGCTTGATATTGATAAAATTGCAAAGGATCTAGGTTCGGCACGCTCTGCAAATATGGTAATGCTTGGAGCAGCTACACCTTTTCTAGGAATTGATTATCAGAAGATACAGAATGCAGTTCGCTCTATCTTTGGACGTAAAGGAGAACAAA
>CAYJOF010000132.1:0-4025 GCA_964371765.1 uncultured Rikenellaceae bacterium
TTTTTTCTCAAAAAAGCATAAACTACATACATATAAAATAAATAGGATATATCTATACCTATTAGCGCGAAGGACTACCAAAGATTGAATTTTGCCCCTAGATGGGGCAAAAGCACTGTGAAAGATTTATGCGTGAGGAGCTTGCTCGTCTAAGCACAAATCTTTTGCAGAGCTAGGCACTGCAAGCGCCGTAATTCAATCACATATCTCCATGCTAATAACTGAATCTCGCATACGCTTGATTCGCTACGTCCTCACTAGCGTTGCGGTTAACGCTTTTTTAAAAAAAGCTCACTTCGCTACGCTCGTTGGCAAAAACACGCCCTCGCTTGCGCTTGTGCGAGGAGCTTGCTCGTCTAAGCACAAATCTTTTGCAGAGCTAGGCACTTCAAGTGCCGTAATTCAAGCGAGGTTCTCCTTGCAAAACTAAATCATAATTTACGAATGCGAAATGTTTTGTGATGAGGCAACAAACAAATCATCCCACCACAAAACAAATTCTAATAACTTACTCTATATTATTATAAGCCTCCAAAACCTGTTTTGGCTCTGGACGAGATGTATAGTCAATATCAAGATCTACAAATTTCACTTTGTGATGCATATCCACCACAAATGTTGCAGGTACAGGCAGCTCACCAGAGAGATTACCTTGATTGGCCTCAAGATTTATTCCCAACTCTAAATATAGATGATGTAGCTTCTCTGGTAGCTCAAAAGCTAGATTTAGTTCTTTAGCTAGGCGATTATCTCTATCGCTATAAAACATAAAATGAAACTCGCTTAAATCTCGCTCCTCTGATGTGATCTCAGGCAGTTCTGGAGATATAGCGATTAATTTCACACCTCGATTCTCAGGCAAAGCTAGCAACTGGTCATAGTATCGTAACTCTAGTGAACAGTATGGACACCACGAACCTCGATAGAATGTAATAATTGCCTTCTGCTTGTCGATAAGGTCGTATAGTTGCACCTCCTTTCCGTTGGTCGATAAAAGTGTAGCATCTGGCATAACATCGCCAATTTTTAGGGTGTGAGCCTTAAAGTCGAACTTAGCAATCTGTTCGCTTGCCTGCTGCATCGTCTCGATCATCTTGCTCGATATTCTAGCCTTGGTGGCTCTTTTCTGACGCACCAACTCATCATTAAGGCTACTATCAATTAGTGATGGTTCTGGGGTCTTCTCTGCGAAAACATCTTTATCTAATTCTTCCATAAAAAAATATTTTTGGTTTGAAGTAATAATTACAAAAACCATACAACACCACTACATACCTAAGAATCGAGAGAGCAAAAAAAGGGGCAAACCCAAAATGGTTTGCCCCTGAATTATTGAAGATCTTATTATCTATTTTTTAGATTTACTTTTCCATTTAAGTACGTCGTATGCAACAGGAGTTGCAACAAATACTGAAGAGTAAGTACCAATTATTACACCAAAGGTTAGTGCGAAGATAAATCCACGGATAACCTCACCTCCGAAGAAGAAGATTGCTAGAAGTACTACCAATGTACTACCACCTGTGTTCAATGTACGTGCAAGCGTAGAGTTGATAGCTCCATTGATATTCTCTTTCATATCACGCTTAGGGTACAGTGTTCTGTACTCACGGATACGGTCGAAAATAACCACGGTATCGTTAATTGAGTAACCAATGATTGTAAGGATAGCAGCAATAAACGCTTGGTTAATATCAAGGTCGAAAGGTAGGATACCCCACAACATTGAGAACACACCAAGAGTGATGATTGCATCGTGGAATAGTGACACAACACCACCTGCAGCCCATGCAAATGCTTTGAATCGGATAATGATATAGATACCGATTGCAATTAGCGAGAAGAATACTGCGATGAATGAGTTTACTGTAATATCGTGAGCAATACTTGGACCAACCTTATCAGACGACAAGATACCAAACTCATTAATATTTGTAGAGAACTCCTCGAAGCTAATCTCTGTATTGTATAGTGGAGCTAGCTGGTTGTAAAGCATCATGTTGATCTCGTCTGTAACTGTCTCTCCATCCTCTTGATATTTGTATTGAGTAGTAATACGCATTTGAGAGTCGTTACCAAACTGCTTAACATCAAGACCTGATTGGAATGCTTCGTTTTGAGATAGAGCAGAACGCACATCATTAGCCAAAACATTACCATCAAAACGCACAACGTAGGTTCTACCTCCAGAGAAGTCTACGCCATAGCTAAGACCTTTGATTGCTAGAGAGCCGACACTTAGAACAACCGCAACGATAGAGATTGTGTAAGCGATTTTTCTCCAGCTTACGAAATCGAACTTAACATATCTTAGGAAATCTCTAGTCATCGAAGTCCAGAACAAAATCTTACCTGTTCTATCAACGAATGTAGATAGAAGCAGTCTTGTAATGAAGATTGAGCAGAATAGCGAGGTAAGGATACCGATGATAAGAGTAGTTGCAAAACCTTGAACAGGACCTGAACCGAACATAAATAGTACGATACCTGTAATGAATGTAGTTGCGTTACCATCTAGGATAGCTGAATATGCGTTGCTAAATCCATCCTTAATAGCTTGTTGAATCTGCTTACCTGCAAAGATCTCCTCCTTAACACGTTCGTAAATAATTACGTTGGCATCCACTGCCATACCCATTGTAAGTACGATACCTGCAATACCCGGAAGGGTAAGAACAGCACCGAATGATGCAAGAACACCAAACAGGAAGAATAGGTTAAGGATAAGAGCCAAAGAAGCCATCCAACCGGCAGTTGAGTAGAAGAACATCATATATAGAAGAACCAATACGAATGCCAACACAAATGAGTACATACCAGCCTCGATAGACTCTTGACCTAGAGATGGGCCTACAACTGCCTCCTGAATAATTTGAGCAGGAGCAGGTAGTCTACCAGATTTTAGTACGTTTGCAAGGTCGGTAGCCTCAGTGAATGTAAAGTCACCACTAATGCTAGTTGAACCACCAGTAATTTCGTTGATTACTCTTGGAGCTGAATATACGTAGCCATCAAGTGCAATAGCAATAAAGCCACCAACATTATCACCAGTCATCTTAGCCCAAGCACGAGCACCTTGAGGGTTCATAATCATCGAAACCTCAGCTGATGAACCATATTGAGAGTACTCTGGGCGAGCCTCAACAACAGCCGAACCATCAAGTTGCGGTCTGCCATCTTTGCCTGCCTTATTAATTGCATAAAGCTCATATACTGTACTACCCTCCTCCACAGGCTTAACACCATAAAGGAATTGAAGCGTACGAGGGAATAGAGTTTTGATTTGAGTCATAGCCAAAACCTCAGAAAGTTTGGCAGTATCCTTAGCCTCAACATAACCTACAACAGGAGAGTCGTAAGCGTTACCCATTTGGTCCATAGGAGGCTGGATAAGTGCAAATAGTGGGTTTGCTTTTGCAAAATCTACCAATGCAGTTGAGTCCGATAGTTGATCCAGAAGATCTGATCCTTGAGCCTTTTCATCCTCTTGTTCTTGAGTAGACTCGCTAGCTTTGTTGATCTCAGCAAGACGAGCATTAGCACTCTGGAACATAGACAATACTTCTGTATTGTTATAGATAGTCCAGAACTCTTGCGATGCTGTACCTTGAAGAAGTCTACGTACACGAGCAGGCTCTTTCACACCTGGAAGCTCAACCAAGATACGGCCGTTGTCAAGTCGTTGAATATTTGGTTGCGCAACACCAAATCTATCGATACGGTTACGCAGTACGTTATATGAGTTAGAGATAGCACTCTCTGCACTTACACGCAATACAGCGATAACTTCATCGTTAGTTGAAGTAGGGGTAATTGATTCTCTTAGGTCATAAGTAGAGAAAATATCACTTAACTTACCCTGAGGAGCAATCTCCTCGTAAGCCTCTTGGAAAAGAGTGATATAGTCTTGACGAGAGTTACTTTGTCTCTCGGTAGCAAGTCTTATTGCCTCGTTAAACTGTTCGTCACGGCTGTTCTCTGCTAGAGCAACAACAACATCTTTTACTGAGATTTGAAGCATTACG
>CAYJOF010000132.1:4035-4427 GCA_964371765.1 uncultured Rikenellaceae bacterium
ACGTTCATACCACCACGAAGGTCAAGACCAAGGTTAATCTCCTTATCCTTTGCCTCGCTGTATGTAAAGTCGATAAAACCTAGGTTGTACACAACCTCACCTTTCATCGAGTCGAGATAATTCTCCTCTACAACAGCATCTCCAGCAGCAATCTCACGGGCTTTGCTCTCTACGCTTGAAGTGATAAAGGTAAATGACAGCTGATACAAGCAAGCCAAACCAAGAACCACTGCAAGAAATTTAATAGCACCTTTGTTCTGCATTTTTACTAATTTTTTTATTTAACAATTTCTTTTAATTCTATTTTATTCATTTTTTGCAGTGCAAATGTACTCTTTTTGTGGTTAAAATCAAAATTATATTCAACTTTCTGTTCAAATCCCTATCTTAGA
>CAYJOF010000133.1:0-4419 GCA_964371765.1 uncultured Rikenellaceae bacterium
AAAAATCATCGCTAGCTATTCTGTCTAGCTCCATCGAGGGGCATAATCCAGATAGAATAATGGCACGTGGTTACTCGATTTTGTCGAGTGGAGGAAGGGTGCTACGTTCGTACAAGGATATAACAAATAATCATCATATTACCCTAAACCTTGCAGATGGAGTTGTGGAGGGTGATATAAGCAATATAAAAAAATATGGCAAAAAAAGTTGAGGTAATCACCTATCGTGATGCAATTATTGAGATAGAGGAAATTCTCGAAAGATTAAACGATGCAGATGTCGATATAGATACTGTTACCCTTGAGGTTAAACGTGCTACGGAGCTTATTGCGCTCTGTAAGCAGCGTCTTGCAAAGAGTGAACAGGAGATTAAATCGATTCTTACAAGCTAGCAAAACTTATAGAGTGTGAGTATAATTATTGCGATGTGCTATCAAGTTGTAGTGTGGCTGTAATATAATCCATTGCAGGGTCGTTATTAAATAAATAATTACTATCTTTGCACCCTATTCAGTACAAGGAGTTCTTCCCTCAGAGCTTATGCTCTAAAGGTTTAGTACTCCATTTTTTAATAAGAGATGAGAATAAAAACTATCGATAGGTTTGTCCTTAAAGCATTTCTAGGTCCAATGATTGCGACCTGCTTTATCGTAATGTTTATTCTTATGATGAATAGCTTGTGGTTATTCATCGACGAGATTGTAGGTAAAGGTTTACCTACCTCTGCAATCATTAAACTTCTGTTCTATTACAGCTCAACCCTTATCCCTCTAGGTCTTCCACTGGCTACGCTGCTGGCAGCAATTATGACGATGGGTAATATGGGTGAAAATTATGAGCTTACTGCCCTGAAAGCTGCTGGGGTGTCTCTGTTGAGGATTCTTCGTTCTATAATTGTCCTAGCTGTGCTTATTGCAGTTGCCAGTTTCTTTGTTATCAATAATTATGTCCCATACTCCTTTATGAAGATGGGTGAGATATTGGGTGATATACGATCCCAACGTCAAGAGATTGAGTTTAATGACGGGGTTTTCTTTAACGGAATCCCCGATGTAAGTATACGTGTGGGGAAGCAAGATCCTCAAACAAGCAAACTAACAGATGTGCTCATATTCGATAATCGTGATCGTTCGATAGCAAAAACCATAATTGCCGACAGTGGCTATATTGCTATCTCTCCTGATAAGGAGTATATGAACATAAGGCTCTTCCAAGGGCAGAATATCGAGGATAATAGAAATTACTATTGGCTTACTAAACCAACACTGAGAATCAATGATTTCTCCTATCAACTTATGACTCTTAAATTAGAGGGTTTTAATTTTGAAGAGGGGGAAAATAGTATCTATGAAGGTAGGAGTGAGACCAAAAATATCAACGAGCTACAATATGATATAGATTCACTTGCTCGAATCTCAGACTCGACAATAAGCGCATATTCGTCTAACTTTATAAGAGATATGATCTTCGTTAAAGATAGTACCTTATACCGCAGCGTAATAAATGACTCTATTCAAACTCTTCTTGATAGCCGTACTCGATTTGAGCTGAAAAATCAAACCATAGATACACTTACCCTTAAACAGCGAAAGGATATTTATGATGATGCAGTGAATAAGTTGCAGAGTATGATCTACAATACTACCTCAGATCACGCTAAAATAGCAGCAAGTACGATAATTCTCTATCGCTCGAAGGCTGGTTGGCATAAAAAACTATCCCTCCCCTTCTCAGTGATAATTTTCTTCTTGATTGGTGCTCCACTCGGTGCAATCATTCGTAGAGGTGGGCTAGGGCTTCCTGTGGTTGTTTCGGTGCTGTTCTTTGTAATATACTATATCCTCATTCTAATGGGTGAGCGTATGGTAGAGGAGGGTGCTTGGCCGCCAATTCTTGGTATGTGGTTATCCTCCTTTGTGCTCGGGCCAATAGCAATATTCTTAACCCTTAAAGCTCGAAAGGACTCTCAGCTATTCAACATTGAGATGTATTACAACTTCTTTAAGCGAATACGAGCAAAATTTAGAAAAACAAAATAATAATATAAACCTAAGATAAATAATGAGTAATAGTGAATTCAAATTGAACACAATTGAAGAGGCCCTAGAGGATCTTCGTCAAGGAAAAGTGTTGATCTGTGTTGATGATGCAGATAGAGAAAATGAGGGAGATTTTATCTGTGCTGCAGAGACAATCACTCCTGATACAGTAAACTTTATGGCTAGATACGGACGTGGTCTTATCTGTTGTCCGCTAACCAGAGAGAGATGCAATGAGTTAAAACTAGATATGATGGTTGGAGAGAATACCTCTCTTCATTCAACGCCTTTTACCGTGTCGGTAGACCTTATCGGTAAGGGTTGTACAACGGGTATCTCTGCTTACGATAGAGCAATGACTCTACAAGCATTAGTAGACCCTGAAACAAAACCAGAGGATCTAGGTCGTCCAGGTCATATCTTCCCACTTTTGGCTCAGAAAAGAGGAGTTCTTCGTCGCCCTGGTCACACTGAAGCAGTGGTAGATCTTACTCGTATGGCAGGACTTCGTCCAGGTGGTGTGTTAGTTGAGATTCTTAATGAAGATGGTACAATGGCTCGACTACCAGAACTTATTGAAGTGGCAAAAGAGTGGGATCTTAAAATAATATCTATTGAGGATCTTATTAAGTATCGTCTAAAGACAGAGAGTGTTATCACACGTGGTGTGACAGCACATATGCCTACTGAATTTGGAGACTTCAAGGTTATTCCTTTTATGCAAAATAACGATGAGATAGAGCATCTTGCACTTGTTAAAGGCGAATGGAAAGAGGACGAATCTGTTTTGGTTAGAATGCACTCGTCGTGCCTGACGGGCGATGTTTTTGGCTCTTGTCGTTGCGACTGTGGTTCTCAACTTCGTGAATCAATGAGAATGATTGAACAAGAGGGTAAAGGTGCAGTTGTATACCTTATGCAAGAGGGTCGTGGTATTGGTCTGTCTAATAAACTTCACGCCTACAAACTGCAAGAAGAAGGACTAGACACTATTCAAGCTAATATCCAGCTCGGTTTTGGTGCCGACGAAAGAGACTATGGTGTTGGAGCTTCTATCCTACGTGAACTAAACATTGGTAAGATTCGCCTTCTGACTAATAATCCTCAAAAAAGAGCAGGTCTTTCTGGTTATGGATTAACAATTGTAGAGAATGTTCCAATCGTTATCCAGCCAAACAAATATAACTATGAATACCTAAAAACAAAAGAGTTGTCTATGGGGCATACTCTAGGTATTTTTAATAAATAGTTTAAATATGAATCCCAGAGATTTGAAGATTGTCTATATGGGTACGCCAGAGTTCGCTGTTGAACCTCTGCGTACCCTATATAGTAATGGATTTAATATAGTAGCAGTAGTCACTATGCCAGACAAACCCTCTGGACGAGGTCAACGACTTACGCCCTCGCCAGTTAAGCAGTTTGCTTTGGAGTCGGGATTACCGGTACTCCAACCAACATCCCTAAAGGATAGCGACTTTCTAGACAGCCTACAATCGCTGCAACCTGATTTGGGTGTAGTTGTAGCATTTAAGATGTTGCCAGAGGTGGTTTGGGCAATGCCAAAATATGGCACCTTTAACCTTCATACCTCCCTACTTCCCGATTATCGTGGAGCAGCACCAATCAACTGGGCTATAATCAACGGTGATAGTTTTAGTGGTGTTACCACCTTCTTTCTCGACAAAGACATCGACACGGGAGCGATCATAGGCTCTCAACGCGTTGAAATTCCTGAGGACTATACTGCTGGAGATCTGCACGATAGCTTGATGAAAGTAGGTGCGCAATTGGTGGTGCAGAGTATCGAACGAATTGCAGCGGAAGAAGTAGATGCCATTGCACAGAGTACGATAATAGACTCGCAAATGCGACCTGCTCCCAAAATTTTTAAAGATGATTGTCGAATAGATTGGTCATCATCGTGCAGCACCATACACAACAAGGTAAGAGGATTATCCCCATATCCAGCGGCTTGGTGTGAACTAAAAGGCGTCGCCTTTAAGATATTCAAAACGCAAATTGAACCTGCTCAACATTCACATACTTTTGGCGAAATACTCTCCGATTCAAAAAGCTATATAAAAATAGCAGCAGATGGAGGATACATAAATATTCTTGAGCTGCAAATGGCTGGTAAGCGTCGTATGATGGTTGAGGAGTTATTGCGAGGCAGTAAACTATTCTAAATTACGAGGTCGTATCGGAAACATTTTTGTCACTTCCCTCGATTCCAAACAGTCACGTACCTCGAGTACGCTCCTTGGTTTGTCATCATCACGAAGCCCCAAAACTGAATCCCGATACGACCTCTTTAAGTTATTGGAAACATTTTTGTCACTTCCCTCGATTCCAAACAGTCACGTACCTCGAGTACGC
>CAYJOF010000134.1:0-4412 GCA_964371765.1 uncultured Rikenellaceae bacterium
CCCATCAACGGCGTAATAGCATTCAAAGGGATCACAGTACCTGACAATGGTGCAACAGTTAGCAGATTGCATAACAGTGCCAATACTCCTCCTAGGAGTATTGTCGAAGGGATAAGTACTCTATGGTTAGATGTTTTGAACAGTAGTCTGGAGATATGAGGCACAGCTAACCCAATAAAAGAGATTGGACCACAGAAAGCGGTAACAATTGCCGTTAAGAGTCCTGTTGCAAGCAGGAGAGATATTCGTATCTTCGAGATATTTAGCCCGAGATTTTGGGCATATTTATCTCCCAACAGAAGAGCATTAAGAGGCTTGATCATCATCACAGAGATTATCAAACCAACTATAATAAATAGGACAAAATATAGGAGGTTTTGATCATTGACGCTAGAGAAATCTCCCATTCCCCACAACACATAAGAGATAACTCCATCTTTATGTGAATAATAGCTCAAAAGAGTAATAAGGGATGTTGCCACATAGCCTACCATAATACCTATCACCAGAAGCATTGTATTACTTTTAATTCTCGTTGAGAATAGGATTAGTAATCCAAGTACCAATAGAGCTCCTAACATAGCTCCTGCCACAACTGAAATATATCCATATAGGCCAAAAGATGCTACACTACCACCAAAGAGAAGAAGCACGATAGCTACACCTAAACCCGAACCAGAGCTAATTCCTAGTATTGAGGGGGCGGCTAGAGGGTTATTGAAAAGTGTTTGGAGAAGTAGCCCACTCACCGCAAGAGCAGCTCCCGCACCAAGAGCCGTAATGGCTTGAGGAAGTCGAGAATTAAGAACAATAATTGATTCAACTGAATGTTCTTGACCACGCCCCATAAGCACATCCATAACTACGGATAGTTCAAGCGAGACTGAACCAAAAAAAACATTGGCAAGTAGCAGAGCTATGAGCATTGCTACTAGTAATGAAAATTTAATTTTATTGGTAATTATCATATCACTATTTCATACGTTTATAGAATATGGTTTGTGTGTCTTCAAATCTCTCTGGATAAAGAACAACAGCAATATCTCTAAGTTCAATATCAGGGTTGATGATACCGTATGTATAGTAATCCGACACCGCTGTATTACAGCCCCAAACTTCGTGATTCTTGAATGCCTCAAAATGTTCGTATGATTCATACTCCTCACAAAGTTCTTTAAGTGTCATATCACTTCCTTCTTTGTAGTAGCGAATCAGCCATATGTCTGCTTTTGCAGCCTTCACAAAAACTTCCTCGAATGACAATCCAATAGAACCTGCCGAGGGAGTTTCTTTCCAGAAATAATCAGCCGAGGCATCTGCATATAGCTTAGCTGCATAACTATCTCCTGCAGGTACCCACCACGTCTGCCCATATCTCTTACCTGTAAGGATTGTTCTTTTGTTCTGGGGTTTAGAGGTGATCTGTTTGATGTTGTTGTATTTATCAACAACAGAATTATAGATAGAGTCTGCTAATTGCTCCTTTGCATAGAATAGAGCTACAAACTTCAACCATTCACTTCTGCCCAAAGGCACATTTTCCATATAGTTAGCACACTCCGCCATTGGAATACCCAATCTCTTTATGTTGGAGTTATCGAGCCCTTGATAGGGTGTTGAGAAGATCAGCTCTGGTTTTGCCACAAGCATTCTCTCTGCATTTGGGCCATTTGCCATACCTAGGTCTACAATCGAACCGTCTGCTATACCATTATCAACAAATGGCAACTGCATAAAGTGAGGTTCACAGACCCCAACGATTGTACTACTCTCTCCCAGCACTTCGATCATACCAGCATCGAGTGCTCCATAAACAGCTACTCTTCGAACTGGAACTCTAATAAGTTCTCCCTGAGGAAGGTTTTTAGGCAAGATTGAATCTCTGTGAACCAATATATATTTACCTAACTCCTTCCCCTCTATCCAAGGATTTGTAACTGTAACGATTTTAAACGAGTCACACTGCTCAATCGAGAACAGTTCAGCACTCACAAGTTCACCCCTTGTGAGTGACTCGGACTGAGAGCTGCTGGATCTTGCGCCACAAGCTACAATTATTAGTAGGGTGAATATCCCTAAAAAAACTTTCATCTATTTAAATATCTTTTTTATGATGTTGATATAGATTATTCTAGCTAACAAAGCTCCTACGATAGCACCTGCTATATCTGCCCAGAAGTCCGAAAAAGAGCCTGTACGACCAAAGTAAGGTTGAAGTAGTTCAATTAGTCCCCCTACAAAACATACTCCTACAAAATTTGCAATATAAAGCATTTTCGATTGGTATCTACTTTTTGATACTACAATAGAACCAACTACTGCCAAGGCAAAAAACATTGCAAAATGGACAATCTTATCAAAGTGAGGTATCTCTGCAAGGAATCCTCCAGCAGAGAGCGATTCTGAGCTTGTTAGAGTAAGCACAAAGATAGCGATAAGCAGAATTGCCCACGCTATCTTTGCTCTGTATTTAACTAAGAATCTCATCATTATTTGAGTAGTGCTAGATCTAATACCTCCTCTACTCTACTTACATAACTGAACTCTAGTCCAGAGATATATTGTTCCTTTATCTCTGCCACATCCTTACGGTTTTCAGCACTAAGAATGATTTGAGTGATTCCTGATCGTTTAGCTGCAAGTATCTTCTCTTTGATACCTCCAACAGGCAGAACCTTACCACGTAGGGTAATCTCACCTGTCATAGCTATACGTTCTTTGACCTTGCGACCTGTAATAACCGAGGCTAGTGAGGTTGCCATTGTAATACCAGCACTTGGGCCATCCTTAGGAGTAGCTCCCTCAGGAACGTGAATATGATAATCAAATTTCATCATCTACTCTTGTACAATACACAGCGATGCGGCATTTGCCTTGATACACTGCATTGCAATGGTTGAGGACTCTTTCATCACATCGCCCAAATTTCCAGTAATTGACGTTGCGCCTTTACCTTGGAACTTTGTAGATTCGATAAATAGAATATCTCCTCCAACTGCTGTCCATGCAAGGCCCGTATCTACACCAACATTATCGTTACCCTCATATTTATCAAGGTGGTATCTAGGTACTCCTAGTATTGTCTCAATCTCTTTGGCCGAGATAGTTGGGCGGAATTCTTGCTCCATAGCAATCTGTTTTGCTCTATGACGAGCAACCTTTGCTAACTGCTTATCCAAGGCACGTACACCACTCTCACGAGTATACTCAGAGATGATCTTATTGATAGCTGCATCATTGATTTTCATATCTTTCAATGGTACACCGTGCGCTTTTGCCTGCTTCGAGATTATGTGTTTCTTTGCTATCTGTAATTTCTCCTCTTGAATATAGCCACTAATATCAATCATCTCCATCCTATCTCGTAGGGCAGCAGATATATTGCCTATATTGTTGGCAGTCGCAATAAAAAGTACTTTAGACAGATCGTACTCAATATCGAGATAATTGTCGTGGAAAGTAGTGTTTTGCTCTGGATCCAACACCTCAAGCAGTGCAGATGCAGGGTCTCCGTGATTACTACGCGAAACTTTATCTATCTCGTCAAGAATAATCACAGGATTATTGGTTCCACATTTTTTCATTGTCTGAAGAATACGACCACACATAGCTCCTATGTAGGTACGGCGATGGCCTCTAATTTCCGACTCATCGTGAAGACCCCCTAAAGAGATTCTACCATACTTACGCCCTAGGGCATCGGCAACGCTCTTACCTAGAGATGTTTTACCTACTCCGGGAGGGCCGTACAAACAAATAATTGGAGATTTCATATCTCCCTTTAGTTTAAGTACTGCTATATGCTCAACTATTCTATCTTTAACTTCATCAAGACCAAAGTGATCCTTGTCCAACTGTTTTTGCACAGATTTCAGATCAAAATTATCCTTTGAGCCACTATCCCACGGAAGATCCAACATTAGGTTTAGGTAGTTCATCTGTATAGAGTACTCCGCAACTGCTGGATTCATTCTCTCAAGTTTAGCAATCTCCTTAGCGAAAGTTTCTGACACCTCTACAGACCATTTTTTCTTATCGCCTTTAGCTCTTAGTTCATCTATCTCTGCACTACCATCTTGACCCAGCTCCTCTTGGATTGTACGGATTTGTTGGTTTAGATAGTACTCTTTTTGTTGCTCGTCTAACTCTTTACGTACTTTATTGTTTATATCGTTCTTAACCTCCATAAGTTGCTGCTGAGTAAGAAGAACCTCAAGAAGTTTCTTGGCACGAGAGTAAATTCCCGGAGTCTCAAGAAAATCTTGACGAACTTTATCCTCAAAGTCGAAATTAGAACATATAAAGTTAATCAATGCACTACCTTCATCTAGATTTTTGATTGCAAATACCGATTCGTTTGGAAGATTAGCTGAACCTTGAATAATATCAATTGCAATATCTTTAATGCTCTC
>CAYJOF010000135.1:0-2702 GCA_964371765.1 uncultured Rikenellaceae bacterium
CCGCTTCCGACCAGGCTGCCTTGGGTCCGGTTGCAATGAAATTGCTTTTTTGTTTTCTAATAATTCTTTTTTATTATTTTTTTTGTGTTTTTTGTGAATTTGGTTATTATCAACATTTTAGATGTTTAACTTTTTTTGTGTGTGCAATCTTTGTTTGTGTTTTTTCGGCTTTTTTCGAAAAGATATCGTACCTTTGTGCGAAATTTTAATCATTACGTAAAATGAAAATTATACACATACTCTTTACGGCAGTTTTTGTGGTGCTGGTGGGATCTTGCGCTAGTGTGATCGATAAAACAAATTTGAGCATTGAGATAGTTTCTCAGAATGAGGAAAATGGGGCTTTGGAGGTGGACTCACTCTCGAAGGTGTTTATCTTCCAAGGTGACACAGCATCTCTTAGTGTAGTGTCATTCGAACAAGCTGAGCAGGGCACGATCACCTCTAAGCTCAATGGCGCTACCAGTGAACATTTTGCTCAAGGGGTATATGACTCAGCGAGTGAATCGTTTAGGATTGAACAAATTCCTCAGGGAGATTGGGTTGCAGTGGTGTGCGATCAGATTAATAATATTTACTACTATCGAAATTATGAAACTACGGTTAATCTTGAGAGCCTTTATTTGCAACTTGTAGTTAGACCTTATGTGTTTGGTGTTGAGATGCTGGTTGACAATCAGTCACCTTGGATAGGGAAAAAATAGTGTGGTATACTAATTGAAGAGTAGTAGTTGTAGAATAGTTAAGAAATTAAATTATGACAAAAAATATGAATAGCAAAGTTGCTGAAAATGAAGAGATTCCAACGATGGAAACAGGGCAGGCGGAAGAGTCTAATGCTCAGGATTGTAAGAGTGAGGTAGAAGTAGAAGGTGCTGAAGAGGACAAAATGGCAGAAGATGCGACTAATTGGCAGGAAAAATATGTTCGTCTGGCAGCAGATTTTGACAATTTTCGCAAGCGTACTATCAGAGAAAAGATGGAGCTTGTTGAGTACTCTGGCCAAGAGGTGATTAAATTGATGCTCTCGGTTTTGGATGATATGGATAGAGCCGTAGTTGCCAACGAGGCAGTCGAGGATCCTGCGGTGATACGTGAGGGTATGTCGCTTATTCGTCAAAAGATGGTTGATTCGCTTAAGCAGCGTGAGGTGACTGAAATTGAGGCAATAGGAGAGAAGCTAGATACCGACTTGCACGATGCAATCGCTAAGTTTCCAGTTGAGGATGAGGCAAAGAAAGGTTGTGTGATAGATGTCTTAGAGAAGGGTTATAAGCTAAAAGATAAGGTTGTGCGTTTTTCTAAAGTTGTTGTAGGAGAGTAAAATATGGCAAAAAGAGATTATTATGAGGTGCTAGGAGTGGATAAAAATTCCTCACCTGAAGAGATAAAGAAAGCTTATCGTAAGGCAGCAATTAAGTATCATCCAGACAAGAATCCAGACAATAAGGAGGCAGAGGACAAATTTAAGGAGGCGGCCGAAGCTTTTGATGTGTTGAGTGATCAAAATAAAAAAGCTCGATATGATCAGTTTGGGCACGACGGTATGAGTGGCGGTTTTGGCGGTGGTCAGGCTGGCGGCTTCACTATGGATGATATATTCTCGCAGTTTGGAAATATCTTTGGTGGTGGATTTGGTGGCTTTGGCGGTGGGGGATCATCACGAGGACAGAGAGTTAATCGTGGATCTGATCTACGCATCAAGGTTAAGTTAACACTAAAGGATATTGCGCACGGAGTAGACAAAAAGTTGAAGATTTCGAAACTGGTTTCGTGTAGTTATTGCGGAGGAACTGGAGCAAAGGATTCAAATTCGTACACTACTTGTTCGACCTGTTCGGGAAGTGGTTATGTTACTCAGGTGGTTAATACATTTTTTGGTAGAACACAAACTACTCAACCTTGTCCTACGTGTCGTGGTGAGGGAAAGATTATCACCGAAAAGTGTACTCACTGTCGAGGTGAAGGAGTGCAGAATGCCGAAGAGGTTATTGAGGTTCGCATACCAGCAGGTGTTGCAAACGGAATGCAACTCTCGGTAGCTGGAAAAGGTAATGCTGCTAGATATGGTGGCGTTAATGGCGATCTTTTGGTGCTTATCGAAGAGATTGAGGATGCTGAGCTAATAAGAGAGGGCAATGACCTTATTCATAACCTGCGCCTAAATGTGCTTGATGCAATGTTGGGAACTTCGGTAGAGGTGCCAACAATAGATGGAAAAGCAAAAATAAAGATTGAGGGAGGTACACAGCCTGGGAAAGTTCTGCGCCTAAAGGGTAAAGGTTTGCCAGATATTAATGGCTATCGTCAGGGCGATATTCTTGTTTGTGTGGATATATATATTCCTGAGAACCTTTCATCTAGTGATAAGAAGACATTAGAGTCCCTGCGTGGTTCAAAAGCCTTTACGCCAAAGGAGAAGAATACTCAAAATATCTTTGATAGAATGAGAAACTACTTCCGCTAGCCAGAAGTGGAGGTTTAGGGTTTTGATGCATATTTCTCGCCAATGAGGCTGTATTGTAATTGTGCGCTGCCTCCAAAAAGTTGAGTGAAATATGAATTGTTAAAGTGCAAAGAGCTCGGTAAAATACCGAGCTCTTTTTTTGGATTTGAGTGGAGAATAAAAAGTTTGTTATATTAAAAAAAATATTATCTTTGTAAATTGATTGGTTGCTCTTTATGGGGGAGATTAGATATAT
>CAYJOF010000135.1:2712-4110 GCA_964371765.1 uncultured Rikenellaceae bacterium
CTTTTTTCCTATCTTCATTTTATTTATGATGATGAATTTATAATAATGCTAAAAATCAATTAATTAGTAATCGATTAATCCGCTTGTGGAGGGATAGATGCTGTAAGTCAAACTAACTATTTGCGCCAAAATATCTCCATGATCAGCGAATTGATCACAATTAACTTAAAATGGATAATAAAGTAATTAAGGATTTAAAATCGAGGATGGAACAAGTCCTCAAAGGTGGTGGCGATAAGGCTGTTGCCAAGCAGAAAGAGATGGGTAAGTATACCGCTCGTGAGAGAATCGAGAAGCTGCTAGATGGCGGATCATTCTTCGAGTATGATACTTTCGTACAACACGACGTTCGTGATTTCGGTATGCAGGATAAATTCCTTGCCGGCGACGGTGTTATTATTGGTACAGGTACTATTGATGGCAGACCTGTTGCGGTTTTCTCACAAGACTTTACAGTTGCAGGAGGTTCGCTAGGATCTATGCACGCCAAGAAAATCACAAAAATTATGGATTATGCCCTTACTATGCGTATTCCACTTATTGGTATTAACGACTCAGGCGGTGCTCGTATTCAGGAGGGAGTAAATGCCCTTGCTGGTTATGGCGAGATCTTCTATCGCAATACAATGGCAAGTGGTGTAATTCCTCAAATTTCTGTAATCCTAGGCCCTTGTGCGGGTGGTGCAGTATATTCTCCTGCGCTTACAGACTTCGTATTTGTTGTAAACAATATATCTAAAATGTTCATCACTGGACCATCGGTTATCGAGAGTGTTTTAGGTGAGAAGATCGATGCAGAGGAGCTAGGTGGTGCTAGAGTACATTGCGAGACTACTGGTAATGCGCACTTCTATGCAGAGAACGAGGATGAGTGTTTTACTCAAATCCGTAAGCTAATTACTACTATCCCACAGAACAACACCAACGAAATTGTTCGTGAGAAGTCGGCCTCTCCACTCAAAAAATATGACATTAATAAGATCGTTCCTGCTGATTCTTCACTTCCGTATGACGTAAGAGATATTATCAAGGCGATAAGCGATAAGAGTGAGTTTTTGGAGGTGATGGAACTTTTTGCTGCTAATATCGTTGTTGGATTTGGTAGAATTGATGGTGAGTTAGTGGGTTACGTTGCAAACCAACCTAAGGTAATGGCTGGTGTACTTGACTGTGATTCTTCAGATAAAGCTGCTAGATTTATTCGTTATTGTGATGCTTTTGATATTCCATTGGTGACACTAGAAGATATGCCGGGATACTTACCGGGTGTTGACCAAGAGCACGCAGGCGTAATTCGTCACGGTGCTAAACTTCTATATGCTTATAGTGAGGCAACAGTGCCAAAGATTACAGTGATTATCCGTAAGGCTTATGGTGGTGGTTATATTGCTATGAGCT
>CAYJOF010000135.1:4120-4396 GCA_964371765.1 uncultured Rikenellaceae bacterium
AACACCTTAAAGCAGACTATGTGATGGCTTGGCCAAGTGCAGAGATTGCAGTTATGGGACCAGAGGGAGCGGCTAATATTATCTTCCTAAAAGAGATTAAAGGTTCGGACAACCCTGAGCTTACTCGCCAGCAAAAGATCGACGAATATAAGGATAAGTTTGCTAATCCTTATGTTGCTGCAGGAAAAGGTTATGTAGATGCAGTTATTCAACCAGAGGAGACTCGCAACTATATCAAGCACGCACTGCTAATCTCTAAGAACAAAGTTGTTGATA
>CAYJOF010000136.1:0-677 GCA_964371765.1 uncultured Rikenellaceae bacterium
TTTGACGAGTTTGATATGGCTGCCTTTAAGCAGATAAAATTTACTGGCAACTCAATTTTTTGGCTTCTGATCTCTATTCTATTTATGTTTGGAAGAGATATTGGGTATATTCTTCGACTTATGATTTTCGCAGAAGGTAAGATACGCTTTACAGAGGCAGTAAGGGCAATTATGTTGTGGGAATTTACCTCAGCAATCACTCCTTCGGCAGTTGGTGGGACAAGTGTTGCTGTTCTATATGTCCACAAGGCAGGATTAAGTGTAGGAAAGAGTACTACGGTAGTACTACTAACATCTTTTTTCGATGAGTTATATTTCATCTTAATGTTTCCAATCGTACTGATAATCATTGGAAAAAGTTCGCTTTTTGGGGTGGATTCAACACAGTGGGCGGGTATTCATAACAGTTTCTTCACTATTGCGTTGATCGGGTACAGCCTTAAATTGATATTCCTAGGTTTTGTCTCCTATGGACTTTTCATTAGCCCAAAAGGCATTAAGTGGCTATTGATCAAGATATTTTCACTCCCATTTCTAAGAAAGTGGCGAGTGGATGCAGCACGTACAGGTGACGATATTATCGTAAGTTCAAAAGAGCTCAAAAGTAAGAAGCTAAGATTTTGGATAAATGCCCTACTGGCGACAATTCTTTCGTGGAGTTCTCGATATTTGGTTGC
>CAYJOF010000136.1:687-4360 GCA_964371765.1 uncultured Rikenellaceae bacterium
TAACGCTTTAGACGTTGCTATTAAAGGACAAGGGTTTTTTGCTGTTGAAGATCATATTTTGCTATTCGGAAGACAGCTAGTTATGTGGATAATGATGCTCATTATGCCAACTCCCGGTGGCAGCGGTTTTGCTGAGTACCTCTTCAGCGAGTATCTTGGCCAGTTCGTTCCTATTGCTTCGATTGCTATTCTAATGGCTCTTATATGGCGACTGATAACATACTATCCATATCTAATTATTGGAGCATTTATCTTGCCCGCTTGGATTAAGCGAAACTTCATTAAATCTAAGGGAAAAATAAACTAAATTATGTCGTTAGTTTAAAAAAAATTACTATCTTTATGAAAAATTTTTAAATATTTATAGAATAGTGAAATTATGAACAGTAACAGATTTGATAGACCAGATCAAGAAGAAGTATTTTCGGAGGCAGTAAGGGCTGGAAAACGAACCTACTTTTTTGATGTAAAACAAAACAGACACGGGGAGAAGTATATCGTTGTGACCGAAAGCAGAAGACGATCTGAACAGGAGGGAATATACTCTTTTGAGAAGAGTAAAATATTCCTCTATAAGGAAGATTTCGAAAAGGTAGAGAGCGCATTTCATAAGGTTCTTGCTATTGCAAAGGACGGAATGCTAACAGATCAAGATGTGGTGATTAGCGACAATGAGAACTCTGAGATTTCCGATATAGATAGAGAGTTTGACGAACTATAAATAAAAGTAAAGAGTTGGATAGGGGAGATATTTTAGTAGGTATTAGCGGAGGGATTGACAGTGCAGCATCGGTTCTATTGCTCAAAGAGCAAGGTTATCGAGTAACTGGACTGTATATCCAAATGCACTCACCACTAGACAATCATCGTGAGCTGGAGCAGAGCTTAGGCATCACAATTCTCATTCACGATGCATCAGAGTTATTCCAGAGAGAGATTATCAATAAATTTGTAGGAGCCTATATGAAGGGGGAGACGCCTTCTCCTTGCGTTGAGTGCAACGACAAGATAAAATGGCGTGAGATATACTCAGTAGCCACTGCAAAGGGATTCACCCGTTGGGCAACTGGGCACTACTGCCGCAAGGTGCAGCTCAATGGCAAATACTATATATCTAGAGGCAAAGATAGCACAAAAGATCAATCCTACTACCTATGGAGACTTGGCCAAACTATTCTTAAGGGGGCCGTATTTCCACTGGGAGATTATACAAAAGCGGAGGTTTATCAATTGATGGGTGAGAAGGGATACGACTCTCTTGTTGAGAGAGCTCAAAGTATGGGGGTGTGTTTCTTAAAAGGCGAAAACTACAACAACTTCATAAAGAATCGAGTTCAAGGCATTGAATATTTAGAGGGAGGTGAGGTTATTAACACACAGGGGGAAGTTATTGCTCATCATCGTGGTTATCCATTCTACACGATTGCCCAAAAGAGAGGTTTAGATATTGATAATGGTCTGTGTGTGATTGACATTGACGTAAAGAACAACAGACTAATAGTTGGCAACAAAGAGAGCCTCTATCAAAAAGAGCTAAATCTTCGTGACTGCCAATTTGTATGTGAACAAGAAATTAAACGAAGAGACGATATTGTAACTATTGTTAGAGGAATAGGACTCAACCCCCAAGGTGGATCACAAATTAAAATCGAAGAGAATAGAGGCGCAAAAGTACTCCTAGAGGGGGAAGCCTGGGCGGTAACACTAGGGCAGCCTGTGGTTTTCTATATTGATCAAAGGGTCGTCGGAGGAGGATATATAAGCCAACTATAAAAAAATCTATAATAATTTATTTTGAGCTATTGAAACGTCTAGCTATTTTTGCTTAGATTATGGCATACAATAGAATCAACTACCTAAAGCGAGTGATAGCAATTCAATCGCTAGCACTAAAGCACTATGAGCCACACAATAGCAGATACAATTGGCGCAGTGTGTGGCGTAAACATATCGAACCTAATTTTGGCATTGGCTACAACAGATTCATTGCCATTCTTTCGATAAACGTGGGTCAGGAGCTTAATCGTGAGATTTCAAAAGGGCTTCGCAAGAAAAAAATAGGCTACAAAAGCTCATAATAATGAGCTTTTGTAGCCTATTTAGTATAGAGATGAATCTTTAGAATTTAAGACCTATTCCAAAAGATAGCATATGTGCTTTAGTAGTATAATTACCCACAAAAGGATCCATAGCACCACCCATAAGAGCATTTTCGTACGGATATGAACCCATACGCTCAGGATCGGCAGAAGTAACTAGGCCGTAAGAGATGTCGATAGAGAGATTTCTTTCACGAGTTGGCATAAAACTAAATCCACAAGTGTAGCCAGCCTTTGTCATTGATGGGGTCTCTGGATTCAAGTAATCAGAACGAACTGGGCTCTCGTCAAGATAGAAACCTGCACGAACAGTCATCCAGTCTGTTGCCTTATATTGTGTACCAAATCTAGCCATAATAGTATTAGAGTAATTCTTCACAGAGTTAATATCCTGAAGTTTCAGCTCCTCTTCGTTAAACGAAACATTTAGATTTTCGTATGCACTCCAGCCCACAAACTGAAATTCAGCAGTAAACTCCCAATCTGCATTTGGGCGAAAAGCAGCTCCAAATGAGAATACCGATGGAAGTGGTAGCTCAGCTTTAAAAGTTCCCTCCTCGAGCTGAGGTATAAGTCCAGTAGCCTGAAGTACGCTCTCTACATTGTCGTTTGCGTAGTCAAGCTCTGCTTCGCCGTCAGTTACCTTCATAAGTACCTTAGAACGATAAGAAGCACCTAAAGACCAACGCTCGTTGATATCATACATAAGACCAATATTTACACCCATCTGCATTGCAGCATCACCACCTAGCTCAGCTGAGACAAGTGCTGTGTTTCCAGCTGAAGTAATAATAGGAGCATACTGCCCCATTCCTGCTGCTGTTAGCGAACCAGCAATAATATTGTTAGTAGTAGAGCCTACCTGAAACAGAGAACGTGATAGATCAAAATTACCCCACGACATCATAAGTCCAACACCTACAGACAGTTTGTCATTTAGGAATTTGTAAGACACCGTTGGTTGAAGAGTGTATGAAGAAAGGTTAATATCTTGAACTAGATGCGCACCCACCCAGTCATCACCCCAGTTCATCGAAGAACCATAAGGAGTGTTGAAGCTAACACCCACAGCAAGATCCTCAGTAACTTTATAGTTACCATAGAAATATATAGGTGTTGAAATATCGTTATCAGATTCCCAAGTACGAACAGGGTCGATGTAGTTATTCTGCGAGAATGTTGCAGTTGCATCGATAGCTGTAACACCAGCAGAGAAGTCGAAACGAGAGTTTTGGTATGCAGCAGCAGCAGGATTAAACCAAAGAGACTGCGCGCCTAACTTTAAGGCAACTCCGGCGTGACCCATACCCAACTGTTTTGCACTTAGAGCATTAACTTGATACCCTTCAGCATAAGATGTAAGAGCAATTAGTGATGCAGTGATGACTAGTAAAATTTTCTTCATAATAATTAGTTTATGTTATCTCAATTAATAATTTGAGTGTTTACCCAATAACGTAACACTCAAAACTTTCTGCAAAGGTACAAAAAAACCTCTACCGAGGTAGAGGTTTTTTATAATTTAGGTATTTTCAGGAATCCTAGTTACCTTTAAGTTGCTTAGAAAGAGCATC
>CAYJOF010000137.1:0-4353 GCA_964371765.1 uncultured Rikenellaceae bacterium
CACCAAATTGATCTACTACAAGTGCAATATGCTCCTTGCCACGTAGAAGTTCAATCCAAGTACTCTCTAGTGATAGATTACTGTATACAACCGAAAATTCTCTTTTGATTGAGCTAAGAGCTTGATCGCCTTTGCCATTGAGGATATTCTCATAGACCATCGGACGAAGTACATAGCCCTTCGTGTCGTCAAGATTATCGGTGTAGATAGGTATACGAGTAAATGCCTGATACCTGTTGTCTGCAATCAGCTCATTGAGTGTTAGAGTATCGCGTGCAGCTACTACTACTGTCCTTGGGGTCATTGCATCCTCGGCATTCATATCCTTTAGTCCAATAAGATTTTGGATCACAGTGTTCTCTCTCTCCTGCAAGATGCCCTCCTTTGTTCCAATCTCAGCCAGAACGGAGATCTCCTCACGAGATGTTTTATTCTCACTCTCCTTCTTTAGTATCTTTGTCATCAACTCAGACATATACACCAGAGG
This sequence comes from uncultured Rikenellaceae bacterium, assembly GCA_964371765.1. Classification (GTDB taxonomy): domain Bacteria; phylum Bacteroidota; class Bacteroidia; order Bacteroidales; family Rikenellaceae; genus JADFUS01. The sequence goes on from CAYJOF010000137.1 coordinate 488, forward strand.
GTAGGTTATAAAAATCATAAAGTGGATTATGCTTGAAGCTGTAATTGCTAGGCTTTTCCAATAGTTTGCTCCAATGGTTTTTGGGAGGATCTCCGAAAGGATAAGTATAAGTATTGTCAGTACAGCTGATACAATACCAAAATATTCATCTCCAAAAACTATTGCCGCTTGAGCACCCACACCTGCAGCACCCACAGTGTGGGCAACAGTGTTGAGCGAGAGGATAGCAGATAATGGTTTATCGATATTCTCTTTATATGCTCTTAGTCTTCTAACATCCTTACCCTCACGCTCAGAGGTTTCGATATAGGATACCGTTACAGACAAAATAACAGCCTCCATCACCGAACATATAAAGGAGATTGATAGTGCAATAAAGAGATAAAAAAGTAGTAAAAACATATTGTAGTTATTTTAATTTGTAGGAATATTCAAAAGTCCCTTCAACTCATTGAGCTTGTTTAATGCCTCCAGTGGGGTGAGGGTGTTAATATCGGTACTCGAAAGCACACTTTTTATCTCGCTTACAAGAGGATCGTCGAGTTGGAAGAATGACATCTGTACGCCACTATCAATACACTTCTCTCGCATATATGTCGTGTCGATTGGTGCATCGCTCAGCGAGGTGATCTCCTTCTCTGGATTTGAGTTGCGGTGCTTCTCTAGTGTTTTTAGAACCTGAGAGGCTCTCTCTACAACAAACGAAGGCATCCCTGCCATCTGAGCTACGTGGATACCAAACGAGTGGGCTGTTCCCCCCTCAGCTAGCTTGCGTATAAATAGTACTCTATTGCCCTCCTCTTTTACCTGAACGTGGAAGTTCTTGATACGAGGATATATCTCAGTCATTTCGTTCAGCTCATGATAGTGGGTTGCAAACAGTGTTTTTGCTCCTGCCTCTCGGGACTGATGAAGATACTCAACCATTGCCCACGCAATAGATATACCATCATAGGTGCTTGTTCCTCGTCCAATCTCATCAAGAAGTACCAAAGAGCGGTCTGTTATGTTGTTGAGGATATTTGCACTTTCGAGCATCTCAACCATAAATGTACTCTCGCCTTGTGATAGGTTGTCCGAGGCACCTACACGTGTGAAAATCTTATCCACGACTCCCATATCTACGCTGCTTGCAGGAACATAGCAGCCAATCTGAGCTAGAAGAACGATAATTGCCGTCTGGCGCAAAATTGCCGACTTACCCGACATATTTGGCCCTGTGATTATGATGATTTGCTGGTCTGTGCCATCAAGGTAAACATCATTTGGGATATATCTACCCCCGATAGGTAGCATACTCTCAATTATTGGATGTTTACCATCCTTTATATCTAGTTTGTGTGAGTTGTCGATACGAGGAATAGAATACCCCTCACGCTCACCGAGCGTCCCAAAAGAACATAAACAGTCAATCTGAGCCACTACCTCGGCACTCTTCTGAATCTTGTCGATGAATCCCGATACATAATCAACTAGCGAAGAGTAAATAGCCTGCTCTATTTGCTGAATTCTATCCTCAGCTCCTAGTATTTTGTGTTCATACTCTTTTAGCTCCTCGGTTATGTATCTCTCAGCACTCACAAGAGTCTGTTTACGTACCCACTCCTGAGGAACTTTGTCCTTGTGGGTATTTCTAACCTCTATGTAGTATCCAAATACGTTATTGAATGAGATTTTAAGCGACGAGATGCCTGTTCTCTCTATCTCTCGTCGTTGGATCTCTAACAAAGCTTCCTTGCTACCTAGCGATAGTTTGCGCAGATCGTCAAGCTCCATATTCACCCCAGAGGCGATCACTCCACCCTTGTTGAGCTGTACAGCTGGATCTGGGAGTAGTGTTTTTTGAATAGCCTCTGTTAAATTCTCACAGCGATAAATTTTATCTACCCACTCCCTGAGTGAATCACACTCGCAGGCTGTTAAGCCATTTTGAAGCTCTCCCATAGTAGCCAAAGCACGTGCTAATTGGTTCAACTCCCTAGGATTTACTCTCTTTGTGGCGCATTTTGCAGCTAGGCGCTCTATATCGCCAATTTGTCTCATCCCTCCTCGAAGAACCTCTCTTAGTATTGGGTTATGACATAAATATTTAGTTATGTTTAGTCGGAAATTTATATCTGATACACTTTTCAACGGAAGTGAAATCCACCTACGAATCATTCTAGCTCCCATAGGAGATACTGTGTGGTCTATACAATCTACCAAACTTCTGCCGCCTTCTGACAGAGACTTTAATACCTCCAGATTGCGCAAGGAGTGGCGATCAATCCACACATACTTATCCTCATCAATCTTGTTTATCCTAGTGATATGAGGTAGATTGCGGTGTTCGGTCTGATCGAGGTAGTAGAGTATAGCTGCCGAGGCAGATTGTGCGCTCTTTAGTTTTTCGATACCATAACCTTTTAGCGATGCAACTTTAAGTTGCGACAGTAGCTTTTGTTGTGCCGAGTCGCCAGAGTATACCCATTCGTCGAGTCTTGATAGATAGTATTTGTCTCCAAAGGTGGATACAAACTGCTCCTTTGTTCCACGGGGGTATAATACCTCCTTAGGTGCAAAATTTGATAATAGCTTGTCGATGTAGTCGGCAGATCCCTCAGCCGTTAGGTACTCTCCAGTAGTTACATCTAAAAAAGCAATACCGATATTTTTCTTTCCAAAGTATACCGAACCAATAAAATTATTCTCTCTATTTAGGATAACGTCGCTATTGAAAGAGACTCCCGGTGTGATTATCTCTGTTACGCCACGTTTTACGATTTTGGTGGTTGATTTAGGATCTTCTAGCTGTTCACAGATTGCTACACGCTCTCCTGCTTGAACTAGGCGAGGCATATAGGTGTCTAAGGCGTGGTGAGGAAATCCTGCAAGTTCGGTCTCGCTTGCAGAGCCGTTTGCACGTTTTGTAAGAGTGATACCGAGTATCTTGCTGCTCTTGACAGCATCCTCACAGAAAGTTTCATAGAAATCCCCTACCCTAAATAGCAGTATTGCATTTGGGTGTTTTGCCTTAATCTCATTATATTGTTTCATCAACGGAGTCTCACCTTTCTTGCTTGCTGCTCCCTTGCTTTTGGTACTCATATCTAAAACTTTCAGTTTTTAGGGTCGACTGTTATAGCCAAAACCCTATTATCTCTCCAGAAGAGCTCTTTGTTTGTAATTATTAGGTATCTTTTATCCCCTTGCTCCACGATGTTGTACGCCGACTCGGCAAAATTTCCAATGATTTTTGGACGTCTGCCCGATATGTCGATTGAATCTATCTCGTAGATATTACCCATATTTAGCAGCGAGTAGTCTAGCTCAGGTGCAAGTTTCCTTTCAGAGGATATACCTCTTACTTTTTCGATTATTCCTTTGTCTTGCAGTTCTCTCTGAGTGTCAACTATCCAATATCGTGTTGATGCTTTTTGTTGCTGTTGGACTACGGTTTGAGTAAGTAGTTCGTTATTCTGTTCAAGAAAGATGATCTCACCTGTTACACTATCAACAAGTTGAGTCATATCACTCAAGTCCTTAATTAGACTTACCGTTATACTATCACGCTCTTCGATATCTCGTCGTAGTTTAGAGATAGTACTCTCAAGAGAGCCAATCTTAATGTTGTTGTCGGCTAGTCGTCTATCTAGCTCCTCTAGGCGGGCTAGTTGCTGACGATTTTGGCGAAGACGTTGAGATAGTTTATCTAGATCCTTTTTTGTTTTTTGTTGGGCAGATAATTGCAATTCGCCTCTGTTGATAGCTATACCCTCCTGCTGCTTAATCTCGTCTAGTTGGTTAGAGATTGTACTTACTAGAGTAAGTACATCGCTAATTATTGAATCTCTATTTTCGATGGCGGAGTTAAGCGAGTCCACGCG
>CAYJOF010000138.1:0-4119 GCA_964371765.1 uncultured Rikenellaceae bacterium
AAACGTGTCGAAAAGTAAGCAAACAACATCTCGTAAGAAGATGCTAGATAAGCTTAACTTAGAGGAAATTAAGCCATCTATGCGTAAATACCCTGGTATTATCTTCCAGATGGAAAGAGAGCCTGGAACAAAGATTCTTTCGGTTAATAACCTCTCTAAAGAGGTAGACTCGGAGGTACTATTCAAAAACATATCGTTCACTATCGAAAAGGGTGATAAAATTGCTGTAATCTCTCGTGAGCCTAGAGCGGTGACAGCACTACTAGATATGATTGCCAACCACGAATCGCTCGAAGAAGGAATGGTTGAATGGGGTGTGACTATCAACTACTCATACCTACCTCTAAACAATACAGACTATTTCAACAATAGCCTAACCATTGCAGAGTGGATCTCCCAATACTCTCCAGATACCTCAGAGGTATTCATTAGAGGATATTTGGGCAAGATGCTATTTGGTGGTGAGGACATTCACAAGCGTGTAGAGGTGCTATCGGGAGGTGAGAAAATGCGTTGTATGATCTCTAAGTTGATGATACAAAATCCAAATATGCTGATTCTCGACTCGCCAGCCAACCACCTCGACCTAGAGTCTATTCAGGCATTTAACAATAGCCTTGTAAACTATAAAGGTGTGGTATTGATGACCTCACACGACCACGAGTTTATCAACACCGTAGCTAATCGTATCATCGAGATAACGCCAAACGGAATGGTTGATAAGTATATGAGCTACGACGACTATATCTACGATGAGAAGACTCAGGCAAGAGTGGAGGAACTTTACAAAAAATAGTTTCTTATGAAATACTTAGATAACTCGGCCGTACGCCGACAAGATAGGTTGCTTGATGCAACACTTACCCACAAGGTGCTCAAAGAGGGAGAGTTTGCTACTCTTTCGATGCTTGAGTGTCGAGATGGGGAGATAGCAGGCTATGGAATACCTGTAAACTATGTTTGGGACGGCAAAGAGAGTATCTATATTCACTGTGCATTTGAGGGACATAAAATTGAGTCCCTCAAATCGCACAATCTCATAACTCTTACAGTTGTGGGAGTCACTAAGGTTATCTCAAATAAATTCACTACCGACTACCAGAGTGTATTGGTAAGAGGCAAGATAGAGATGGTCGAGTGTGACAAGCAGAGAGAGGATGCACTTGAGATATTCTTAGAAAAATACTCCCCAGAGGATATGATAGTGGGAAGGGAGTATATCAAGAAATCATTTCACAGAACTGCAATTCTCAAAATCTCAATTACAAGCATAAGCAGTAAGTCAAAAAGCAACTAAAACAACTTAATATGGCACAAAAGGACGAAAGAGATACAATGTTTGCTCGTGCCTCCTACCGAGAAGGTACAAGCTCCTATGAGGATTACTATTCTCGTAATGCTCACCTAAAAGAGTTAGACGACTCAATTCGTTCGATGCCAAATCTATGTTCGGAGGGTACTAAAACCTATGATTCGATCATAAGCCCTATGGCGGATGCTGCCTTTGAGTTTTTGGGCGACATACGTAAACTGTCCGATAAAAAACCAAATACTCAGAAACAAATAATCGACCCCCTTACCATCACGCGCCGAATCAAAGGGCTAGCCAAGCACTATGGAGCCTGTTTGGTGGGAGTTACAGAATCCAAAGATGAACATTACTACTCACACAGAGGTCGCCACGAAGAGGTTTACGGACTTCCTGTGGAGAATAAATATAACTACTCTATCGCTTTTGCCGTAGAGATGAAGCGAGATATGATCCTGCGCAGTCCTCTAATCTCTGAGGTGCTAGAAACCTCAAGAGCCTACGTCGAGGTAGGTATAGTGGGTATGATTCTAAGTTATTATATTCGCTCGCTAGGATACGAGGCTTTTAACAATATGGATGCCAACTATCTGGTAGATAGTGTTGCTGTGGCAAAGGATGCAGGTCTAGGGCAGGTTGGACGAAATAGTATGCTCACCAACAAAACCTACGGTTCGATAATGAGGCTCGGAGTAGTGAGCACTACCCTAGAGCTAGCGGCTGACAGTCCCATAGATTTTGGTTTGACAGAGTTTTGTCAACAGTGCGACAGATGCGCTCGAAACTGTCTTTCGGGATCTATCTCAAAAGCACAGACCCCTCCTTGGCAAGTTAAGCAGGAGAGTTGCTATACAAAATGGCGAGAACTGGGCACCGATTGTGGAGTATGCCTTGCAAGTTGTCCCTTTGGGCACGGTCTACAAAGTATAGAGAGTATCGATAACTTCAAGGGCAATCCTAAGGCAATAAGATCTGCTATCGAGCAGTATGAACAACAATTTGGGCGACGTGCAATGATAAAAGAAGCACCAGAGTGGCTTAGGTAGCCAAAATAGACGATTAAAAAATCTTTGATTTATAAATTCAATTTTGATACCGATTTTTTACAAAGGAGGCTATCTCGAAACAATTTCGAGATAGCCTCCTCTTATGAATGTGAGTTTATGTCTATCGTTAGAAAATTTCCGATAGCTCCTTTCTTCGGAATAGAATTAAATATATGAATCCTACCGAGATATAACTATCAGCAAGGTTGAATATTGGACTGAAGAAGATATAGGGTTCTCCGCCCCAAATTGGCACCCACTCTGGGAGTACGGTATCGATGATTGGGAAGTAAAGCATATCTACAACATTTCCGTGTAGCCAAGTCTCATACCCACCACCCTCAGGGAATAGTGTTGCCACCTGCCAAGGGGTTGACTCTGAGAAAATAACGCCGTAAAAAATACTGTCGATAAGGTTCCCTACTGCTCCACAAAGAATTAGCGAGAGGCCAACAACTAGCCCCAGACTCTTCCTATTGTTACGCAATTGGCGAATTATAACGTAGCTACCCACTGAGATAAGGATAATACGCAGGACAGATAGTGCTAGTTTTCCAAAACTTCCTCCAAACTCAAATCCGTATGCTGCTCCTCGGTTCTCTATAAATTTAATTTGAAACCAATCGCCAAAAATCATATACGCCTCTCCTAAAGACATATTGGTCTTTATCCAAAACTTTGAGAGTTGGTCGATAAGCAAAAAAACTACTATAAGCGCTACTACTATCTTCGATCTTTTATCCATTGTGTTATTTATTTCTCGACAAAGATAATCAAATTATTCTTTATTTTGGCCACGTGCCGCGCTGAAGAGCATATTTGCTATCACAGTTGCAAACTCATCACGAGAACGCTCTGGGTGCCATTGCACTCCTAGTGCAAAGTGATTAGGGTCGTTAAGGATAATCGACTCGATGATTCCATCTGGCGACATAGCAGCAACCTCGAAACCTTCTGCAATCTTATCAACCGATTGGTGGTGAATAGTGTTCACCCAATACTTACCACCATTGTTTGGATAGTTAGCTGTAATCCAGCTATTTGCTGTAGGGATAACAGTATGAATAGAATCCATCTTTACTCTCTCACGGTGAGCAGACTCAGGTAGTTTTTTGAAGGTCTCAATATCTGGGATCATTGTTCCTCCATTGGCAACGTTCATAATTTGGTGGCCACGACAAATACCTAATATTGGAACATCGTTTGCCATTGCATAGTTGATTATTGCAATCTCTAGCGAATCACGGTAGTCATCATAACCCTCACAGTATTGGTCATACTCTGGCGTGTTGTACCAACGAGGATTAATATCATCACCTCCTGTGATAACAATTGCGTCTACTTGGCTTGCAATTGCGACAGCTGAGTCTACTGCTAGGTTGTACACAATCGATATATCGAGTGTACTGTCAACTCCCAATAGCCATTCAGCTGCTGTTCTGTTAGCATCCTTTGAGATTAGAATTTTTAAAGGCTCTGGGCTCTGCTTTGGTGCTGTTGCACAAGAAACAAGCGCAAATAGCATTAGAATTAGTGTAAAATTTTTCATCATCTTATATCTTTTAATGTTTATGTACTATGTATAGTATCTCATTGCTAAATGCCATACGCTTAAACTCCTCAGCAGGCAATAAATCCGAGATTTTTATTTGTTCAACTCTAAATCCACATTCTGATAGTCGTTGTGGGTAATCCTGCCCATATACCCTAAGGTGGTCGCTTTGTCCAAATTTTTCCAAACGTTCTTGAGGAGATACCACGCTA
>CAYJOF010000138.1:4129-4343 GCA_964371765.1 uncultured Rikenellaceae bacterium
TCGACTCTCGAGACATATCGACAGGCGATAGGAGAATACCCCAACCTCCAGATTTAAGTACTCTGTGCATCTCTCTTAGGGCAAGTTTGTCGTCTGGCACGTGTTCAAGAACGTGGTTACAGAAAACCACATCAAACTCACAATCTCCAAAAGGGATATTTTGAACATCCAACTTCACTTTTGCAAGCGGAGATTCAAGATCGGCAGATATATA
>CAYJOF010000139.1:0-4324 GCA_964371765.1 uncultured Rikenellaceae bacterium
GCAACAATTGGTCTTATCTATATTCGTGCTGAGTATCCTCTTGCTATTGATAGACTTAAAACTGCAATTCGTCAGGCTCGCGAGTATGGGCTACTGGGAGACAATATCCTAGGAACAGGTTTCAATTTCGATATCCAGATTCGCTATGGAGCTGGTGCGTTTGTGTGTGGTGAGGAGACAGCCCTAATCCACTCAATGGAGGGTCACCGCGGTGAACCAACAGTAAAACCACCTTATCCAGCAAAAAGCGGTTATCTAGGCAAGCCAACAAACGTAAACAACGTTGAGACACTTGCAAATATACCAGTTATCATCACTAAAGGAGCTGATTGGTTCCGTTCTATTGGTACTGAAAACTCAAAAGGAACAAAAGTGTTTGCACTTGCAGGTAAAATCAATAACGTTGGTCTTATCGAAGTGCCTATGGGTACTACCCTTCGTGAAGTTATTTACGATATTGGTGGTGGTATCAAAGATGGTAAGAAATTTAAAGCAGTACAAACTGGTGGACCTTCGGGAGGTTGTCTTACAGAGGCACACCTTGATATTCCAATCGATTTCGATAACCTACTAGCAGCAGGCTCTATGATGGGTTCTGGTGGTATGATCGTTATGGACGAGGATGACTGTATGGTAGCAGTATCAAAATTCTATCTAGAGTTCTCAGTAGAGGAATCTTGTGGTAAGTGTACTCCTTGCCGTCTAGGAAACAAGCGTCTTTATGAGCAGCTAGACCTAGTGTCGAAAGGAGAAGGAACAGAAGAGACTCTTAAGACCCTACGTGAGCTTTGTCACGTTATCAAAGACTCTGCTCTTTGTGGTCTAGGTCAGACATCTCCAAACCCAGTTCTATCTACTCTAGATAACTTCTATGACGAGTATCTTTCTCATATCAAAGATCGAAAGTGTCCTGCGGGTCAGTGTAAAGACCTACTTGACTATCACATCGTACCTAACCTTTGTAGAGGTTGTACTCTTTGTAAGCGTAACTGTCCAACAGACGCTATCTCTGGTGAGGTTAAGAAACCGCATGTTATTAATAGCTCAAAATGTATCAAGTGTGGAAATTGTGAGCTAATGTGTAAGTTTAATGCTATAATAACTCGTTAATTATGAAAATGATATCGCTTAAAATAAATAATCATCTACTTACCGTTGTCGAGGGTACAACTATCCTAGAGGCGGCTAAGTCGATAAATGTTGTGATACCAACACTCTGCCATATCGACCTAAAGGAGATGTGCATTCAGAGTGTTCCAGCTTCGTGCCGTGTGTGTGTTGTAGAGATCAAAGGTAGAAGAAACCTTGCTCCTGCTTGTAAGACTCTTTGTGAGCCAGGTATGGAGATTTCTACAAGCTCACTACGTGTGATGAATACTCGTAAGATGCTTACAGAGCTGATCCTATCTGATCACCCGAACGACTGCTTGCGTTGTCCTAAGAGTGGTAACTGTGATCTTCAGAACCTTGCAATTCGTGTAAATGTTCGTGATCTGCCATTCACTGGTGGTGTTCGTGTACCTCGCAAACGTGAGGAAAGTGCATCTATCATTAGAGATATGGATAAATGTATCTATTGCCGTCGTTGTGAGGCAATGTGTAATGAAGTTCAAACAGTGGGTGCTCTTGGTGCTGTGAATCGTGGCTTCGAGGCTATTATCTCTACTGCATTTGAGTATGAGCTGAAAGATTCTGAGTGTACATACTGTGGTCAGTGTGTGGCGGTGTGTCCTGTTGGTGCTCTTACTGAGCGTGGTTACACTAACCAACTTATTAGCGACCTAGCAGACCCAACAAAAACTGTTATCGTGCAGACTGCTCCTGCAGTGCGTGTTGCACTAGGTGAGGAGTTCGGACTACCTGCTGGTACAAGCGTAACAGGTAAGATGGTAGCAGCTCTTAGAGAGCTAGGTTTCGATCAAGTGTTCGATACTGACTTTGCAGCCGACCTTACAATTATGGAAGAGGGCTCAGAGCTACTAGATAGATTAGGTAAGTTCCTAAATGGCGACAAAGATGTTCGCCTGCCAATCCTTACCTCTTGTTGTCCTGCTTGGGTGAACTTCTTTGAGTCTCACTACCCAGATATGCTAGATATTCCTTCAACTGCTCGTTCTCCGCAGCAGATGTTCGGATCTATTGCTAAGAGCTACTGGGCAGAGAAGATGGGTATCGATCGTAAGGACCTAGTTGTTGTATCTATTATGCCTTGTTTGGCTAAGAAATATGAGTGTTCTCGTGAGGAGTTCTCTGTAGATGGAGATCCAGATGTGAACTACTCACTATCAACTCGTGAGTTAGCTGCTCTTATCAAGCGTGCATCTATCGACTTCAATAGCCTTCGTGACGAAGATTTCGATCACCCACTAGGAGAGTCATCAGGTGCAGCGGTTATCTTTGGTACAACTGGTGGTGTTATGGAAGCTGCACTTCGTACAGCATTCGAGATCCACACTGGTACTGAACTAAGAAAAGTTGATTTCGAAGTAGTTCGTGGTATGCAGGGCGTTAAGCGTGCATCTATCGACCTTAATGGTTTTGAGCTTAAACTTGGTATTGCGCACGGTCTAGGACACGCAAGAGAGATGCTTGATGATATTCGTGAGGGTAGATGTGACTACCACGCAATCGAGATTATGGCTTGTCCAGGTGGTTGTGTTGGTGGTGGCGGTCAGCCTCATCACCATGGCGATAGCTCGGTGCTTAAGGCGCGTGCTTGCGCTCTTTATAATGAGGATAATAGTAAGAAGGTGCGTAAATCTCACCTTAACCCTTACATCCTAAATCTATATCAAGAGTATCTAGGTAAGCCAATGAGTGAGAAGGCACACCACCTACTACATACTCATTATTTTAATAAGTCGAAATAGTTGAATCCATTAAGATATACACTACTATGGAAATGAAACCAGCAAAATTATCTCCAAAAGCAGAAGCGGATATTATCGCTATCTGCGAGAAGCATAATAACTCTCAATTGGAGCTTATAAATATTCTTCACGCAATCCAAAACCACCACGGCTATCTGCCTGTTGAGGTGCAAATAGTTGTTGCAAAGCAGCTTAAAATTCCTCGCACAAAGGTGTATGGTGTTGTGACATTCTACTCATTCTTTACAATGATACCAAAGGGTAAATACCCAATCTCTGTATGTATGGGTACTGCGTGTTATGTTCGTGGTGCAGAGAAGGTGCTTGATGAGTTTAAGAAACAACTAAACATCGAAACAGGAGGAACAACTCCTGATGGTAAGTTCTCATTATCGTCGCTACGTTGTGTGGGAGCTTGTGGACTTGCTCCAGTTGTACTGATTGGCGAACGTGTTTATGGCCGTGTAACGGTTGATGATGTTAAGAAGATACTTTCTGAGATTAATAATTCTTAGGGTTATTTAGTAATATGGATGAGGCTGTCTCGAATTATTTCGAGGCAGTCTCTATTGTGTATGGTGCGACCCACTGTGTGTCATCTGATCGCGTTCGGCATCCCAATTTCGCAATTTTCGGCTGAGATGAAATAGGTATCGAAGATACCTTTGGCTTGGTGGCTCTTGTGCTTATTGCACAAGCCCTCTGCTGTTCCTATTAGGAATATTTTACGAGCGAGCTCGCAATATTCCTAATAGGAACAGCAGGTTTGCCAGAGGGCAAACCCACCAACCCAATTGCAGAGGTTTTGGGGGTGTGATAATCAATATATATATGTATATGTTAGTTAATGCTTTTTTGAGAAAAAAGCACGAGCAGAAAATTTCTGCTCTGACAAAAAACCGAAACGCTGCCTTTAAGCAGCATTTCGGCAGCGTCCGTGCCGCTGCTGATTGTGGCGATTGTGGGTTTGTCTTGTCCGCCTTTTTTTCTTTATTATTCCTTTCCTTTCCTTTCCTTTCCTTTCCTTTCCTTTCCTTTCCTTTCCTAGTCATTGCTTAACTTAACCTCACCCTCTTCAGCTGAGATGTATTGTGCGGTAGATTTGGAGCATCGCATAGGTTCGTGTTGCAAAGCGTACTAGAGCGTACGCGTGCGAGCGGTTCTAGGGGATGTTTCAAAAATGCTGTGCAAGACGCTCAGCCTATCATTGCCGAACCACCTAGCTCTGACAAAAAATCGAAACGCTGCCTTTAAGCAGCATTTCGGCAGCGCTTGTGCCGCTGCTGATTGTGGCGATTGTGGGTTTGTCTTGTCCGCCTTTTTTTCTTTATTATTCCTTTCCTTTCCTTTCCTTTCCTTTCCTTTCCTTTCCTTTCCTTTCCTAGTCATTGCTTAACTTAACCTCACCCTCTTCAGCTGAGATGTATTGTGCGGTAGATTTGGAGCATCGCATA
>CAYJOF010000140.1:0-3299 GCA_964371765.1 uncultured Rikenellaceae bacterium
GTTCGTGACCAATCATATGAGTAGCCCAATCCTGCGGAACACCCATCGAAAGGAAACCATTAAGACCCATTGTCGCAGCATACATAAAGTTTGCCATCGTGTCATAGTTCTTCTCACCAGCCATAAGCTCTGGAGCAATTTCAACGATAGTAGAGATAACACCTTCGCTAAACCTGTCTTGAACAAGTGAGTTTGTTGGTTTAGTTAGATACTGCTCCATTACGTGAACAAAAGTATCCAACAATCCGTTTTGCACCTGCTTCATAGGCAGTGAATAACATACCTGAGGATCTAGGATAGAGAATTGAGGGAACACACCTGGGTGATGGAAAGCAAATTTCTCACGAGTTGCCTCACACGAGATAACAGCACCTTGATTCATCTCTGAACCAGTAGCAGGGAGTGTAAGTACCGCTGCGAATGGTGTAGGTTTCATCGATGTCATCATCTTAGGATTAAGCATCAACTCCCAAGCGTTATCGCCTTTGTAGTCCATTGCAGCAGCTATGTATTTTGTTCCATCCACAACCGAACCACCACCAACAGCAAGGAAGTAGTTAACTCCATTTTCGTGGGCAAGTTCGACAGCTTTGATAAGTGTCTCGTAACGTGGGTTTGGTTCTATTCCCGAGAATTCAACATAGTCAAAACCTTTAAGAGCTGCGATAACTTGATCGTACACTCCATTAGCTTTGATTGAACCTCCACCATAGGTAATCATTATTTTAGCACTCTTTGGCAACTCATTTGCCAGTCTAGCAATTTGTCCTTCGCCGAAGATCAGCTTAACAGGGTTTCTAAATTCAAAATTGTTCATAGTATATACATTGTTTAATATTGTAAATCATTATCCTCTAACAAAAAAATAGTAGATGGTAACCAGTGCCGCAAGCCCAAGAGCAAGCAGCGATAGTGCCACTGCAAAATCTATCTTCCTTTTAACTGGAGTCTCCACATTAGCGGCAGACTCATGAGCTTTGTGAGTTGTCGATGACAAAGTAGATGGAATCGACGATGGCACAGTAGGCTCTGAAGCGGACTGCTCATCTGTGCTGTAAAGATCATAGAGCTTTGCCTTTCTTGATCCTGATTCTCTCATAGATTTAAGCAGTTCATCATCAACAACATCCTCAACAGATTCATTTTTTGATGGTGGTACTTGACACACCTCAGAGATTGGTTCAATGGCTGGCATCTGAACAGACTCTTGCACAGGCTCAGGCTCAACAACAGCTTCCGATTCAACAACAGCTTCAGGTTCGACAACGGGCTCAGGCATTTTAACAACAACTGGATCTGACGCTGGTTCGACTATTTTAGCAATAGACTCTACCTCTAGCGGTGGTTCAACTACAACAGGTTCTGGAGCCGTCAAAACACTATTTTCAACAATAGAAACCGTCTGTATCTCTTGACTTGCCTTTAGTGCCATTGCCTCAGCAAATGTTTGAGGTTTATTTTGCTCTGAGAGTCTTTCACATAGAGTTTTCTCACGCTCTTGAGCTGCCACTTCGTTAAGGTTTGTTGGTTTTTGTTCAACTGTATCGTTGATAGACGGCACAACAACACTATCACTAGACTTTGGCTCTGGGGACACTTCAAGCATATTCTGCGGCTCTGAATATTCCTCGTTTTGAAACTCAACTACCGCTTGATCTACATTTTGAATCTCATCTTCAATTCTCTCCGCCACTTCCTCAATAAGCTCTTGAACATTGTCCACAACATCTTCGACAACTTCTTGAACGGCCACAATTACCTCACTTGCCAACTCAACTGCCTCTGCCACTTCATCAACTGCTGGCTCGACACAAGAATCCGCACTCTGTACATCACATATAATTTCATCATCCGCAGATTGCGGAATATCCTCTAACGCTTCGCAAGCACATTTCGAACATTCAGGCAGTGCTACAAAAATCAATATTCCATTAGCATCAAGAGTAAGTTGCCCCACTTCTGTCATCACAAAATGCCCATTCGACTTGATAGTCGTCATTAGCGCTGAGGCAAACTCATTCACTATCTCAACACCCTCTTGCTGCGACAACTCAAAGCGACTAGCTACGAATTGAGCAAACTTCGGATCTTCACTCTTCAAAAAGGATATAAAAGAGGTCTCTCCTCCCTTCATCACAAATGTTCCAACAGTGGGAATAGTCACTCTACCCTCACTCTGCAACATCTCCAAAATCAAATTATCTATCATTCCACTCTACTATATTTAGGTAAAAATTATCAACTCTATTAACTCCACAAAGATATAAAAATTCTTATATAGTATTACAAAATTCCTATCTCATTTTTTGACACAATGAAATAAAAATGTATCTTTACACAAATTTTAATCCACAAAACTATGTACAGAGATATTCTTCGCCTAATAACACTACTACTAATCACTACAATTACCCTATCTTGCAGTTCTCAAAATGAGATTGAGAGAACAGCTCAAAAGTTCTTAACAGGGTATTTCAGTATGGATTTTAAAGAAATAAAGGATATATCAATGCCTACAACTCTCAAAAAAATAGAGGACATCGAGAGCAGGATTGACGAATCCTTCGATAGATCTCAGATACAACGTGTTGATTTTGTCATCCACGAGCACTACGAGGAGGGGGACACCGCCTACTGTCGCTACACTCTACGAACCAGCGATAGTGACCATACTGCACTAAGCGAACAGCTTCTTTTGATAAAAAAAGAGGGCAAATGGCTTGTTGAATTCTAAAAAACAGGCTTAATTAAGCGATTTTAATCCATTTTTTCATCGCACTTTACATTTTTTTGTATCTTTGTGGCCTAACATTTAATATAGTACGCTACAATGAAGAACAAGTACATCGACATTATCGAACAGACGTTCGACTTCCCTCAAGATGAATTTAGAGTTGATAATGCTGAATTGCATTTCAACGATGTTCCTCTTATGGATATTATAAAACAGTATGGCACACCGCTAAGAGTAACATACCTTCCAAAGATCTCTTCTCAGATTCAAAGAGCAAAGAGAATGTTCAACGTTGCTATGGCAAAGGTAGATTACAAAGGCACCTACAACTATCTATACTGTACAAAGTCATCGCATTTTTCTTTCGTACTAGAGGAGGCTCTAAAGAATAATATCGGACTAGAGACCTCATCTGCCTACGATCTACACCTTATGCAAGCTCTATACAAAGAGGGACTAATCACCAAAGAGACTTCGATAGTGTGTAATGGTTTCAAGCGAGAACTATACGTTACCAACATAAGCTCAATGCTTAACGACGGGTTTAACTTGATCCCAGTTATGG
>CAYJOF010000140.1:3339-4317 GCA_964371765.1 uncultured Rikenellaceae bacterium
TGCTGCCGAAGAGGAGCCAAAATTTGATTTCTATACCTCTCGCCTTGGTATTCGCTACAACGACATCATCGACTTCTATAACGAAAAGCTAAAAGACAATAGCAAGTACAACCTCAAGATGTTACACTTCTTTATCAATACTGGCATCAAGGATACTGCCTATTACTGGAGTGAGTTGAACAAGTGTATCAATCTATACTGTCAACTAAAACAGGTTTGTCCTGAGGTAGATTCACTAAACATCGGAGGAGGATTCCCAATCAAAACATCTCTAGGGGCTTACTACGACTACGAGTATATGACCGAAGAGATTATAGCACAGATCAAAAATTCGTGTGAGCAATACGGAGTAGATGAACCGAATATCTACACCGAATTTGGCTCGTTCACCGTAGGTGAGAGTGGCGCAATACTATATTCAGTACTAAAAGAGAAACGACAGAACGATCGTGAGAAGTGGTATATGATCGATAGCTCATTTATGACTACCCTACCAGACACGTGGGGTATCTCGCAAAGATACATCCTACTTGCAATCAACAACTGGGAGAAAGAGTATGGACGAGTATTTATAGGAGGGCTTACTTGTGATAGTGAGGACTACTACAACGCCGAGGCACACTCAAACGCTATCTACCTACCAAACCTCGACAATGACGAGAAGCAATATATTGGATTCTTCCACACTGGTGCATATCAAGAGTCACTTGCAGGTTATGGAGGCATTCAACATTGCTTGATTCCAGCTCCAAAACACATTATCATAGACATTGACCCCGAAAGCGGAGAGTACACAACTCGCCTATTTGCAAAAGAACAAAGCTACCAATCAATGCTCAAAACATTGGGTTATTAATATAGCACAAAAGAGTCGCCATAGTGCGGCTCTTTTTTTTGTCTGTATGGAAGAATAACAACTATGAGAAGGAAGGAAGGAAGGAAGGAAGGAAGGAAGGAAGGAAGGAAGGAAGGAAGGAA
>CAYJOF010000141.1:0-4283 GCA_964371765.1 uncultured Rikenellaceae bacterium
TATGATTAACCCAGACATAGAGTTTAAGCGTCACCCTAGGGTCTCAGCTACTCGCAAAAAATAGAGAAAATGAATCTTATTGATATTATTGTCCTAATCCCTATTGTTCTTATGTTTATAAGTGGATTTCGCAATGGTGTAGTTATCGAGATAGCTACACTTATAGGACTAGCACTTGGTTTGTGGGCTGCTCTAAATTTTTCGGATGTAATAATCTCTTCACTCAACATAACAGGAGAGTATAGTCAGTTAATAGGCTATACAATAGCTTTTATAGGGGTAATTTTCCTAGTGACCCTCCTATCAAAACTGCTTACAAAGGTGCTAGATGTTGCTTGCCTTGGGGGTGTGAATAGGATTCTTGGAGGTGGGTTCGGAGCTCTAAAGGCTGTTGTAATCCTAGCTGCTATTGCACTGCTGTATGAGAACATAAGCATTACATATCAACTTACAGATAATCAAATAGTAGAGGAATCTATACTGTATGGTTACCTAATAGACTTTGCACATTGGGCAGTACCATACACTGCCCCTGTGGTTGAGATGTCAAAAGATTTAATAGATAAAATCACACAATAGTATGACAATTACTGGATTAGTTACACGCAATAGTGGAAATGTATATGAGGTTGAAAACCCACAAGGAGAGATTGTGCTGTGTCGCGTAAAGGGAAGCTTCAAGATAAAAGGTATTCGAACCACAAATCCAATTGCAGTAGGTGATAGGGTTGAGTATACGCCCCCACAACAAGGCGAACAGGGTTATATAACCAAGATCCTTCCTCGCTCTAACTACCTGATTCGTAAATCGATAAATCTTTCTAAGGAGGCACATATTTTGGCCTCAAACCTAGACAATGTATTTTTGGTCGTCACACTCCGTGAACCCGAAACTCCGCTAGAGTTTATTGATAGAATTTTAGTTACTTGCCAACTATATCGTGTTCCTGTAACAATAGTACTAAACAAAGTAGATATAAGCCCACTTGAGGAGCGAGAAGCATTTAGAGAGTTGTACAACACTATTGGTTATAGTGTTATTGAGTGCTCAACTATAACCACCGAGGGCATCAATACTATAAAAGAGCAGATGAGGGGCAAGATCTCCCTCTTTAGCGGAAATTCAGGTGTCGGTAAGTCATCTATCATAAAGTCTATCATCCCTGAATTGGATATTAGAGTAGCTGAGGTTAGCTCTAGCCACAAAACAGGTCGCCATACAACGACCTATTCCCAGATGTTCAAAATCGAGGGAGATGGATATTTGGTAGACACTCCTGGAGTTAAAAGTTTTGGATTGATCGACGTACAGAAGCAGGAGCTTTCGAGATATTTTCCAGAAATGTTCGCTATTAGTTCTGACTGCCAATTTGCAAACTGCACCCACACTCACGAGCCAAAATGTGCTGTAAAGCAAGCTGTGGAACTTGGAGAGATTCCAATATCAAGATATGAAAGTTATATAAGTATGTTAGAGAGTGAGAATGAAAAATATAGATAAACAATATGCTCTTAGTCTACAACAAAAGGAGCAACTAACATCAGAGATCGAGTATCTGGGCGAGCTGATGCTCCCTCAGAGATTAGAGGTGCTAAAGAGAGTTCTTGGTGATCGAACAGATTACATTACTGTTTGTGTCGAGAATATATTTCATAGTCAAAACGCAAGTGCAATCGTAAGGAGTTGTGAGGCATTTGGCATTCAGAACATTCACGCTATTGAGGTACTCTGCGGATTTAAACCAAACGTAAATATAGTTAGAGGAAGTGATAAATGGGTCGATATTAATAGATATAGTGGCCCAGATGCCACCCTAGACCTAGTCAAAAAACTAAAGGCAGATGGATATAGAATAGTATCCACATCTCCCCACAAAAATGGCGTAAGTTGCGAACAGTTTGACATCTCAAAAGGGAAAACTGCTATTTTCTTCGGAACCGAAAAGCAGGGAATCAGCCCCCAACTAGAGGAACTTTCCGATGAATTTATAACAATCCCTATGTATGGATTTGTCGAGAGTCTCAATATTTCAGTCTGTGCGGCTATCGCTCTACAATCGCTCACCCACAAGCTCCGCCAGAGCAACATTGACTGGAAGTTGACAGAAGATCAACAGTTATCAATACTTAACCGTTGGGTGAAATATAGTGTTAAAGATTCCCAAAATATTTTGGATAAGATATATTACAAAAACAAAAACAATGAATAGATTATCAAGAATATTCCTAGACCACGTAGGACAGACAAGCGATATGCCAATGGGATTAGAGATAGACAGAGCCCAAGGTGTGATGATACATACAACAGATGGTAAGGAATATATAGATCTAGTTTCAGGTGTGAGTGTATGCAACGTTGGACATTCAAACCAATATGTAATAGATGCAATATGTAATCAGGCAAAACAGTATACCCACACTATGGTCTATGGCGAGTTTGTGCAATCTCCTCAGGTTGAGTATGCACAACTGTTAACTAGTCAACTGCCCGATCAACTCGATTGTGTATATTTTGTAAACTCAGGAAGTGAGGCTATCGAAGGGAGTTTGAAATTAGCAAAACGCTACACCAACAGAACTAAAATAGTATCGTTCAAGAACGCCTATCACGGCTCTACACACGGTGCATTAAGTGTTATGGGAGGAGAGTATTTTCGCAATGCGTTTCGTCCGCTACTACCCGATGTGTATCAGATAGATTTCAATGCCTCTGAGCAGTTGGATCAGATTTGCGAGCGAACAGCTGCCGTAATAGTTGAACCTTTTCAAGGAGAAGGTGGATTCATTAAGCCTCAAAAAGGCTTTCTTGAGGCACTTCGCAAGCGATGCGACGAGGTGGGTGCTTTACTAATATTCGATGAGATTCAGAGTGGTTTCGGCAGAACTGGGTCACTGTTTGCATTTCAGAAATATGGGGTCACTCCAGATATATTAGCAATAGCTAAAGCAATGGGAGGTGGAATGCCGCTTGGAGGCTTTGTATCCTCAAAGGAGATTTTATCGGTTTATAAAAGTAATCCAGTACTTGGGCATATCACTACTTTTGGCGGTCATCCTGTCTGTTGTGCTGCTGCAAAGGCATCTTTGGAGTACATACTCGACAATAGACTTATGGAGGAGGTTGAGCGCAAATCTCAACTATTTGAAACACTACTCTGCTCTATCAAACAGATAAAGGAGATACGTCGAGAGGGCTTGATGATAGGATTAGATTTGGGAGATGAGACGACTTGTTCAGAATTTCTTGCTCAATGTAAGCAAGAGGGGATTATTACTGAGAATTTTTTGTTCAATGCCCAAACAATCCGTATAGCTCCACCGCTCACAATAAGCGATGAGGAGATTGAGCTAGCTTGCCAAAAGATTAAAAGATGTTTTATTTAAATATACAAAGATTTTAGAGATGAGAAGAACAATAGCTAAACTATCAACTGCAATACTATTTAGTGTAGCGGCTATTTCTTGTGATAAAGAGCCCCAAGAGCCAAAGATTGAGTACAGTGCCTACATCACAAAGGTATTTGACTACTGCCCCGCTCCGGGGCAACATATTAATACGCTGCCTGCCTATAATCAAGGAGACACTAAAACAACGATGATTGCAAAGCTAAATGAAATGTTCAACTCAGATGATACTCAAATCATTAAACTTGTTTCACTAGGAGGATTTGGTGGATACATCGAGGTTGGCTTCGATCATAAGGTTGTAAATCAAAAGAATGCTAAAGACATTAGAATTTTGGGTAACTCCTTCGACAATACCTCTTCGGGCTATTCTGGCAAGGGCAGTTACGAACCTGGGATTGTGATGGTAGGTGTTGATAAGAACGGCAATGGAGTCCCAGATGCAGATGAATGGTACGAAATAGCAGGTAGCCAACACAACAACAGCACCACAATAAAGAATTATCAGATAACATACTTTCGTCCCTCAACAGAGGATGGCATACCAACTCAGGAGTATATCAAATGGGAGGATAATCAAGGTAATAGCGGATGGAAATCACGCAATCAGTTTATGGGACAGAGTTACTTTCCTCAATGGATTAGCGATGAGCAGATAACATTCAAAGGGACAAAACTAGCCGATAATGCAATCAATGAGGGTAACGATTCTTCACAATTTTGGGTTCTTTATCCTTATGAATGGGGTTATGCCGACAATGGACTAAATGACGAAGATGGGACACTTATAGATATAGATTGGGCAGTAGATTCAAATGGCAATCCTGCTGAGTTGGAGAGCATAGATTTTCT
Source organism: uncultured Rikenellaceae bacterium (assembly GCA_964371765.1). Taxonomy (GTDB): domain Bacteria; phylum Bacteroidota; class Bacteroidia; order Bacteroidales; family Rikenellaceae; genus JADFUS01. The sequence goes on from CAYJOF010000141.1 coordinate 4,258, forward strand.
AAAGGTGTACACTGCGATAAATCAAG
>CAYJOF010000142.1:0-4260 GCA_964371765.1 uncultured Rikenellaceae bacterium
GGTAGTCGAGAAAGCTCAATCGGTTTGTGTTGTGCCATTTAGTGGTATGTGGGACGATCTAGGAACTTGGGATAGTCTTATTAAGAGAATTGAACAGGAGAGCATAGGAAATGTTGTGCTGGGTGAGGGTGTAGATAATAGTTGTGTGATCAACGAGTTAGATATTCCAATCATTTGCCTAGGTGCTAAAAATATGGTTGTGGCAGCAAGCCCTGATGGAATTTTGGTAAGTGACAGAGAGTCAAGTATCAAACTCAAAAGCTATGCAGATGGGATTCACGCTCGCCCCATGTCGGAAGAGAGACGCTGGGGCAACTACAAAGTTATGGGTAACGAGGAGTTCTCAGATGGGGCAAAAGCTCTTACTAAATTCCTACACCTCAACGCAGGTAGCAGCATAAGCTACCAATATCACAACCAACGTGAGGAGATTTGGACCTTTGTTGACGGCTGTGGTAAGTTGGTTATCGATGGAGTCATTACAGAGGTGCATCGAGGCGATATTGCTAGAATAAAGGCTGGTCAGAAGCATTCTGTCTATGCTATTACACCTCTTGAGATTGTTGAGGTGCAGTTGGGTGAGAATCTAGTAGAGGAGGATATAATTCGCTTAGATTGGGAGTGGTAAGTTTTTTGCCTCATCTTATTTCTGGTGATTAATTTTTGAAATAAAAAAGACAGCAACACATCAATCTTAGATGTGTTGCTGTCTTTTAATTATAGACTGTGTCCTCTTATTTGTTTTGCATCAAATCAATTTCGAGGAACTGATCTTAGTCTCTTGCAAAGCCTAGGTAGTAGAGTAGGGTTGCAAGGGCTGATAGTGCAGCCACTAGATAAGTTCTAGCTGCCCACGAAAGAGCCTCTTTTGCTTGATTGTAGTTCTCTCCCTGAACAATACCTGCGCTGCTGAGCCATACTAATGCCCTGTGCGATGCGTTGTACTCAACAGGTAGTGTTATGACACTAAATAGAAGTACAGTCACAAACATTGCAATACCCACCCAGAAGAACATAGGCAAGATAAAGATACCTACTAATAGGACAATTTGTGCCCACATCGATGAGAAACTAACCACAGGGACAAGCACCGAACGCATCTTCAAAGGAGCGTAGCCCTCTGCGTGTTGTACAGCGTGGCCACACTCGTGAGCTGCCACTGCCGCTGCCGACACAGAACGACTATTGTAAACACTCTCACTTAGGTTTACCGTCTTTGCTGTTGGGTTATAGTGGTCGGTTAATTGACCGGGAGTGCTGATCACTCGTACATCGGTAATTCCATTATCTCGTAGCATCTGCTCTGCAACCTCCTTGCCTGTAAGACCCGCAGGAAACATCACTTGTGAATACTTTTTAAATACACTCTTTAGGCGCATTTGGACAAAAAATCCAATACCTCCAATTAGTAGAATTAATAAAAATCCTGAATTCATTTTCTTTTTTTAATTTGTTAGTCTCTAAAAAACGATAAAATTTCTTAAATATTGTTCTTTTTTATTCTCGATATGTGTTAAATGCGCTAGCTTGAGCTTTTGGCATTACCTCTATATCGTTAATGTTTACGTGATCTGGTAGGGAGATAATCCACTCTATTACACCCGCAATGTCATCGCCAGTTAGTGGCACAAGATTGTTGTATACTCCCTCGGCGCGCTTATTGTCTCCGTGGAAACGTACCTCCGAGAACTCGGTGTTTACCATCCCAGGACGCACTTCCGACACCCTTACACCATACTTCAACATATCGATACGCATACTCTGTGATAGTGCGTGCATAGCGTGCTTTGAGGCGCAATATACACCTCCATTCTCGTAGGTTTGTATGCCGGCAATACTGCCAATATTGACAATATGCCCACTTTTGTTTTTACACATTATTGGGGATACGATACGAGTAATGTTCAAAACACCTTTAATATTTGTGTCAATCATCTTATCCCAATCCTCAAAATCACCCTCATAGATATGCTCTAGTCCCGATGCAAGACCTGCATTGTTGACAAGCAGATAGATGTTTTTCCACGGCTCGCTAAGAGAGTTGAAGCTATCAAAGGTAGCTGATCTATCACAAATATCGAAGCAAAGGCTTTTGACCTCTACTCCATATTGTGATTCAATATCGGCAGCAATCTGTGAGAGTCTGTCCTCACGTCTGCCAGTGATGATTAGGTTGTAACCCATATTTGCAACACGCTGGGCAGTCGCCTTGCCAATTCCCGATGTTGCGCCTGTTATTAATGCTATTTTTCTGTTCATCATCCCTCGATTAAATATTTTGGAAGAAGTCATTACCTTTATCATCAACGATAATAAATGCAGGGAAATTCTCAACGTAGATCTTGCGAACTGCCTCCATTCCTAGCTCCTCGAAGTCGACTATCTCTACCGACTTGATACTATTCTTTGCAAGAATTGCTGCAGGACCTCCAACAGAACCTAAATAGAATCCGCCGTGTTTCTTACAAGCATCTGTCACCTGCTGTGAGCGGTTACCTTTTGCAACCATAACCATCGATCCACCAACGCTCTGGAACATATCCACATACGAATCCATACGGCCAGCAGTTGTAGGGCCAAAGCTGCCCGAAGGCATATTTGATGGAGTTTTTGCAGGACCAGCATAGTAAACTGGGTGATTCTTGAAGTAGTCTGGCATAGGTTTTCCAGAATCCAAAATCTTCTTTATCTCAGCGTGAGCAATATCTCTTGCTACGATAAGTGTGCCTTTGATATTTAGTCGTGTCTTGATTGGGTGCTTTGATAGTTCCTTTAGAACGGCATCCATTCCCATATCTAGGTCGATCTCAACGGCTGGCGCAAGATATGGCGCAACCTCAGGTAGGAATCTAGCTGGATTCTTCTCCAGTTCCTCCAAAAAGATACCATCTTCTGTGATTTTCCCCTTTACGTTACGGTCAGCACTACAACTAACGCCTAGACCTACTGGACAAGATGCGGCGTGGCGAGGTAGACGAATCACTCTAACGTCGTGAACAAAATACTTGCCTCCAAACTGTGCTCCAACACCATATTCATAACATATTTTCTCGATTTTCTTTTCCCACTCCAAATCTCTGAACGCTTGACCACACTCGTTACCCTCTGTTGGTAGGTTGTCAAAATATCCTGCCGAAGCCTTCTTTACGGCAGCGAGGTTAGCCTCTGCCGATGTGCCACCAATCACAAATGCTAGGTGATATGGAGGACAAGCTGAGGTGCCTAAATCCTTGATTTTTTCCTTAACAAACTGAGTTAGACCCTCCTCTGTAAGAAGAGCTTTTGTTTGCTGGTATAGGAATGTTTTGTTGCCTGAGCCACCACCCTTTGTCATAAATAAGAACTTATACTCGTTGCCCGTAGTAGCATATAAATCAATCTGCGCTGGAAGATTATTTCCACTGTTGCGCTCTTCAGTCATACTGAAAGGAACAACTTGAGAGAAACGTAGGTTGCGCTCTTGGTATGTTTCGTATACACCAAGCGATATTGCCTCAGCATCGTCAGCTCCTGTGAAAACATTCTCGCCCTTCTTTCCCATACATATAGCAGTACCTGTATCCTGACACGTTGGTAGCTCCCCTTCAGCTGCTACAACTTGGTTTAGTAGCATTGTGTATGCAACAAACTTGTCGTTGTCCGTAGCTTCGCTATCCTTTAGGATATTTGCCAGTTTCTGGAGATGTGATGCTCTAAGATAGAACGAAACATCTGCGTAAGCCTCTTTCGATAGAAGAGTAAGTCCCTTAGGGTCAACCTTAAGGATTTTGCGGCCATCTACCTCGATTGTCGAAACGTAATCTTTTGTAATAAGACGATATTTAGTGTCGTCCTTTAGAATAGGATATGGATCCTGATATTTAAATTCTGCCATTGTATTTTTTTATTTATTAATTTCCGCCACTAAGATACTTATTTTTTTCTATACTTGTTTTTTTCTTTTGAGTTTTGTTTGGAATGTTCTTTTTCTTGGTTTTAATTTGGTGGGTCTTGTGCGTATTGTACAAGATTTTTATGGCCGTTGATATGGATAATTACGAGTGAGTAGTGATTGAATTACGGCACTTTCAGTGCCTAGCCCTGCAAAAGATTTATGCTTAGATGAGCAAGCTCCTCACGCATAAACCTTTCACAGTGCTTTTGCCCCCTCCCTAGGGGCAAAATTCAATCTTTCGTAGTCCTTAGAACTTGTGGGTATAGATATATCCTTTATTTTATATGTATGTAGTTTATGCTTTTTTGAGAAAAAAGCACGCACCG
>CAYJOF010000143.1:0-4259 GCA_964371765.1 uncultured Rikenellaceae bacterium
AACTCTTTGATCAATCTAGCAGAAAGTTGCTCAAATAGCTCTATCTGTCGGATTGTCTCGTTATCCATATCTGGCATATCGGCAGAACTTAGGTGAGAGAATATACTCTCAACCTTTATCCTTAGGTTCGATTTAATTATGCGACAAAGCCTATCAAGTTCACTCTCCTTAAATCCCAGTCTATTCATCCCCGTGTCAAGTTTTACGTGGATAGGGTAGTGAGATATACCTTTTGTCTCTAATAGCTCTACAAAGTCAGATAGCTGCTCTATGCTGTATATCTCTGGTTCGAGTCTATATTGAATGATCTGTTCAAAGTCGTTCGAAGAGTTGTTGAGAATTATTATTGGTTTGTCGATACCATTATCTCGAAGCTCAATAGCCTCGTCTATATATGCAACTGCTAGGTAGTCCACCCCTGCATCACACAGAGCAGAACCCACTTCATAGACTCCACAACCATAGGATTGAGCCTTGGTCATAGCTATTGTTTTGGTTGAGGTTTTAAGCAGAGATTTAAGATACCTGAAATTCTCTATAAGAGCCTCAATATCAATATCAAGCACTGTTGTGTGCATCTTCTCTTGCAGTGCCGAGGTGATTCTTTCGAATCTATATTTTCGACTACCCTTAATGAGTATTGTTGCCCCTCTGAAACTGTTTCTATCTATCTGACTAAGTAGTTCGTCGGTTGTGTCGAATGAGTGCTTTTCGATGGCTAGATCCAGCTCTTTTAGTTGGTTACCAACAGTATAGATGCGCTCAATATTATATCTCGATAGCATTTCAGTTAATTGCTGGTACACTCCCTCACTTGTCGATCCAAAATCGGATAGAATAACTATACGAGGTTGGCTACCAGCAAGGCTGTTCATATAGTTAAGTGCAATCCCCAAAGAATGAATATCGTTGCTATAAGCATCGTCTATCAAATGGCAACCATTCACTCCACTTATTAGTTGTAGGTGCATAGCTAAGCTCTCCAAATTCGCAATATTCTCTGAGGCCTCCTCCATACAATAGCCCAATGCGTCGATAACCGAAAGAGCGTTGGCGATATTTTCTGCAGAACCTGCATCATATAGGTCTGTTTCGAAATGTAGTGATTGACCCTCGAACTCTATAGATACTCTTCTTTTGTCAATTGAAATTTTATGACTATTTCCATCAATAACTACTTTTGCCCCTTTTGCTAAAATCTGTTTCTCCTCTTTTTTTTGCTCCATCGAAGAGAAATTCTCTTGATGTGCCGAGTTGATGTTTGTTATCAGTGTAATATCAGGTTTAATCATTCGCTCTAGTCTGGCCATCTCCTCAGGACGTGAAATTCCTGCCTCAATGATGGCAAATTCCTCATTACCTTCGATCATCAATAAAGATACAGCTACCCCAATCTGAGAGTTAAAACTCTTAGGGCTGCGGAAAATTTTGCGTGTTGGTAGTAGTTGAACTATCCACTCCTTTGTTGTGGTTTTACCATTTGAGCCTGTTATGGCAACAATTGGCATCTTTAGAGTAGAGCGATAGTGAGCTGCCAGTAGTTGTAGGGCATCGACAGTGTTATCAACGACAACAAATCCCACAGCTGAATCCTTTAACTCAGCTGCTCGATACTGAAAATCCCTCTCCACAAGAAAAGACTTTATACCTCGTTTGATAAGCTCCTCTATATAGCTGTGTCCATCTCTTTTGGGTGTACAGATAGCTACAAACATAGTGTTAGGAGTATGATTTGGATTGCGACTATCAAAAATCACGCTATCCACCCACTGATTACTACCTACAAAAACGCCGCCACATATTGAGGCGATACTCTCCAAACTATAGTTCATAACATTAATCTTTTTTACAAAGTTATTGATAAATTTCGATATTTCATATTTTTTTGATAAATTTGTAGAAAAGATTGACACTATGAGTTCAGTAAAGATAGTAAAAGCATCGGCAGGGTCGGGAAAAACCTATCGTTTGGCATACGAGTACGTTAAACGTGTGGCGGCTAATCCGTTAGTATACAAAGATATACTAGCAGTAACCTTTACCAATAAGGCTACCAAGGAGATGAAGAGCAGAATTCTAGACGAAATTGATGCGCTGAGTCGTGGTGAAGGTTTTTTCGATAGTATTCTCGAAGAATTCGCCTCTTTGGAGTTTTGGCAAGAGATGAACGAAGAGCAGCGAGCGCAAAAAATTAAATCGAATGCTCGAATTGCTCAAAACTATATCCTACACGACTACTCGAACTTCTCTGTTATGACAATAGATAGATTCTTTCAGAGAATCTACCGATCGTTCTGTAATGAGTTGGGAATCGACTCCTCGTTCCAAATAAAACTAGATATAGACTACTTCCTCACAATGGCAATTGATTCTATTGTTGATCGTTATCACAACGATCAAGAGTTGATGAATGTTGTTGATAGCTATATTAACCAACGACTTGACGAAGGAAGGAACTATCAATTCAAACAAGACCTACTAAATGTGAGCCCTAAGATATTCTCTAAGGAGTTTGACGTTAGATATTTTTTAGAGAACTATTCCGAGATTGTTAGCTTCTTTGGTTCGATGAGCGACACAAGAGATGAACTGTTCAGAACTTTTGTCGATACGGCAAATACGCTATTAAGCACAATTGAAAATATGGGTCTGAATCAAGAAGATTTTGCTGGAAAATCAAGAGGCCTGATGCCACTGCTCAGAAAATGGGCAGATGGTGAGCTTGACAAGCCAAATAGCGCAGTTGTGAAGATGCTAGATATTGATTCTAAGTGGGGTTCAAAGGGTGCAGAGAACGTAAAACACACTCTACATCCCTATCTTATACAACTTTGCGATGCTCATAAGGCTCTCAACAATCTTTCAATCATTCTCGATAAGCACCACGAGATGCTTCTGATGATTCATATCTCTAAGGAACTAGACTCTGTCTTGAAGAGCAACAACACCATCCTTCTTGCCTCCTCTCTAAAGGTGATTACGGGCTTAGTAAACCGAAATAATATACCCTACATCTACGAGAAGATAGGCAATAGATACACTGTGCTGATGATAGACGAGTTTCAGGATACAAGTGCCGAACAGTGGCAGAATTTTGCCCCAATAGCCAATAATATTCTATCTGAGACTCAATCCGAGAGCGTACTTTTTGTAGGCGATATAAAGCAATCAATCTATGCGTGGCGTGGAGGTGACTGGCGAGTGCTAGAGTATGAGCTTGAACGAAGTATTGCTCAAGGAAATGAAATTCTTTTTGATAATCTAGATACGAACTGGCGAAGTAGTGAGAATATAGTTAATTTCAACAATCAACTGATTCGCTCTTGTGCCGATATGCTCAACACAGACATAAATCACCTACTTCAAAACGACAGACTCAGCCCTGAGTTTGTTGATAACTATAAAGATATTGCCTCTCGAATCTACTCTAATATGGAGCAGAAGGTAGCCCCCCGTAGTGTTGGTAGCGGTGGATATATCGAATTTTTACAGTATGAGAAAATAAAGGGAGAGATCCCTCATAATCTCATACACACAATAGAGGTTCTGGAGGATATGCAGTTAAGGGGCTTTATGCCTAATCAAATAGCAATCTTAGTGCGAAATAAGAGAGAGATAGCAAAACTACTTAACTACCTGAGTCACTACCTTGAACAGGGTGGCGCAAAGAGTGGATTATCCTATGAACTCACCTCACGCGAGGGGCTACTGCTTAAATACTCAAGCTTCGTAAACCTGATTATGACCTGCTATGAACTCTCAATTAATCGCAGTGACGAGTTTCTTATTAGTAGCTTTAATTACATTCTAACAGGTTGTGCGTCAACTGAATTGTCTGGCGAACATAATGCAATGTTAGAGTCTCTTTTGAGAGTATCAATATGTGATAGCTTTGAGATACTGATAAATACATTCAGCGATATAGCTCAGCAGGAGGTTGCATACCTACAAGCACTCCACGATAAGATTATAGATTTCTCTCGAAGTCCAATTCCAGATATTGCCCATCTGGTGGAACTTTGGCAAAGCGAGCAAAATAAATGGAGTATGAACATATCCTCACGCCAAGATTGCATTAGTGTGGAGACTATCCATGCAGTTAAGGGTTTGGAATATAAAGGTGTCATAATCCCATTCTGTGACTGGTCACTCGACGGTAAGTCAGAACCAATGTGGATAGATACCCCAGAGGGAACAATCCCTAAATCTATACTCTCTACAAAAAAAGAGATAATGCAAGATTCTCAATTCTCACAGAG
>CAYJOF010000144.1:0-4239 GCA_964371765.1 uncultured Rikenellaceae bacterium
CCATCAAGCTCAACTACGATATCTTTCTTATCGTCGTCCTTCTTCTCGTCTTCTTTTTTGTCCTCTTCATCCTTCTTAGCATTCTTCTCTGCTAGTTTCTCTTCCTCTTTAAGTATATCGTACTCCTCTTTCGATAGGCGGAACTTATCGTAAGCATCTTGATTCATAAATGCGATGAATACGTCGTTTTGGCTACCCCAAGATGCGTGAGAACGCATACCGTAGCGGTTCGAAGCATAGATAATTGCATTTCCATCAAGTACCCAAGTTGGTTGGCCATCGATATATGCAGAGTTTGTGATATTGTGGAACTCCCCACCGTTAACAGCCGATACGATAGCAATATCATCGTAAGGCGCACGATCGTTGGTAGTAATACCAAGAGTGAACCACTTACCGTCTGGCGACCACTCGTAGTGGAAACCATAGTCGTTATTGTTTACATATTTAGAACCATCAGTAATCTGACGAACCTTCTTAGTCTCTAGGTTCATCACCTTTAGTTGGCGACGATTCTCAATAAATGCAATCTCTTTTCCGTCAGGAGAGAACTGAGGAGCGAAACGCTCGGTTTTGCCTGGAGCAAAAAGAGGCTCTTCCTCGATAAGAGTTGCGTTAGCGAAGTTCACCTCTCCATCACGAACGATTTTAGCTGTGTAGATGTTCCATTGACCATCACGTTCGCTAGAGTATGCAATAGTGCGACCATCAGGAGAGATTACTGCTGCACGCTCAGCCTCTGGAGTGTTAGTGATACGCTTTGTTGTGCGATATTTGTCTGTTGTTGCAAACACCTCACCACGATTAACAAAAACGATTTGGCTACCGTCTGGAGTCATACTCATCTCACCGCCTCTCACGCTTAGTTGAGTGTTTTGCTCAGAAGGTTGATCGTTTACAATCTCGATGTTAACTTTCGTAGGCTTTTGGCCGATTTTCTGAGTATAGATCTCACCGTGATAACCGTAGCAAAGAGTACCATCTTCAGCCACAGATAAGAAACGAACTGGGTTATCTTTGAAAGATGTAACAGCCGTTGGATTGTCCATAGAGTTTTGGTCTGCAACATATACGTTGAACGAACCACCATCACGCTCACTTAGGAACACAACCTTACCATCTGGAGTGTATTGAGGGTTTCTGTCCTCACCCACGTTAGTGGTTAGTTGTTTGTGTGTTTTAGTGTTTGCGTCGTAGAAGAAAAGATTTCTTGCAACGCTCGATACGTGGTGCTTACGCCAGATGTTCTCGCTACCAGTACGATTCTCGTAAACGAAAGATTTGCCATCTTGTGCAAGTGCAAGATTTACGACTGGGTTTGATACGATTTGAGTTGGGCGACCACCATCAACAGGGATAGAATAAAGTTCAGTTATCCAACCAGAGTTGTACTGAACGTTAGTTGCTGGCTTCTGCATAGCCGTTGAGTAAAGAATGTTTTGGCCATCTTTAGTGAATGCTATTGGTGTTTCAGAAGCAGAGTTAGTTGTCACACGCTTAGCTTGACCTCCCTCCATCGATACTACATAAATATCGAAATTACCATTGCGATCAGTAGCAAAAGCCACCTCTTTTCCATCTGGAGAGATCACTGGAGCGAACTCGTAAGATGATGCCGTTGTTAGTTGCTTAGCTTCGCCTCCTTTGCTCGACACTACATATATATCTCCCTTGTAAGAGAACGCTATCTTATCACCCTTAGGCGAGATAGTGTTGTAGCGCATCCAAAGTGGTGATGCTGATGCCGAAATAGCAAGTGCTGCTGTTAGGGCTGTAAGAATCAGTTTACGCATAATATTAGTTTAAGTTAAATAATTACTCATTAAGTGACAAAGATAGTAAAAAAATACGTTGCTCGCCACGATTCGTTCAATAAATCTTAGCGAGCAACTCAAAAAACTACTAATTCTGTTTTTTCATCTATTTCTTATCTTTTAAGTCCTTTTACATCTATACTTGAGAGCATATCCTCGTCGATAGAGACTCTAGCATTCTTATTCTCCATCTCTCCTGCATCGATTTTGATTGTAGCTAATGCACTCGACGATAGATCTATTCCGCCTCTGGTTAGAGTGAGGTGGTCTATTGTTGCTTTTGCAAGAGCCGAGGACGACACATCGAGCGAACCTTGCGAGATAAGCACTCTATCAAAATATATTTTTGCTGCTGCTGAAACATCCAGATTCATATCCTGATCAACTGTCACATCACCATCAAATGAGATTGAGGCTGCCGCACTACACTCAACATCCATCTTACCACCAACTTCAATATTATAGTTCATCTCAAAGGCTGAAGCTGCTGTTACCTCAAGAGAGAAATCTCCATCTACCTCTACATCCTGTTCGAAGTTGATTGTTGACACGGCAGCAATTTCCAACGAAAGTTCTTGATAATCAAACTTATCCTTAATATCGATTCTAGTTACTGCTGCCGCTGAGATGTCGGTGATCTCTGTTGTGTAGATACGGGCATAGAACTTCTCGGTGTTCATGTCAATATCCTTAGAGTTATCTCTATTGCTCAGCTCCAATTCGTTGCCCGTAAGGCGATAATCTATCTCATCGATTCTCTTAGTGTCCTTAGCTGCTATCTCAACCTTTGCCTCAGAGGCACGGTTTACTTGATAAACCTCTACTCGAGTAAACGCTCCAGAGATGGTCAACTCCGAGAATATCTCTCCCTGAGATATAGTTTTATATTTTAGTTCATCTTGTGTTTGTGCACTAACGGCCAACGAGGCAAACATAAGTGCTGCTGTCAAAATTGTTTTCATAGTTATAATGTTTATTTGTTACTACTTAGCCACTTGTTGTGTATCGCCACCAAATCTTCTTGAGTGATGCGCAACTTTCGCATCTTCTCAAACAGATCTGGCAACTCATTCTCTTCAAACTCCTTGCGACGACTCTCCAACACCTTAGAGGGAGCATCCAGCGAGAGAAAATATCCTAAGCCACGCTTGTTGAAGATTATCTCATCTCGCTGCAAACGTTCGTAGGCCCTCATAACAGTATTGGGGTTCACCACCAGCTCAACCGCAGTATCTCTAACTGAGGGTATTCGTTCGCCAGGGTGCCATTCAGATTGGACTATCTTCATCTTGAGAACTTCGACAATCTGAATATATATTGGTTGAAAATTATTGAAAATCATAATCGCTCTTTTTTATGTTACTCTACCTGTCGTCTCTTTAGTGCAACGAATGTTGCTACAAAGAATCCTATCGTTATAAACGTCTCTACTATCGTAAAGAAAGTTCGGCTAACGAAGAAACCTATTGGACTATCCTCCATCGAGTGGCTAGAGAAATCTGACGAATAGTAGTAAGAGTTCTCATACTCAGAAAGCAAACTCGAATTTATATGACTCATAACATCTTCTCCATATTCAACCCAGAAAATACTAGCCAGATATGCCATAGAGATTAAGCCCCACACAGCAAAATACAAAACACTCATCCAAAATGGTTTTCGATACACAGCACTACAAAACAGCGTTATCGATAGGACGAACAGCACACTCAATATATTATGGAGAGTTATCTCGTCAATCATTGGCGATACGCCTATAGACCAACCTGGGATAATAGCTGCTAACAAAAACAAAATTACACCAACCGCTAGATAGATTGCATATAAGTAGATCGGCATAAATATCAATATTTGGATCAACTTAGAACAATATTTCTCCCCTACCGTTGCAGGAATCATAAAATGCGTATTGACTTGTCTCTTGTCACTGAATTTAGTGAAGGTACGTAGAGATACAATAAATAGCACTAGAGCTATCACACCTTCAAAGTTTTGATAGTTGTCGCCATAAGTCATCTCCCCTTCTGAGGCGATTAAACCAATCAAATTTAGCATCACCAACGCAAGTATTGCTATTAATGCTCCCTTTATCGCCTGACGACGGTTTGTTATGTAGTCAGCAAAGATCAATTTGCCAACTCTCGAAATTTCAAATTTATTCATTATACTATCTCCTTTTCTTTATACATAAAGTAACTTGCAACGAATCCAGTAAGGGCAAGCACGCTATTTTGAATTATTATTATTGTTTTTCTCAACACTACGGTAGCATCACTTAGCTCATATTCAAGAGGTTTTGAGATCTGGAAAGCCCATACAAAACTGATTATCACCGTAAAAAAAGTTAATACGAGCAGAGCAATTACTGCCCATCGTTTTATGCTATTGCTGGTTGGGAATACCGCACTAAACAGAAGTGCCATAG
>CAYJOF010000145.1:0-4222 GCA_964371765.1 uncultured Rikenellaceae bacterium
TTGAGCGATTTGACCAACATCATCATCAAATATCTACCAGATACCCTATCAACTAACTATTTGAAAGATCTTCTAATTGAGATATTTAGATTCGAAGAAGACTTAGATAAACATACTCGTATTGAGAATAAGATACTTATTCCTTACGTAAGAGAAATGGAGATGAAATATGAGTAAAGAATCTTATATACGGATAGTAATCATTGAGCGTTCTCAGATCATTAAAGAGGGTTTACGCCAAATTATTGAGTCATCAAATAATTTGGTTGTAAAAGCTATGTTCGATGATTTAGGCATAATCCATATAATTATTGTTAATCCATCTTTGATAGGTGATGATAAGCATACTAGTTTATCCTCTGTTTTTGGGCAAAATAGAGTAGTGGCACTCCTATATAGCTACTTGGATAGCGACATACTGAAGAATTACCACTTCTCAATCGAAATCTATAATCGACCATCAAAGATAATTCGAATGTTGCAAGGAGTCCTCGAAAGCGATATCCAAGAGTCTAGTTCAGCTGATAGTAATGAACTGTCGGACAGAGAAAAAGAGATTTTAGTGGAGGTTGCAAAGGGACTTACCAATAAGATGATTGCAAGCAAGCTAAATATCTCAGTTCATACGGTAATCTCTCACCGTAAGAATATATCACGAAAAACCGACATTAAGTCTGTATCTGGATTTGTGATATATGCTCTGCTTAATAACCTAATAGACGAGAGTGAGATAATGTGATGATCCCCCCCTTCTGTCTTAATGAAACAAACCCTGCTATAAATTTATAACAGGGTTTGTTTCATTAAGAGAGCTCTAACTCTCGATATTCTCTTACCTATTTAACTGCAATTGTCTCAATCTCAACCTTAACTCCTAGCGGAAGTTTTGCTACTTGGTAACAAACTCTAGCTGGAAGCTCATTCTTGTAGAACTCTGCATATACGGCATTCATAGCTGCAAAATCATTCATATCGCTTAGTAGTACGGTAGATTTAACAACATTGTCATACGACATACCAGCCTCCTCAAGGATGTAACCAGTGTTTTTTAGAGACTGCTCAGTCTGTTGCTCAATGGTCTCAGGAACTAGACCTGTTTGACCGTCAACTGGAAGTTGTCCAGATACATAAAGAGTGTCACCTGCTAGGATAGCCTGAGAGTATGGTCCAACTGCCTTAGGTGCTTTTGGAGAACAAATTACTTTTTTCATATTTCTATTTTTTTAAATTTAATTACAAAGTTACGCAAAATTTAGTACCTCTACAACTTTTTTATTAGCTACGTTGTTTTACAGCCTCAAAAAGTAGTACCGAGGCAGCAGCAGATACATTCAAAGACTCTATTTTACCTTTTAGGGGGATAGCGATAAGACTATCACACATCTTTAGTACCTCTTTTGATATTCCTCTATCCTCAGAGCCCATAATAAGCACAAATCCCTCTCTAAGGTCCTCCTCCCAGTATGGTGTTTCGCTCTTCTCAGAAGCTGCAACTAACTTCATACCTGCTAGTTGTAAAGTCTTAAGAGTATTACGAATACTACCCACTCTACACACAGGAATTGTATTTAGAGCACCAGCTGAGGATTTGATTGCCTCTCCATTTACAGGTGCGGAGTTCTTCAGCGAGACAACAAGAGCATCCGCTCCAGCGCACTCAGCACTACGAGCGATTGCGCCAAAGTTACGAACGTCTGTTACGCTATCCAAAACTACAACAATTGGCTTGCGGCCAGTAGATTCAATATCTGCAATGATATCAGTTATCTCAGCATACTCAATTGCAGAGATCTTTGCTACCACACCTTGGTGATTGTTGTTTGTTAGTCGGTTTAGCTTCTCAATAGGCACATATTGCAGCGCAATACGGTCATCTTTAGCCAACTCGGCAATTCTGTTTGCAAGGGGCGAGTCGATGCCCTTTTTCATATATATACGCTCAATTTGATTGCCCGCTTCGATAGCCTCAATCACTGGTCTTATACCATAGACGATATTCTTGTCTGCCATATTATTATGTATTTATTCGTTTTCTAAATCCTCTACCTCTTGTGATAGATCTGTCCACTTCTCCATCTTCTGCTCCAGATCCTTTTTTAATTGAGAGTATTGCTCAAAATATTTAGGATCACTAAGATCAATTCCATACCCTTGTGGGTCAGCAATCATCTTTGAAAGTTCAAGTTCCTTGGCCTCAATTTGTTCCATCTGTTTCTCAAGCTCAGAAATCTGATTCTTGAGCTTTCGTATAACTTTATCGGCTTCTTTCTTTTGGAGGTACGATAATTTGTTTTGAGATGTTTGTTCCTCTTTCTGTGTTTGATTCTTCGAGGCGATATTTAGTTGGTCAAGAATCTCGATTTGTCTGGTTGCTAAAAAATCATTGATGCCACCTAGATGCTCTTTAACCGATCCGTCTCTGAACTCATATACCTTATCAATTATCCCTTCAAGAAATTCTCTGTCGTGGGAAACGACGATAACTGTACCATCGAAACTATCAATAGCAGATTTGAGTATCTCCTTAGAGCGCATATCCATATGGTTTGTTGGCTCATCCAGAATCAATAGATTGTGGCTAGTAAGCATCATCCTTGCCATTGCAAGTCTAGAGCGTTCGCCTCCAGAGAGCACCTTTACTCGTTTGTCTATATCCTCTCCCTTAAATAGGAAGGCTGCCAAAATATCCCTCAATCTAGTACGAATATCTCCAACTGCCACCCTGTCTAGTGTGTCCAACACCGTAAACTCACCATCCATCAAATCGTCTTGGTTTTGGGCATAGTATCCGATATCTACTCCTTGTCCGTGTTTTATTGAACCAAAGGTAATAGGAGTGTCACCCACAATCATTCTAGCAAATGTGGTTTTCCCCTCTCCATTTCGCCCAACCAGAGCTATCTTTTGGCCACGTTGCAGTACCATATCGAAGCCTTCGAAAATAGTTGAATCATCAAACTTTTTTCCAAGTCCCTTAACCTCTAGCACAATCTCACCAGAGTGTGGTGCAGGAGGGAATTTTATGTTAAGACGACTATTGTCATACTCATCAATCTCGATAATATCCATCTTCTCAAGCATTTTAACTCTCGATTGAACTTGATTAGATTTCGATGCTTTGTATCTAAATCGCTCTATGAAATCCTCTGTTTGCTTGATAGATTTTTGTTGATTATCATAGGCTGCTTGCTGCTGTTGCATCCTCTCTTGACGAAGACTTTCGTACTTAGAGTAGGCTACCTTGTAGTCATACAGCTTACCTAGCATTATCTCTACCGTTCGATTAGTTACTGTATCTAGGAATCTTCTGTCGTGGGAAATAAGCACAACCGAACCTCTATACTGAGCTAGATAATTCTCCAACCAGCAGATACTTTCAATGTCGAGGTGGTTGGTAGGCTCATCAAGTAGCAATATATCTGGTTTTTGGAGTAGTATCTTAGCCAACTCTATTCTCATACGCCACCCACCACTAAATTCACTTGTCTTTCGCTGAAAATCATCTCTTCGGAAACCCAATCCTATTAGTGTTTTCTCACACTGAGCAAGTGGATTATCGCTAGCTATGAGATTGTAGTGATCATTAACGTGATTAAATCTCTCTATCAATCTCATATAGTCATCACTCTGGTAATCCTCACGTTTTGATAGTTCCCCTGAAAGCTCCTCAAGTAGAGATTTCTGTTGATGAAGGTTTGCAAAGGCCTTTAAGGTCTCATCAATAACAGTACTATCATCAACCATACTCATCTGTTGAGCAAGATAACCAACTATAGTATCGCTGCTCATTGAGATTGTTCCCTCGGAGGGTTTATTCTCACCACAGATTAGTTTCATTAGTGTTGACTTACCTGCGCCGTTTCTTCCCACAAGACCAATGCGGTCTTTTGGTGTTATGTCGAAACTGATCTCACTAAACAGATTCCAGCCTCCAAACGAAACAGTTATGTTATTTATCGATACCATTTTATAGTGCTAGAAGTTGATCGATAGTCTTTACTGGATCCTCGCTGCCAAATATAGCACTTCCTGCTACTAGAGAATCACAACCCGCATCGAAGATAGCCTTTGAGTTATCAAGAGTTGCACCTCCGTCTACTTGAATGATAGTAGAGGCACCTTTTTTCTCGATCATCTCTTTTAGACGAGATATTTTGTAGAGTGTTGATTCGATAAATTTATGTCCTCCAAAACCTGGATTAAAACTCATAAGAAGAATAAT
>CAYJOF010000146.1:0-4200 GCA_964371765.1 uncultured Rikenellaceae bacterium
TTCTGCTCTGACAAAAAATCGAAACGCTGCCTTTAAGCAGCATTTCGGCAGCGTCAGTGCCGCTGCTGGTTGGGGGGATTGTCTGGTTGTCTTGTCCGCTTTTTTTCCTTTGCTATTCCATTTCCTTACTCCGCCTAATCATTACTTCGCTTATCCCCGATACAAACCACCTCGCACAAGCGCAAGCGAGGGCGTGTTTTTGCCAACGAGCGTAGCGAGTGCGCTTTTTTTAAAAAGTGTTCACCGCAACGCCAGTGAGGACGTAATGAATCAATCGTATGTGAGATTCAAGAAAATAGAAACTTGTAGCCTATATAGTATATCTTACAAAAGAGGCTATCCCGAAATAATTTCGAGACAGCCTCTTATCTAGTTGACTAATCTTAGCCTTAGATTGTTAGTAAGCCTTTGGAGTTACCTCACCAGTTAGAACTCTAAGACCGCTAAGCGCAAGAGCTGCCATCTCGTCCTCTCCTGGGTATGCCTTAACCTCTGCAATGAAGCTAACGTACTCTGAAATATGCTTAATCAAGCCTTTGTCGTATGCAATACCGCCTGTGATAAGGATAGCGTTTACGTCGCCCTTAAGTACAGCTGCCATCTCGCCAATTCCTTTTGCAATTTGGTATGCCATAGCCTCCCATAGTAGTGTGTGCTCTGCATCGCCTTCGTTCTTCTTGTCCTCAACAACTCTAGCGTCGTTTGTTCCTAGGTAAGCTACAAAACCACCTTCGCCTTTAAGCATCTTCTTGATCTCAGCCTTAGACTTTGTGCCCTCGAAACATAAATCAACAACAGTAGCTACTGGAACTGCACCTGCTCTCTCTGGAGATAGAGGTCCCTCGCCGTCTAGTGCGTTGTTTACGTCGATTACTCTACCACCTTTGTGTGCTCCAACCGATACACCACCACCAAGGTGAGCAACGATAACGTTCACATCCTCATATTTCTTACCAACCTCACGTGCGTAAGTGCGTGCAATTGCTTTTTGGTTCAAAGCGTGGAAGATTGATGTGCGTGGGAATGCTGGGTGACCAGAGATACGTGCAACATCTTGTAGCTCGTCAACAACCACTGGATCAGCAATAAATGCCTTTACATTTCCGCCAATTTGCTTTACGATATCTGCTGCAATAATACCTCCTAAATTAGATGCGTGCTCGCCCATTACTGGATTGTGAAGATCGTGAAGCAGTTGTTCTGTAACTTCATATACTCCCGACTCGATAGGCTTAACAAGTCCACCACGACCAACTACACAAGTAAGATCAGAGATTTTGTAACCAGCCAATTCAACCTCCTCAACGATAATGTCTTTGCGGAATTTGAACTGCGAGGCGATAGTCTCATAACTGTTTATCTCTTCTGTCTGGTGACGAAGAGTTTTTGTGAAAACTTCATTCTCGTTCTCGAAAATAGAGATCTTAGTTGATGTAGATCCCGGATTAATTGCTAAAATTAAATTCTTCATAAAATATCTTTAAATTCTTTGGTTTTATTCCTCTGTTATATACACATCCTCGTCTTGTTGAGTGAAATATAGTTTCTCTCGTGCATAACGAATTAGGTAGGTTTTGTTGTTTTTGATGCCGTCTATCACTACACAATCCTGCTTGATGCCCTCTCTAAGCTCCTCAATCTCGCGCTCAATGTCTCGAATGGTGAGCTTTGTCTCTACGCTTTGAACTATTGGACTGTTGCCCGAAAAGAGAACAAATAATATAAACAGAACAGCAATGATAGCCATTAAGCGGCGATTGGAAATGTTTCCCATCGATACTTTTTTAGCTTTAATTGCTCCATTACCCTTTAGTTTGCTCTTTTGGGCTATACCTTGCTTTATTGCTGTGAACTTTTTCATATCTATCTTGCCTCTACCTCAATACCTAGGCTGCTTAGTTTTTTCTCGATAAGCTCAATCAACAACATAAAATCATCTTCACTACCCACAAAATCCAGATTGTCGATGTCTATTGTTAGCTTATTGCCATCGTAGTTGTTCTCTATCCAGTTGTTGTACAATTCATTTAGACTCTCAAGGTAGTCAGTCTGAATATTTTGCTCGTACTCTCTGCCTCGTTTCTTGATCTGCCCAACCAAGGACTCTACACTGCCACGCAGGTAGATAAGTAGGTCTGGACGGGTTTTCTTCTCAACCATAAGGTTGTAAACTCTCATATATGTTTGATAGTCTCGTTCGCTCATTAGAGCCATATTCCTAAGGTTGCGGACAAAAACCTCCGCCTCCTCATACACTGTGCGATCTTGAATCACAGTGCAGCTCTCCTCGCTCATCTGGCGCATCTGAGTCACCTTATTTGCAAGAAAACCTATCTGTAATTTAAACGACCAAGTTATCATATCTTTGTAAAAATCATCAAGATATGGGTTGTTTATATTCTCGTAGAACGGCTTCCAGCCATAACGCTGAGTAAGTTTCTCTACAAGTGTGGTCTTGCCACAGCCTATGTTCCCTGCAACTGCTATATACATATATACTACTATTTGAGTTCTTAGCTTGCCGCTAAATTTTCTGCAAAGTTAATAAACTCTTCGGCTTTTTCTCTACTATTCGACAATCTTGGTACTTTATTTTGTCCGCCTAGGCGACCCATCGATCCATACCATTTATAAAAACTACCGCTAGGAACAAAGGTGAATTCTGGAGCAAGTAGGGTGGTGTCGTTGGTTCGCTTAGCGGCATAGTCACTATTGAGCGTGCAGATCTCTTCGTCAATGGCGCGTTTGAATGCTTCTATGTCTTTAGGTTCCTCCTTTAGCTCAACTATCCATTGATGTCGCCCCTTGCTGCCTATCTCCATAAATTTTGGGACAACCATATACTCAACAACACTTGCCGCTTGATCGCTGCAAGCTCGCTGAATTGCTCTGTCGCAATTCTCTACAATAACCTCCTCGCCAAAAACATTTAGGAATAGTTTGGTGCGACCTGTGATTTTAATTTTGTGGGGATGAAGTGAGGTGAACTCAACGGTATCTCCCAGTTCATACCTCCACAAGCCTGCTGAGGTTGATATTATCATTGCATAATTTACTCCCTTCTCAACCCCTGAGACAGGCACTGCTGTTGTGTGATCGTGCATAGTTTCAACAGGTATAAACTCATAGAAAATATCATAATCCATCATCAATAGCATATCGTCGCTATTCTTATCATCCTGAATTGCAAAGAATCCTTCGCTGGAGTTGTAGGTCTCGATATATTTCATATTCGGGTTGGGGAATAGCTTCTTGTATTGCTCTCGGTAGGGTGCAAAGTTTACACCTCCGTGGATAAATAGTTCAATATTTTTCCATACCTCAGGTAGAGTAGTGCAACCATTGTACTCCAATATTCTCTCCAACATTACCATATTCCACGAGGGAACTCCCGCAAAGGCGGTCACATTCTGATGTGAACACTCCTTGCATATCTGTTCAACTTTCTGATTGAAATCTGGGATAAGTGCTGTTTTTATAGAGGGTGTGCGACTGTACTTTGCATACCACGGTGTGTTGTGCATCATAATTGCCGATATATCCCCACACACTACTCCTGCCGAAGTGTCAGGAATTGTAGACAGTGAGCCTCCTAGGGTTAATATCTTGCCATCTACAACGCCGTTTTCGGGGTAGTTGTCCATCAAAATAGCTAAGGTATCCTCTCCGCCAACTAAATGACCCCTCTTCAGGAAACGATTAGTCACTGGCAGGTACTTGCTTGTTGAGCTGGTTGTTCCTGAGGATTTCGAATACCATTTTATCTTATCAGAGCTGATGATTCCGCTCTTTGCATCGAAACTATCGGTAATCTTATCCATATACTGCTCATAGGTAACTATTGGCACTCTCTTAGCAAAATCGGTATAGGTCATCATTGAGTTTATTCCTAATGATTTGCCATAGCTAGTATTAGAAAGGTTATATATAAGCGACTTCAAAACTTTTGCTTGCGACATTTCAGGAAAAACCCTGAAATAGTCGATTTGTCTCAATCGTTCGGCTAAAAATGGTGTTATAATTTTTTTTATCATAGGTTCATAATCCTGTAAGTCAACACATTAATCAATTATCGTGCAAAAATATTTCATAAAAATACAAAAAAAATTTGGAACAATAACATTTTTTGTCTACTTTTGTCGTACAAATATCGCGGGATGGAGCAGTTGGTAGCTCGTCGGGCTCATAACCCGAAGGTCG
>CAYJOF010000147.1:0-660 GCA_964371765.1 uncultured Rikenellaceae bacterium
TGGGTTCAGCTCAAGAGTTGCTTGGCTTTATCCCTGTAAGGAAGCTAAAAATGAGCCCTAAACTTACAAAGTTTCTGAATAATTTAAGATACTATATCTTAATAGCTCTACTGTTTATGATGTGGCTAGGAGTTGGATTCGATATTATGAATTATGAGATATTCTCTGCTTTTATCTTCGACTCTGCATCAACTGTTGTGCTAGTTATGGCGGCAATAGTGGTGATACTATCACCTTTTGTCCCACGACCATATTGTAGGTTTATATGCCCTACGGGAGCATTGATTACGATGTCGCAAAGAACAAAAGAATAAAAAAATATTAGTATACAAGGAAATCTTGGACAATAATAAATAAGGACTGTAAAGAACAGTCCTTATTTTTTTATTGCTAGAGGAGAATACAAGT
The DNA here is from genome assembly GCA_964371765.1 of uncultured Rikenellaceae bacterium. Lineage (GTDB taxonomy): Bacteria > Bacteroidota > Bacteroidia > Bacteroidales > Rikenellaceae > JADFUS01. The sequence goes on from CAYJOF010000147.1 coordinate 409, forward strand.
GACTAAAGAACAAATTGGAATCTTAGCACTGTAGAGAAATGACTCAAACTACTATCGCTGTGTGATTGGATATAATTAGCGTTGAGCTTTACAGCAAAATATTTATTTATGAAATAGTTAAAGCCTAACGAATATGAAGTTATCTCGCCGCCGTATATCTGACTCTCCGAGCAGTCTGCATTTAAGTAGTCAATCCTCGTGATTATTTCGTAGGAGTTTGCACTAGGGTGAGTTGGCACAGCTAGTTGATAG
>CAYJOF010000147.1:670-4199 GCA_964371765.1 uncultured Rikenellaceae bacterium
ATAGTCGTAGCCATAACTACCTTTACCCATCAGGTAGGAAAGTTGCAAGTAAGCCCCATAAGCTCTGTATGGGCTATAAGCCTCCAAACGCGCTACATTAGATTGTAAGAACTCAGATTGTAGCATAAAATCATTTCTGACAACTAGCAACTCTACATTGGTTTTCAGATGACTCTTTACGTTATCGATAGTGGCAGAAACGATTGGGCTTTCGTTGACTGCGTCGTTTCCGTCGGCAGATATATTGATTACTCGAAAAGGCTCCAGATTAGTATCTGTGTTTGGAGTTCGATAGGAGATTGCTCCACCAAACTGAATCAAATTGCCTGATCGGTAGCGGCGGTAGAGGTGACGAGTTGTGAACGCTATGGCGTTAGTTGTGCTCATAGCAGAGAAGAAATCATTGATAGAGTTATCGCTATAAAAACCTAGTGCACCAAAATAATCGCCGGGATACATATAATAGGTCGCACCCATTGTCCTACCAGTAGCTATTGCCTGAGACGAGTTAGCGGAGTTGTTGAAGCGCAAGTCTACCGAACTTGTAATCATATCTATACTGAATGGCTCATAGCTATTTCCCACTGAGATATAGCTATCCTTAAATTCGAAATTATAGAAGGCATCTTTAATCGAGATTTTATTAGCCGACAAGCCAACATCCATCTTAAAACTAGATGAACCCATCGATACTTTAGTCCCTAGGCGCAGATCGCTGAAATAGGGATAGACCCGACTATCGTATTTGTCTAAATCGTTGTAAGCAACATCAAAAAGTGTTCTGGTTCTAAGTTTCACTTTTACTGGCTCTTGCGCCTTAGCCACAAACGACGCTGTTGTCAATAATATAACTAATAGTAGTCTTCTCATAAACATAAAAAAAGGGGATGGGTATTGAATATTTATATCTTTTTTAATAATGAATTTCTCTGTATCTTGAACAAGTCAATAGGAGCACTCAATATCTAGTTAGGTGTTGTTTTGGGTGATTTATGGAGTAAAAAAATAGATGGTGCCCACAATTATCAAATAAAATTTTTAATAATTATAGGCACACTCATCTATCTCTACTGACGAAAAGTTATTTAGTTTAGCTTAGCAATTTCTTCTGTTAGCTTAGCAAAATCGGCTGGGTGAACATCTCCAATATTACCGATTCTAAATGTCAAATGCTTCGATATTTTGCCGGGATAGATCACAAACCCTCTCTCTTTTAGTTTGTAGTAGAACTCCTCAAACGAGAATTCGTCACTTGGGTAAAGGAACGAGGTGATAATAGGTGCCTGTATCTCATCTGGCAAAAGAGCTGTATAGCCAGCCTTTCTCATTCCGTCAACAAGGATTCTGTGATTCATAGCATATCTCTTATTGCGAGCCTCTACTCCACCCTCTTCTTTAAGCTCTTGAATAGCCTCAGCAAAAGCTCTCACAACGTGTGTAGGTGAGGTAAAGCGCCATTTTCCTTCGCCTTTGTCCATACACTTACACTGTTCGTAAATATCAAGTGACAGGGTGCGAGAGTTACCTTTTGTAGATTCAAGGATACTCTTCTTTAGGATAATAAACCCAAAACCTGGAACTCCCTGAATACACTTATTAGCGCTACTGATAATAACATCGATATCACACTGCTCAACCGAGATTGGAATACCTCCAAAAGAGCTCATTGCGTCTACAATAAACACTTTGCCAAAACTCTTTACAACCTTAGCAATATCTTCGATAGGGTTCAAGATACCTGTTGTTGTCTCACAGTGAACAACTGCTACGTGAGTAAGCGAACTATCTGCATCCAACTCCTCCTTGACCATTTCTGGCGTAACAAGTTGAGTCTCTTCAAGAGTAATGATTGTGCTATTTATGTCGTTATATTGACATATCTCACCAATTCTATCTCCATACGCACCATTAGCCAACACCAACAACTTATCTCTCTTCGATACACAGCAAGAGATTGCTGCCTCGACGCTATAAGTTCCACTTCCTTGAAGAAGAACGGTTGTATAGTTATCCGACTTGATTTTTGCTATGTCCAACAACTCTTTACGAATGTTTTGAACAATGTTTAGATTGTAATCAGCATCCCAAGTACACCAATCCTTAAGCATTGCGCTTCTAACTCTGTTTGATGTTGTCAACGGGCCTGGCGTCAACAATATATAAGGTCTCTCCATTGATTCCATAATCTATCTCTATATTATTTTTTAGTTATTCATCTCTTTATTAATTCTCTCCAAAAGTGCAGGAAGTTCCTCTAGTGTAAGGATAGTGTAGTGTGCTCCCGCTGCTGTAAACTTAGCTTTTACATCCTCGATCATAGTATTAAGTAGATCTTTATCGATTGTTTGAGCGTCATCTTGACTCAAACCAAGTTCACTACTACCCATAACAACACCTACACTCCAACAGCCTGCATTGACACCCTCTTTTATATCAGAGATTGTATCTCCTACTTTGACAATGCTTTTTGGGGATGCTACTGCTAGGTTAATCATAACTTGATAGATCATAAACGGAAGAGGTCTACCAGCTGGAAGTCCATCCGAAGTAACATAACAATCAGGCGAGTAACCATTGTTTTTTGCTCCTGGGACAACTATATCCATCATCTTTGCTGTGTAGCCAGAAGTTGAACCAATCTTTAGTCCTGCCTGACGAAGCTTATCTACTGTCTCCAGAGCGTAAGGGATTGGTGTAGTAAACTCTGATAGTGATGCAAATAGGTGCTTCTCGAAGTTTTTGTTTACAGCCACAACATCCTCCTCTGTCCAGTCTCTGCTATATAGTTTGGTGAATTGCTCAGTTATGCTCTCTAGTTTGAAAAGTTCTCTTATGTGATCGATTTTTGTCATACCCATCGGGCCACGTGCCTCCTCAACTGTTACATTGATATTCAATTCTGTAAATGCCTTTACAAAAGCCGCCACAGGCGCAAAACATCCATAATCGACTGTGGTTCCTGCCCAGTCAAAAATTACGCACTCAATTTTATTCATCATTTTCTGTTTTAATTAAACTCTACTCCATTTGAGATAGAGCTCAGGTTGTTATTTATTTTATTGTTGTATTTTTCTTTATTGAGCTGTTGCAATAGTAGGCGCTACCTCTATTTCAACTTCTTTTGGAGTTTGTTCTGCACTAGCTCCTATTCTTTGTTCTTTTCTATGTGCAATTACAATAAACACTATTGCTAGAGAGAACGCTACTGCTGAAATAATTCCAACGGTGGCCGAAAGATAATTGTAGGCAACAAACCAATTGAAATCCATATCCATAATCTCTTTAATCATAAGTACAGAGACAGTTCCTACGTAGCCTACAAAATCGATTAGAGCGATGAAATATCCCACATTACCCTTCACCTTGAAGCAGGCAATAAAACGATCGAAGAAAACTGATTGGAATGCTAAGAATGCAATATAAAGCGGCAAGCTCTGCATAAATAACCAAGCGAATGTAGATAGTTGAAGGGTCTCATAGTTAAGAGAAATATATGCCATTGTCATATTTCAGATCACCACTGCAATAA
>CAYJOF010000148.1:0-4180 GCA_964371765.1 uncultured Rikenellaceae bacterium
ATAATATTTGGGACTACCTATTAAATTGTCCCATTATTTTTATTGTATACTCTATATTAGGGATGAACTTACTCTCTTGAGACAAAACAATTCCATCCGAATTTATAATTAGGTGAGCCTCACGATCATCAATCTCTACCCTATATTCTCCATTTGGAGGTAATAATTTGCTCGATTCGGAGATAGCCAAACTACGATCTTCTTGGAGCATACCGATAATGATATAAGGATGAATAAGGTATTTATTTGCACGAACAATATCACCGCTGGCAATCAAATTTCTAATTGTGGTAGAGCTAATTCCTGCTTGGTCAATATCCTGCTTGGGGATTTGAATCACCTCGAATCCAAACTTCTGCCCCATCACACACAGATCCTCAAAGCCCCACGCACCTGCTCGTCCAAATCTATGATCATAACCCACAACCACACATTTGGCATTTAGTCTGCCAACTAGGTACTGCTCTACAAACTCCTCGCCAGAGAGATTTCCAAACTCTGGAGTAAACTCTATATTATATAGTATATCGATACCTTGACGCTCTAGCAGGTAAGCCTTCTCTTCAAGGGAATTGAGCAAAGATAGTTTTGAGGCATCAAGCCCCAGCACCTTTCGAGGGTGGGGATACATCGTAACAACTAGCGATTGAGCGCCTAAGTGCTTGGATTTTTGAACAACAACAGATAGTATGTGTTGGTGTCCGTAATGCACACCATCATAAGAACCGATTGTTACAACAGTCGGAAAATTTAAAGGTTGTTGTGTCGAGATGATATTCATAGTTATGAAATATAATTGGCTACAAAGGTACAAAAAATGAGCAAACTCCAAAAAACATACAAAATCATAATATTTCAAGCACACCCCCTATATTTTTCAGCTTTTAAACGAAAAAATACATATTTTTCAGACTACACCCCCTCAAAATTTGCATCTTTCAAAAAAAAGAAATACTTTTGTAGCGTAAAATCAAAAAAATGGAAAAGTTATGTATTCATTAAGGTTTAAAGCCATTGAGCTGAATCTCTCAAGAAAAGATGAGATTGAGTCAACAGAGTATTCAAGAATCACTTCATTCTTCGGCGAGGATGTGTTCGACAAGGACAAAATGAAGAGTTATCTTTCAAAAGAGGCATACGAGAGTGTATGTTTGGCTATCGACGAGGGCCGTAGGATCGACAGACGGATTGCAGATCAGGTAGCCACAGGAATGAAAGCTTGGGCAATGGAGAGAGGAGCTACCCATTACTCTCACTGGTTTCAACCACTGAATAACTCAACAGCAGAGAAACACGACGCATTCTTTGAACCTATATGGGGAGGAGGTTCGTTCGAAACTTTCCGTGGAGAGCTCTTAATTCAACAGGAACCAGACGCATCCTCATTCCCAAATGGCGGACTTCGCAACTGCTTTGAGGCAAGGGGATATTCGGCTTGGGATCCAACATCACCAGCCTTTGTAGTAGACAACACTCTATGTATCCCTAGTATATTTGTTGCATACACAGGTGAGGCTCTAGATTTTAAAACTCCACTGCTAAAATCGCTTGCTGTACTAGATAAGGCAGCAACTGACGTTGGCCAATACTTTGACAAGGAGATTAACAAAACCCACGTAACTTTGGGCTGGGAGCAAGAGTATTTTTTGGTAGATGAGTCACTATACTACGCGCGCCCAGATCTTTCGCAGGCTGGCCGCACACTTATGGGACACACCGCCGCTAAAGACCAACAACTTGACGACCACTACTTTGGATCTATCCCAAGTAGGGTGTCTGCATTTATGAAAGATTTTGAGGCTAAGTCATACAGATTGGGTATTCCACTCAAAACTCGCCACAATGAGGTTGCGCCAAATCAGTACGAATGTGCACCTATGTTCGAGGAGGCAAATATCGCAGTAGACCACAACACACTACTTATGAATGTAATGAAGAGTGTTGCTAAGAAGCACAAACTAAAGGTGCTTTTCCACGAAAAACCATTTATGGGAGTAAACGGATCTGGCAAACACTGCAACTGGTCGATGGCAACAAACACAGGTATTAACCTACTTGCCCCGGGAAAAACGCCTAAGAATAATATGCAGTTCTTGACCTACTTCATAAACACGATTAAGGCAGTACACGACTATGGATCACTAATTATGGCATCTGTAGCAAGTGAGCCAAACTCTCATCGTCTGGGTGCATCTGAGGCGCCTCCTGCGATTATGTCGGTATTCATTGGAACAACACTAAGCGATATTCTCTACTCTATCGAGGAGCGTATCAGCGACAAGAAGAGCCTAACGCCTAACGAGAAGACAGATATTAAGCTAGATATTGGTAAAATTCCTGAGATTATGCTCGACAATACTGACCGTAATAGAACATCTCCATTTGCTTTCACTGGTAATCGATTTGAGTTTAGAGCCGCAGGATCATCAAGCAACTGTGCTGCACCACTAATTGTGATCAACACAGCAGTAGCAAAACAGCTAGTAGAGTTCAAGCAGGAGGTAGACAAGAAGATTGAGGCAGGTGTAAAGAAGGATGAAGCAATCCTAAAGATATTAAGAAAATACATCACCGAGTCGAGAAACATTCTCTTCGAGGGCAACGGTTATAGCGACGAGTGGATACGAGAGGCAGTAGAAAAACGAGGGTTGAAGAGTATCAATAACGTCCCAGATGCTTTTAAGGAGTATATGACTCCAGAAAGTGTCGAGCTGTTTAATAAGTTCGATATTTTCAACACAACTGAACTGATGGCACGTATTGAGGTGAAAAACGAAACCTACCTCAAAAAACTCCAGATCGAGTCGAGAGTTCTAGGCGATATGGCGGCAAATCACATTATACCGACTGCAATTGGCTACCAAAACGTACTTATCGAGAACGTAAAAGGACTAAAACAGATATTCGGAGATAGTTTTGAGGAGTATGCACAGGAGGAAATCAAAACAATCAAGATGATAACTACTCACGTAAAGTTCATTAGAGAGAATATCGAGTATATGACCGAGGCTAGAAAAAAATGGAATGCAATCCCATCGATTAGCGAACGAGCTGAGGGCTACTACCACGAGGTAAGGCCATATATAGGCAAAATTCGCCAACATATCGATGAACTGGAATTGGTTGTTGACGATAAAATGTGGACACTACCTAAATACAGAGAACTGTTTACAATTTATTAATTCTCACAATAGATTGAGCTGCCTGAAATAATCTTCAAGGCAGCTCTTTTTTTGAAAGAAACAGTTATCATCTTAGATATATTTAGTATATTTGCATAAATAAAACTAGAAACTTATGCAGAAACTAACACCAAAACACATTTTACTCTATTTTTTGAGTTGTCTATTCTTAATCAGTTGCTCGAACCAGGGCAGCAATGAAAAAGATCCATTTTCAAATGCGCAGCGGCAAGATACACTCAGAGCCACAATTGCTCTGAGTGAAAACATTGATTTCTTAGATAGGTTCCAGCAGAAATTTGCTATGATAGACGACAATAGGTTTGCATTAATCTCTCACGAAAAAGTGTTTATCTATAACACGAATGGCCAACAGCTCGCAATGGTTGGGCAAAAAGGTGCAGGGCCAGAGGAGTATCAATCGCCTTCGGCAGTTGCCACTTCAAAGGACAGAATATATCTGTGGTGTCGCTCAAAACGTGATATTCTTAGTTACGATTTCAATGGAAAATTCGTTGCTCGATACCCTATCAAAAATTTAATTTTTAATGCTTTCGTAATCGAAAAAGATGCAGTGGCATATCTATATGGAGGAGATAATCTTCTAGCAGTTTACGACCTAAAGAAGGGAGAAGTTGTTGCCCAGCACACGCCAACAACGGCGAGTGAGAAAGTAAATTTCGTAGGACAAATGCCATCCTCAGTTTGTGCAACTGAGTCAAACGACGGAGTATTGTATACCTCTCAAGATTCTCTAAAGATCTTCAAAGCAACAGCCAACAGCAATGAGCTGATGTACAAGATTGACGACCCTAAATACAAAATAGAGCATATAGAATCTATAGAGGCTCTATACAGCGATTTTAATAAACTTATAAATCTCTCTATGACAAATAGTAGAGTCATTAATATTCACCAATACGAAGATAAAATCTACCTCCTAAGTCTAAACGGAGAGATAAAAATGGGAGATCTTGAATCAGGGGATGGAAGTGGGG
>CAYJOF010000149.1:0-4168 GCA_964371765.1 uncultured Rikenellaceae bacterium
CTCAACTACAGATCCTCTGTATGCGCTACTTGGTATACTTGTTATTCCTTTTGGTAATTCAATATTTTTCAAAGTTTTATCATTTTTAAAAGCTCGCCAAGGCAGTGTATTTTCTGTTAAAGAGGTGAAAGTTGGATCTGACGGAACTTTACCAACTACGGTAGCATTACTAAAGTCAATAGAAGAAAATTTATCGCGAAGATAAAGAAAGTCTACATAGTTTATTGTACCATAAATTTGTATATCTGAACTAACTTCAGAACCATATTGATTATAAATTTGAAACTCCACAGAGCCCTTTATAGGAAGTTGATCTCCGTTAGCAGCAGAGATAGCTGTTATAGAAGCATAAGTACTGGGAGGGACAACATCTATCTCTTTATACTTAAATAACCCCCATCCTTGACTAGATATATATTTTTGTATTGTACCCCTTTTAACTTCAATAAACATCTCATTGTTCGAAGAATTTAAATATTGCTCGTGAAACATATTTTGACTAAACCAAAGTTCATCATCTTTATTGGCAGATGGATCAAAAATTTCAGATTGCCCCACTCTACCTTTCCAAATCGTCAAAAGAGAGGGATCACTCCACGTTAAAACGAATTTTGTAGTGGTGTTGTCTTTACCTATTGCTCCAATATCCGTAACCCTACTTGGGATCTCTAATTCTCCAGCATAACCATTTCCAATTGCATCTAAGACAGTAGTTCCAGAAGGGATAGTGAATTTCTCAAGAGCTGTGCAACCGCTTATGAGACCTTGTGTAATATGAGTAAGCTCATCATATAATATAAGTTGTTTCAAAGAAGAGCAATCCTTGAAAATTTCGACGGCACCATTAAGATCCGTAACATTCGAAATATCGATAAACTCAATTCCTGTACCTGCAAATGATAGGTCAGCTAAACCTACAATGCTTTTTTGATTATAAATTGTCTTCAGTGTCGCAACGTCTTGGAAAGACGATTTTCCAATATTCACTCTTGATGTAGGGTCAAAAGTAATAGTATTAAGAGCCTTTAAACCCTTAAACGCATTTTCATCTATTGATTTAAGTGTTGCAGGAAAGCTAAGCTCTTGAATAGTAGCATTATTCTCAAAAGCATTTGCTACAATATTGGTAATCGTAGATTTACTAAAATCTATAGCTCTCAAAGTTGTAGAATTTCTCAATGATTCATAGTTTTCGGGCGATACTGTGCTACCTTTAATAGCAATTTCTGTTTTGTTGGAAATCGTTTCAGCGAATTTTTCTTTGGTTTCGTCACCATTTATTTCTGTTAAAGGTAGAATTTTCCTTAAAAATTTATAAAGATTACCCCCCTTAAATTCAATTGTAATATGCTTAGTTTCTGTAATCATATTGTTAATAGTCGTAGATACAGTAACCTCATTCGCACTATTGTCAATCACACCAAGAGCATAAACTGTAGCTTTATCACCAGCTTTAATTGTATTGTATCGGTCATCTTTAATATTCAACATTAAAGAATTTGTCTTCGCATCACCAATTTTTAGGCCAGTTTTAGTATTGTATGTTGGTAATGAACAAAACTTTGCTCCCCCACCCAGCTCTATTTCTATATTGTTTACTACAAAATCGCTTCCAGTATTATTTTCAATCTCAACTGCAAATATAGATGGTATTATATTGAACTTAACATAATTTTCTACTACTCCACCTGAGACTGGAATAACTTCTGGTACGATGGTTTCTCCTACAATATAGAGTTCATTCTTTAGAGCTTCATCTTTCAATCCTGCATCTGGGTTTAGACTAAGCTCTAAGCTTGTGCTCATTGGGAGCGAGAATTGAATACTACCGTCAGCTTCGGTAGTTATATTATCGGTACTTGTAACAGGAGAGACATAAGAAAGATAGGTTCCTTTTGGAACCTCACTAATCAAGGAGTACCAAGAGCTTATCTTAGCACTAAATGAGTCTGCTGCAGCTTGTTGTGAAACAAAGGAATAAGGATAAGTTTTACCATTAGCCATAAATTGCTGATACGAATCGCCATTTGGATAATATGCAGTCATAAACATCATACGATCACCTTGCTTGTACTCTATCACACTTTCCCATTTATAGCTAAGCTTGTCGCCTAATAATTCCGTGAGCTCTCCACGTGTAGCGCTTTCACCTACAGGGGCAGAATTCACAACAATTTGTCCATATTTAAATTCTTGTGTATCTATATCTTTCTCAACAGATACATCCTTTTGACAAGCAGTTAGAACTAAGCCTAACATTAAAATTAAGATCTTTTTCATTCTACTGGCTGATAATTAAAAATAAATGATATCTCCGTCACCAACATGTCCAGAACCTGTCGCTGCATAACCCTCCTCTACTACAACATTAATTACATCTACTTGTAATTCTACATACTCCATTTTCATTGTTTTCATCTTTTAGTATTAAGTTTATATTTTTAAATTCTTGAAATTAACCTTCGTATACCTACCTGAATGATATAGTCAACTCTCTCGACTCTGGTGACAAAACCTGAATATCTATCTCAGCAATATTCAATCCTGCGCCACTTGTGGGAGGTATAAGTGTATCCATCTTCTGCCACCACTCTATCATACATAAATTACCACTATATAGATACTCCTCGTATCCAATATCAACGACCTCTTGAACACTATCTATCCTATATACATCGAAGTGATAGATAGGGTCGCCATACTGTGTTGAGTATTCATTAACCAAAGCAAAAGTAGGAGAAGTCACCGTATCGATAACCTCCATAGCTGCACACAGGCCTCTAACGAGGGTTGTTTTACCTGCTCCCATAGATCCAGAGAGAAGTACCAGATTAATATTTTTGGCTGCAAAAAGATCTACAATCTGCTCAGATACAGTTTCAATATCCTCAATCGAGTTTAGTTTATATGTAATTTGTTGAGTCATCTTTATGGCAAATATTTTATTTTTGTAAGTTCATTTGTTGGTTTCTTATCTTTGTTCTTGAACACATAGCTCACACCAACTCCTAAACTCTCTTTTAACTGCCAATGAGTATTGGCATCCTCAGCAAGCGGCACACTTTTGTCGTATACAACGTGCAGATAGAATCCTACTGTAAGATATTTAAGGACTGTTAGATTAAGCCAGTTCTCCCAGCTGAGTGTTGGGGCAGATTTATAATCTACAAAAGATTGGAGATTAGTTTTATAGGAGAGTATTCCACTCTTATCAATTTTTTGTGTCCACTGAATATTGATGTAACTACCAATTGTTGTCTTAACAGTTTTACCGGGTGTGATACCAAATGCTCCAGCTTGAGACAGGCTATCGTTGGTCACAAAAAGAACGTTACCAGATATTGGTGCTAGGGTAATTATTTGATTATCTGAATATTTATACGAGAAACCCATATATGGTTTGAAAGTTGCAGGAGAGAAGAACTTTGAGGTAAGAACATCATCGGAGCTATATCCCGGAGCAAATTGAGTAGAGAAGTTCACACCCAAAGAGTATGACCAGCGACCCCAAAGTCGGTAATTGAAAGTAGAGTTTAACTCTAGCTTATCCTCGGTCTTCCATACCTCATCAATATTTGCGCCATAGCCTAACTGAAGGTTTAGGTAGCTATCAACACTTATGTTCCCAGCAGTATAGGCGTGAGTATTGAGTGAGGTTAACTTACCGTTAAATGAGTTTTGTCCACCTCCTGCCCAATTCATATAGGCAAACTGATTAAACTGTATACTAGTATTGGTCTCGAAGTAGTTTCTATCGTGTAGTCGCTGTCTACGCTGCTCTTTGAGAAGTGCTGCCGTTTGTACATCAAAGTTTGATGATTGAGGAACAATTATCTTCTGTTCATATTTTTTTGTCTGAGCGTTATTCTTGTTCACTATATTAAATTGGGCAAAACCAACGGTAGCATCAAGCCCCCAAAATAGCGTCATCAGACTAAAAACCAATATTTTAAAACCTATTTTCATAAAACACAAATTTTGACAAAGATAGCTATATATTGCCTAAAAACAAAATAAACCAATTTGAATATTCTCATTTTTTATCCTCACGAGAGCTTTTGAATCTCCTATCGATATGATCTGATCAAAGGGTTGAGATACAATTTTTCCCTCCCTATTTATAATCATAGACTTACCAAAATTTCTTACAATGGCAAACTCTCCCTCA
>CAYJOF010000150.1:0-4145 GCA_964371765.1 uncultured Rikenellaceae bacterium
AATCAAAAGCACTATCATTGAGTAGGTTCTTCTATTTTTAGACACTTCGTGAAGATCTTGGTCTAGTGGTTCCAACATATCATCCTTCTTGAAAAATCTAGAGGCGATGAAGGTAGGAATTATCATAGTTACAGCTGCTGGTAGTATTAGAGTTGAAATTTGATGCATTGCAGACACGTTCCCTGACGACCACAGAAGAATTGTTGTCACATCTCCAATTGGCGACCACGATCCTCCAGCATTAGCAGCTATGATAGTCGTACAAGCAAATATCCATCGATCTTGCTGATCTGCTACCAGTTTGCGAAGAAGAGCAATAATAACGACTGCTGCAGCAATATTATCAAGAAGTGCCGAGATAAAGAATGCCAAAATAGCTATAATCCATAGTAGTTCTCTTTTGCGACGAGTGTGGATTGATTCAGTAATGACTCTGAATGCTCCATTCTTGTCCATTACCTCGATAATTACCATTGTAGAAAGGACAAAGAAAAGGGTAGTCGATACCTCTCCAAGTTTGCCTATTAGCATCACCTCTGTAATGAATTTTTCTGTTGCCTCTAGGGGTGACAGTGAGCCCATATAGCTCTGCTTTAGCACCTCAGGGATTGTTCCTACAAGAAGATCAACATTATTTAGAACAATTGTCCACATTGAGATAGCCATAGCAATAACTACGGCTGCTTTATTTACCTTTGTACGCTCTTCCAGAGCAACAAATATAAGTCCAATAACAAAAATAATTGGCAGTGTAATTTGCAACATAATATTAGTTTTTTTAGTGTGTATCTATATTTTTTATACTCTCAATAATGCCTTGTGGCGTAAGCCCAATACCAGATATAGTTATTTTTGCTTTGTTATAGTATGGCTCTCTCTGTATCATAGAATCGGCTATAAATTGCTCAAGCTCTTCTAAATTCTTCCCTTTGACTAGTGGTCGCTCGCTCTTTGAGTTTACAATCCTATTGAGAAGAGTTTTATTGTCCATCTTGATATAGATTGATATACCATCGCGATTAATCCTCTCCATATTGTCATCCCAGCAGGGGAGTCCACCCCCAGTTGCAACAACAAGCATATCTTCGCCTTTGATCAACTCTAGCGCCTCGGATTCCAACTCGCGAAACCTCTCTAGTGAGGATCTTTCAATCAATTCACTAATACTGCAACCCATTCGTTGTTGAATCAAATGGTCTGTATCAACAAACTTATATCCCAACTCTCTTGCAAGTCGCTTGCCAATTGTGCTCTTTCCGCACGCCATATATCCAACTAAATAGAGTTTCACTAGAATAGCTCCCCTTGTATAAATCCATCAATAGTGTCAACTTGTTCTATCTCCTCTTGCTCTGTCACTTTTTCATTTAACTGATCATCTGCCTGAGCTTGAGTCTCTTCTAACTGGTCTTGTGAGGCCTCTGTTTGTTTCTCTAGCGGTTCAATAAACTCTACTGAGGCTACATCAAATGTACTTATACGTTTACCCTTTGCCTTAAATCCTTTGATTGCGATAAACTCCTCTACGTCGATGATCATATCTGGTCTAGTAGCATACTTACCTCCAAATTTAATTGTAAGTTGAGGATACTGATCGGCAGATATAGCGACTAATTTTGAACCATCCTCATCATCAATAAACTTCTGAAGACGTTCGCTATCCTCGGCATTGAAACGCTTAAGGTAGTAGTACTTTTGAGTGTTATCCCAATATACGGCAGAGTATACACAAGAGCTATCATAACGAGTAATCGAAGATAGGTTCTCTGGGAAGTAGATGCTTGCATCGTAACCAGCCGTGTAGAAACAGTTGTTAGTGGTGAAGATAATTGTGCGATCATTACCAGAGAACTCCCCTAGCAGCTCGCCTCTTCCCTCACTATTTAATTTTTGAATATCTGGATCGAACCAAACTTGCTTACCTTGTAGGGTTGAAACTCCCTTCTGCTTTACGCTATACTTGTGTATAGGATACCTCGAGAATATATTTCCCTGTGACTGTCTGCCTTTGATTAGGATAGTCGAGAAGTCAAGATCAACGATTGTCTTCTTTAGTCGAGGGCGTGGGCGGAAATATATTTTCAACACCTCAGCCTCTCCATTAGGATTAACGCTCATATATAGTATCTCGGAATTAGGTGTGCCCTTAGTAATATCGTAGAGTTTGTCTCTAGTTATTCCCTTGATTGCACATCGTTTCATATAGATTCCACTCTCCTTTGCTCCATCTCTATACAGAATGTTGTATATCGTGCGATCGTCATTGCGCTTGAAAACTCCTATGTAGTAGATATTTTTCTCAAAATAATCCTTTTCAGATACCTTTACAATCTTATATTTGCCATCCTTTGTGAAGATGATTATATCGTCTATATCGGAACACTCACACACATACTCCTCACTTTTCATACTACCACCAATTCCAAAAAATCCAGTCTGACGATTAACATACAGTTTAGCATTTGCAACGGCAACCTTAGAGGCATCAATTGTATCGAATGAGCGAATCTCAGATCGACGCTCTTTGCCCGCTCCGTAACGCTTAAGAATGCCCTTGAAGTAGGCAATTGTATATTTTACGATATGTTCAATATCGTATAGAGTCTGCTCAATCTCCTTCTCAATACCCAAAATCCTCTCGCTCTCCTTGAAGGTGTTGTATTTCGCAGTCTTCTTGATCTTAATTTCAGTTAGTTTAATTATATCATCCTGAGTAATCTCTCTATGGAACATAGGGCGATAAGGATCCAGCTCTCTAGCAATTGTCTCCAACACACTCTCCCAACTTTCACACTCTTCGATCTGCTTGTATATTCTATTCTCAATGAATATCTTCTCCAGAGACGACATATGCCACTCCTCTCTCAGCTCGGCAAGCTTAATCTCCAACTCAAGTTTGAGTAGGTTTAATGTGTTGTTTGTGCTGTTGCGTAGAATATCCCTTACACCCAGAAATAGCGGTTTATTATCTCTAATCACGCAACAGTTAGGCGAGATAGACACCTCACAGTCGGTAAATGCGTATAGTGCGTCGATTGTAGTATCTGCCGACACATCGCTACCGATAGTAATAACTATCTCGGCATTCTCTGCGGTGTTATCGTCTACCTTTTTAATCTTAATTTTACTGCGCTCGTTTGCTCTTACTATCGATTCTATGATAGATGATGTTGTCTTTCCAAAAGGCAATTCAGTGATAGTTAGAGTAGTGCGATCGGTCTTTACTATCTTTGCGCGTGACTTTACACTGCCACCTCTCATTCCGTCATTATATTTCGAAACATCTATTGTGCCACCAGTTGGAAAATCTGGATAAAGTTCAAAATCTTGACCCTTTAGATGGGCAATTGAACACTCGAGGAGCTCTACAAAGTTGTGAGGTAAGATTTTCGATGCCAAACCAACAGCAATACCCTCAGCTCCCTGTGCTAGTAGTAGAGGGAATTTAGCAGGTAGAGTTACTGGCTCCATATTTCTGCCATCGTATGATGTTATCCATTCAGTGGTTTTGCTATTAAACATTACCTCCTTAGCAAATGGCGTTAATCGAGCTTCGATATATCGAGGAGCTGCAGCAGAATCTCCTGTGAGGATATTTCCCCAGTTACCTTGACAATCAATCAAAAGATCCTTCTGTCCTAGCTGTACAAGTGCACCACCAATAGAGCTATCGCCGTGGGGGTGATATTTCATAGAGTCACCAATGATACTAGCAACTTTATTGTATCTTCCATCGTCGCTGCGCTTCATTGCGTGAAGAATACGACGTTGCACGGGCTTTAGTCCATCGATAATGTGTGGTACGGCACGCTCAAGTATAACATAAGAGGCATAATCCAAGAACCACTCCCTGAACAGTCCAGTGAGTTTATGTTTAGACTCCTCTGAACCACTTCCTACAACATTATCGTATTTGTTGATAGTTTTCGGGTTTTCTTGTGGATCGAGGGACTCCATTTTGTCAATCTCATCAATATCAATCATCTCTCTATTTCTCCTTTTTTATATCCTCTTCAACCTTTAGGTTGTCGATAATGAAATCTTGTCTGTATTGTGTGTTTTTGCCCATATAGAACTCCAACATATCGTGAATCGACTCATTCTCAGACATTCTTACTTTCTCTAGGCGAATATTCTCTCCAATG
>CAYJOF010000151.1:0-4062 GCA_964371765.1 uncultured Rikenellaceae bacterium
TAGCGAGGGATCGTTTAAAGCGGTTCTTTGTGACGGTATGGGGCATGGGGTGAAGGCAAATATACTGGCCAACCTAACTATGGCAATAGTCTTAGAGTTTGATTTTCAGAATGGCTCTTTAGAGCAGCTTGCGCAACAAATTTTGGCTCAACAGCCTATCTGTGAGGTGCGAAAGATGAGTCATAGTACCTACTCTTTACTCCACTACGATGCCGCAACTAAGCTAATTCATATCATAAATTACGATAATCCAAAACCTTTGCTATTTTCGCTTGATGGAAAGCCTATCGATCAGCCGTGGCAAACTATAGAGGTTCTAAGCTATGGACGACGACCAAGAAAGGTGATACGCTGCTCATTTGCTTTGACTCAAGATATTATCATTGCTATGTATGGCGATGGAGTCTCACAGAGTGGTATGGGGCAGAAGTACTCCTTTGGTTGGGGCGAACGTAATGTGGCACGTTTTGTCGAACAGCTTATCCTCGAGGGAGGGAATATGGCTAGGCTTGCCTCTGCGGTACTTAACCAAGCTATGGAGAATGAAGATGATTATCCACACGATGATATTAGCTTTGCAGCTATTAAAATTGTAAATAATTAATAATACAAATATTAAAATGAAAAAAATTATTGTTCTAGCTTTTTCGCTATACTCTCTATGGAGTTGCGGTCAAGAGCAGCAGGCAGCAGTTGTTGCTCCACCAATGGAGGTGACAACTCAAACAGTTGTGGTAGAAGATGTTTATGTAAATAAATTCTTGCCAGCAAATATCGAAGGTAGCGACTATATCGCTATTCGTCCAAAGGTTACAGGTTATGTTGAGGACAGACTTGTGGAGGAGGGTGCACGAGTGAAAAAAGGTGAAGTGATTGTGAAAATCTCTGAGGATGGCTACCTTCAGGCATACAATGCAGCAAAGGCACAAGTAGCTGTTGCTGCGGCAAATGTGGAGAATGCTAAACTTGATGTTGAACGCACTCAATCACTATACGACAACAAGATTGTGAGTGAATTTGATCTTAAAGGAGCTAAGAATAATCTAGCTCTTCAGCAAGCACAACTAATGATGGCTCAAGCTAGCGAAGATGAAGCAAGAATCAATCTTGATTTCACCGAAGTTAGATCGCCTATGGATGGTGTGATTGGACTTGTTAGCGTATCAAGAGGTGATCTTGTCTCGCCAAGCGATATTATTACAACAGCCTCTGAGAGCTCACTTACCTACGCATATTTTACTCTAAGCGAGAGTGAGGTGCTTGATATTGCACTTACTAAAAGAGATGGCGATGTCGCAGGAGCTTTCCACAATCCATCACTTCGTCTATCAAATGGAGTGATGTATGAAAAAGATGGTAAACTTGACCTAGTTAGTGGTGTTGTTGATAAGAGTACAGGTACAGTTTCTGTACGTGCATCGTTTGAGAACAACGGGCAACTTCGTGGTGGTTCTAATGGTTATGTTATTCTTCCAGTAGAGATGGATTCTGTTGTTCTAGTAGCCGAAAATGCGACACTTGCTATGCAGGATAAGATGGCAGTTTATACTATTGGTGCAGACAGTGTTGTCAATATGGTATTTGTGCAGACTCTTGCAGAGCCTCAGGATGGAAACTATATTGTGACGGGTGGTCTAAGCAACGGCGATAAGATTATTGTTAAAGATCTTATTAAGCTTCGCCCGGGAATGAAAGTTATACCTAAAAACTAAACTACAATGATTCGTAAATTTATAGAAAGACCAGTTCTTGCAACTGTAATCTCTCTGGGTTTGACAATCTTGGGTATTGTTGGTTACACGCTTCTGCCTGTAAATAAATACCCAGATATTGCCCCGCCTACTATTGAGATTAGTGCAAGTTATCCGGGTGCATCATCTGCTGTGGTACTAGAGAGTGTTGTAGCTCCAATCGAAAAGCAGGTTAATGGTGTTGAGGGTATGACCTATATGGTATCTACTGCCGATAATAACGGTAATGCAAATATAACAATCTATTTTGAGCAGGGTAAAGACCCAGATATTGCTTCGGTAATGGTGCAAACACTCGTAGAGAGTGCTAAACCAACCCTTCCGCAGGATGTGTTGGATAGAGGTGTAACAACCAAAAAGGTGCAGTCGTCTATGGTGCTTGTAGGTGCAGTCTATGCGCAGAGCGATCAGTACGACAATGCCTATATGCAGAACTATACAAATATCAATATCGTGCCTGAACTTCAGCGTGTACCAGGAGTTGGTAAGGTGCAGATTTTCGGTAGTTTCGACTATTCTATGCGTGTGTGGCTTGATCCTCAAAAGATGGCTGCCTATGGAATTGTTCCGAGCGATGTAGCAGGAATAATTAACTCTCAGAACCTTGAGGCAGCTCCGGGTATTATTGGCCAGAATAGCGATCAGCAGATCGAATACGTTCTTTCGTATAAAGGTAGAGGTAAGAATGAGGTAGATTATGAGAATATTGTTATAAGAACGGGAGATAATGGTGAGGTGCTACGCCTAAGGGATATTGCAACTATCGAACTTGGCTCTTTGTCTTATGCGGTTAATACCTCTATGAAGGGTAATGCAGCTTGTGGTTTTGCAGTTTATCAAACTGCAGGAAGTAATTCTAGAGAGCTTGTAAATGGAATCAAAGAGAAGATGGAGCTCAGCAGTGAGGTGTTTCCAACAGGAATCGACTATACTTACCTGCTTGACTCTAATGAGTTCCTTGATGCTTCAATTGAAAAGGTTATCCACACCCTTGGGGAGGCCTTTGTGATAGTGTTCTTTGTGGTTCTACTTTTCCTACACGACCTGCGTTCAACATTTATCCCTGCTATTGCAGTTCCCGTATCTATAATTGGTACTTTCTTCTTCTTGAATGTGTTGGGTTATTCTATCAATATCCTTACTCTATTTGCCCTTGTACTTGCTATTGGTATTGTGGTGGATGATGCCATCGTTGTGGTGGAGGCAGTACACTCTAAGTTAGATGCAGGTGCAAAAGACGTAAAGAAAGCTACAATTGAGGCTATGGATGGAATTGCAGGAGCAATTGTATCTATTACCCTTGTAATGTCGGCAGTGTTCTTGCCCGTTACCCTATTTGGAGGCTCTACTGGAGTGTTCTTTAAACAATTTGGTATGACGCTCTTTATATCAATCCTTATCTCGGGTATCAATGCTCTTACCCTCTCACCAGCTCTTTGTGCGATGCTTCTTCGCCCTCACAGTGAGCATAAGGAGGGTCAGAAGATTCCTCTGTCTAAGAGATACTCTCATTGGTTTAACAATAATTTTGAGATACTAACAGTACAATATACAAAACTAACACGTTGGTTTGTCTATCGTAAGTTCATATCGTTGGGAGTGTTAATTGGATTTATCTTCTTGAGCTCATTTATGATGAAATCTGTCCCTACTGGTTTTATCCCAGACGAAGATCAGGGTGAGATATTCGTAGAATTGATTCTTATGCCGGGCACAACTCTCGACCAGACCTACAAGAAAGCTGAGGAAGTCTCTAGAATTGTTGAATCTCTTCCAGAGGTTAGAAGTGTTCTTAATGTGTCAGGTTTTGGTCTTATCTCAGGGCAGGGCGGCTCTCACGCGGCGCTGTTTGTCAAACTCCACGACTGGTCTCAGCGTGAGGGTGAGGGGCAGGATGTAAAGAGTATCATAAACAAAATTTATGGTATGACTGCCCACGTTGAGGATGCTCGTGTTATTATTTTTGCACCACCAACTGTGGATGGATTCTCTGTTGCAGGTGGTTTTGAGCTTCAGCTTCAAGATAAAATGAGCGGTAGTTACGAGGAGTTTAGTGCGATGGCTACAAATCTGATTGCCGAGCTTAATGCTCGTCCAGAGATTCAGTACGCCTCAACCTCATTCTCGATGGCTTTCCCTCAGGTGAAATTGGATATTGATCCAGCTATGTGCGACAAACTAGGTGTTTCAGTTGCCGATGTACTATCTGTTCTTCAGGGTTATATTGGTAGTATGTATGTATCTAATTTCAATAAATTTGGTTTTGAATTTAGGATTATGTTTCAAGCCAAGCCAGAGGATAGAGCTCAAC
>CAYJOF010000152.1:0-4047 GCA_964371765.1 uncultured Rikenellaceae bacterium
GAAACGCTGCCTTTAAGCAGCATTTCGGCAGCGTCTGTGCCGCTGCTGGTTGGGGCGATTGTCTGGTTTTCTTGTCCGCCTTTTTTTACTACTCCTTTCCCTACTTCGTCTAATCATTTCCTTGCTATTACAGATCTCCCTTTATTAGCAATTAATCATTTTTGCTTGTCTCATGTTGTGATATGTTTGACTGCTATTTATGAAGATTGAGATAGAGTGAAAAAACTCAAATATTTGTTTGGAAGTTGAGGGACTAAAATATATCTTTGTAGCGGTAAAAAAGTGTTTTTTTATTTAGGTGGGTTTCTACTCTTTAGCGGACGAAGGTCACGGGTCATTTTTTGGGTTAGTATTGCCTTGAGCTTTTTCTCATATTAGCAATAGTAGTTCAAAATTTGGAAACTCGAAGACGATGTCATTGAGAAACCACTTAATTTTGTAAGAAAATACAATAATATTAACATGTGGGATTTGGACCCACCAAAAATTTTAATACTTAAAAATTATGTCAAAGATTGATTTGAGCAAGTACGGTATTAGCGCTAACGTAGAAATCGTTCGCAATCCTACTTACCAAGAGCTTTACGTG
The DNA here is from genome assembly GCA_964371765.1 of uncultured Rikenellaceae bacterium. Taxonomy (GTDB): domain Bacteria; phylum Bacteroidota; class Bacteroidia; order Bacteroidales; family Rikenellaceae; genus JADFUS01. The sequence continues at coordinate 590 of CAYJOF010000152.1, forward strand.
GCGGAGACTGATTCTTCGTTGCAAGGTTTTGAGCAGGGTGTTGAGACTAACACTGGTGCAGTTGCAGTAAAAACAGGTGTATTCACTGGTCGTTCTCCTAAGGATAGATATATCGTTAAGGATGCTACTACTGAGAATACAATCTGGTGGGATGGCACTATCAACAAACCTGTATCAACTCCAGTATGGGATGAACTAAAAGGTCTAGTAGTTGATCAACTTTCTACTGCTAAGAAACTTTATGTTGTTGATACTTTCTGTGGTACTAACGAGAATACTCGTCTAAAGGTGCGTTTCGTAGTAGAGGTTGCTTGGCAAGCTCACTTCGTAACAAATATGTTTATCCGTCCATCACTTTTCGAGATGGAGAACTATGGCGAGCCAGATTTCGTTGTTCTTAACGGTTCTAAAACTACTAACCCAAATTGGAAAGAGCACGGCCTTAACTCTGAGGTTTTCGTTCTTTTCAACCTAACTGAGAAGATGCAAATCATCGGTGGTACTTGGTATGGTGGCGAGATGAAGAAAGGTATGTTCGCAATGATGAACTACTACCTACCTCTTCGTGGTATTGCTTCTATGCACTGCTCGGCTAACGTTGGCGAGGAGGGTGATGTAGCTGTATTCTTCGGTCTATCGGGTACAGGTAAGACAACTCTTTCGGCTGACCCTAAGCGTTTCTTGATCGGTGACGATGAGCACGGTTGGGATGATCAAGGTGTATTCAACTACGAAGGTGGTTGCTATGCTAAGACTATCAACCTAAGCAAAGAGAATGAGCCAGATATTTGGAGAGCTATCAAGAGAGACGCTCTTCTTGAGAACGTAACTGTTAATGCAGATGGTTCGGTTGATTACGCTGATGGTTCTACTACTGAGAACACTCGTGTATCTTACCCAATCTACCACATCAACAAGATTGTTCTTCCATCTAAGGCTGGTCACGCTAAGAAGATTATCTATCTTTCTGCTGACGCTTTCGGTGTACTGCCTCCAGTTTCTATCCTTGATGACGCTCAAGCACAATATCACTTCCTTTGCGGTTTCACTTCAAAGCTTGCAGGTACTGAGCGTGGTATCACTGAGCCAGTTCCATCGTTCTCTCCAGCTTTCGGTGAGGCTTTCCTAACTCTTCACCCAACTATGTACGCTTCGACTCTTGTTAAGAAAATGAACGAGCACGGCGCAAAAGCATACCTAGTTAACACTGGTTGGAATGGTACAGGTAAGCGTATCTCTATCAAAGACACTCGTGCAATCATCGATGCTATTATGGATGGTTCTATCGAGAACGCTCCTAAGGTAGATATTCCTATCCTTAACCTAACTGCTCCATCATCTCTTAACAACGTAACTGAGGGTATCCTAGATCCACGTCAGACTTACGCTAACCAAGAGGAGTGGGCTGAGAAGGCTAAGTCACTAGCTGCACTTTACATTAAGAACTTCGAGCAGTATTGCGATAACGACGCTGCTAAGGCTCTTATTCCAGCAGGTCCACAGTTGTAATCTACAACCTAAGATATAATATCTTTGGAGCTACCCAGAATATGGGTAGCTCCTTTTTTTGTGGGTGATTTTTGCGCATCCCTCGCCCTCAAATCAGTCACATACCTTTAGTATGCTCCTACTTTGTGAGCATCACAATGCCCAAAAATCCCTCCACAAAAGCATTTTTGTTTGGCGAAGTTTTTTGTATTTGGAATCATCCTAGCACTAAAACCTCGATACCCTAAAGTGGCAGTAAGGTTGTGTGCCTTTGCGATGGTAGTAATCTTGATGATACTCTTCGGCAGGGTAGAACTTAGTTGCTGGGCTTAATCCTGTTGCGATGTTGTAGCCTTTGCCAATTAGTATGGCTATTAGCTTTTTTGCAGTGTCTAATTGCTCTTGATTCTGGTAGAATATCTCTGAGCGATACTGCAGGCCAATATCTGGACCCTGTCTGTCTACTTGAGTGGGGTCATGAATCTCAAAGAATAGTTTTGTAAGTGTCTCATACGACACTTTCGATGGATCGAATGTGACTAAGACTGCCTCTGCGTGCCCTGTTGTGTGGCTTAAAACATCTTGATAGCTTGGGTTCTCTGTCTTGCCTCCAATGTAGCCAGATTCAACACTTATAACTCCATCTTGCTGCTGCATAAGGTGTTCTACTCCCCAGAAGCATCCGCCTGCGTAGATTGCTGTTTGTATGCTTGGTTCTTCTGCTGGTATAAATTTCATTGAGATTGAGTTTACGCAGTGGCGGGTGTTCTTTTCTGTGAATCTCTCGCCAATAAATACGTGTCCGAGATGCCCGCCACAGTTCGTGCAGATAATTTCGGTTCGTCTACCATCTGAATCGGGTACCTGTGTTACAGCACCATCGATCTCATCATCAAATGAGGGCCATCCACAGCCCGAATCAAACTTGTCCTCTGAGCGATATAGTGGTGTGTCGCATTGTTTACATACATACGTTCCCATACCTTTTGAGTTGTAATATTCGCCTGTAAATGGGCGTTCTGTTCCTTTTTCGAGAATTACGTATCTCTCTAGTTCTGTTAATTTATTCATTTTTGTTGTTTGTTTTGTGGACTGAGAATTTACTGTAACGGCAAATAGCACAGCTAGAATAGTTAAAAATACTCTACTCATAATAATTACTGTTTTTATATCTTATATAACTAATAGTTGCAGGTTTTTATTGCTTGTGTAAACACCCAAAATCTGAAACATACGCTCTATATTTAATGACTTTATGAACTAAATTCTATTAATTGCCAACCATCTTGATTTTGCTGATTAATCTAGCTATGTTAAAATTTATTCGTTTTTATTCAATTTTATTTGTCACAATAAAAAAATTCACTATCTTTGTCTTTTGTAATGCTCCCCAAAACGATGTAGTCACGAAATAGGCGCTTTTATTTAGAATGGGATATTAGACAACTATAAGTAAATTGAGAAATAATAGCGGCACTTATTTAATTGACTAGCGTAGTAAGTAAACTCTTTTAAATAAGTATTGTTCAGTAAATGTATAATTAACAAAATAATTACGTATGACACTAGAAGAAAAATTTAGGTTATTAGAAGCAGACAATGCTCCCGGACAAGAGGTTAGGCAATCTCAAAGCGACTTGGAATCGATTGCTATAGGCGAGAAGCTGGAGGGCGTTTTTGTTGATTTTTCACATGGCGATGTTGATGCTTTTGCCCCAACGCCAGATTCAGATGCAGTTTGGAAGGCAGGTTTTACCAAAGGAGGTAAGCAGGCATATACTGAATATCGTGGAGATTCTGAGATTAGAGAAGGTATAGCCGAGCGACTTAGTAAATTTACTGGTGCTTCAATTTCTGCTCAAAAGCAGATGATCATTACCCCAGGTACACAAGGGGCACTTTTCCTAGCATTAGGCGCAACTGTTACTCAGGGAACTAAGGTTGCCGTTGTAGCTCCAGACTATTTTGCA
>CAYJOF010000153.1:0-4038 GCA_964371765.1 uncultured Rikenellaceae bacterium
TATAATCATCAGAGTGTCGGCTATCTCATACGCAATGTTTTGTGCATCTTTGAGCATATTAAATGCTTTGTTGAACTGGGAACTGTTGCGCAGTCTCCTCCCTAGTGCCAATCTCACCAAACCCTCCTTGTACCTATCTTTCTCAATGATTGCACTATCGAGAATCTTTTCAAGATTCTCAGTCTCTATTGAGTAGCTATCATACTTAGCGAAGAGCTTCTCTCTATCCAAAGAGTTCGAAGATTCCATTTTAGTGCACCCTAATACAGCCAATATAATAACTATTATAAACAGTGTCTTCTTCATTTTTCAATAAATAGGTTAAAATATATTTCGCAATTTCTGTGAAGCTGTTTTCGGGTATGATATATCGTACCCCAAATTCCGCAATTCAGACGGCGAAAATAGCTAACAGTTTACTTGTGCAAATGTGCACAACTATGCTGATATTCAATAGCAAAAGTAATAAAAAAGACTTGAATATGAATAAAAAAGGTAAAATGTTTTGTGTTTTTTTCTATCTAAGGAATTCCTTAGATGAAACTAAGGCTTTCCTTAGGCGAAAAAGTTGGTGGTGTTTAAGAGGGGGAGTAATTTTGCAATATATAAAAATGTAAGTAAAAACAGCGTGCATTTTTAGAGGTTAAAATCAAACAGCGAATTATGGTACTGAACAGCTATTCAAATGCGCCACGAAGCGATTGTCGTAGCGATGATACTGCTAGCAAGAGGTGTGATCTTAATAGTCGGCTAAGGCAATATTCGCACTTAATAGACCTTCTAGACCAAACACATTCGCCCAAGCAACGCAAACAAAGAAAAGAGATATTGCCTTTGTGGCTTAAAAAGATAAGACGAAAACTAAACACTAAAAAAATATTGTATGGAAAAACTAAAAGAGATTAAAGAGGAAATGGACACTCTTTATGCTATCATTAGCAAGGATAGTCACCTTCAGATTGAGAAAAAGAATCAATCGGCCGCTATTCGTGCCAGAAAGGCGAGTGTCGAACTTGCTCAACTCTTCAAAGAGTTTCGCAAGGAGTCGATTAGATTATCAAAATGTCAAACCAATAAAAATTATTTGTAATGAAACGACAACAAATTGAGAGCAATCAAACCAGGTTTGGATTGCCGAGATGCGCAGTAGTAAGACCACAGGTCAAAACGAAACTGCTTTATGCACTAAGTGCCATGCTGATGTTGACGACACTGTTCGTTACATCGTGTAAGAAGGACACTCCAGATGTGCCAGAAACCATTCAGGTTGAAAAAATAACGTTTGAGAGCAGTTCTTCAGCAGACTTTGTACTTTCGATGGATGGTTCAAAGCAACTTACAATTACAGTATCACCATCAAATGCCAGTGATAAGAGTATCACATGGACGACAAGCGACCCTAAGGTTGCCACAGTTGTTAATGGTCTTGTAAAGGCCATAGGTGAGGGTACTGCAATAATTACTGCAAAGACTAAGAATGGTAAAACAGCAACAGTTCGGGTGACGGTAGCACCACTTACAGTGGCGGTTACTGGTGTTACGCTTAACAAAACAACCCTTTCTTTAGTAGAGGGAGCGAACGAAACACTTATAGCAACAGTAAACCCAGAGGGAGCAACCAACAAAGATCTAGTTTGGAGCAGCAACGATGCACTAATAGCAACAGTCGACCAGGAGGGTAATGTTACAGCTGTAGCAGCAGGGGCAGCAACAATCACCGTTACAACTGACGATGGCGCAAAAACAGCAACTTGCGAAGTTACAGTGACAGCCAAGCCAGTAGATGCAATTGTAGTGACTGGTGTTACGCTCGACAAATCTACTCTTTCATTGACAGAAGGCGCAAGTGAATCACTTATAGCTACCATCAACCCTGAGGATGCAACCAACAAAGCAATCTCTTGGACAAGCGACAATCTAGAAGTTGCAACAGTAGATGTAAGCGGTATGGTTACAGCCATAGCAGAGGGAACCGCAACTATCACCGTTACGACAGACGATGGCGCAAAGACAGCTACGTGTGTTGTGACAGTTACCAAGGCTAGCGTATCGGTATTAGGCGTAACACTTGACAACACAGTTCTTTCGTTTGTGGAGGGTTCGACAACCCCACAAACTCTAGTAGCAACCGTAAACCCTGAGGGTGCATCAAACAAGGATGTAACTTGGGAGAGTAGTAACCATCTAGTAGCAACAGTAAGCGGTGGGGTAGTGACACTTGCCTCGACAGCCAAAGCAGGTCAAACAGCTACTATTACAGTTACAACAGTCGATGGTGCAAAAACAGCTACTTGCGAGGTTACAGTAGCAAGCAAGCCAATTCCAAAGCCAGTAGTTAGCGTATCACTAAATAAGTCATCACTATCACTAATAGAAGGAAATAGCGAGACCTTAGTAGCTACAATAAACCCGTCAGATGCAGACAACACAGCAGTAACGTGGAGTTCTAGCAATTCTTTGATTGCTAGTGTAGATCCTACGACTGGTGCGGTAAGTGCAATTTCACAGGGAACAGCCACAATTACAGTAAAGACTCAGGATGGATCAAAAATAGCAACTTGCTTTGTGACAGTATCTAAAAAGATAGTAGTACCAAAGCCAGTAATAAGCGTATCGATCAACAAACCAACCCTATCGTTAATTGCAGGATCTAGCGAAACACTTACAGCTACTATCAATCCTTCGGATGCAGACAATACAACAGTAACGTGGAATTCTACTAATCCTTCGGTTGCTAGTGTAAACCCAACAACTGGTGCGGTAAGTGCAAATTCACCGGGTAATGCTACAATCATAGTAACGACTCAGAGTGGCTCGAAAACAGCAAGCTGTGCTGTGACAGTAACAAAGAAAGTCCCAACATCGCTTTCGTTCCATCTCAAAGGTTCGTCTTCGGCTCTTAGTTCACCAGTTGACCTTGCTATTGGTCAATCTAAGGAGTTCGATGTTAAGTTCTCTCCAGCTGATGCTACCATCGATGGTAAGTTTGACTTTATAGTTGAAACGCCAGCATACTTGGATTATTCATATAATTCAACGACTAAGGTATTGACAGTCACAGCTAAAGCAGGGGCAGCAATGGGAATATCGCAAATAGAATTGAATTATTACACTAATGCAGATGGATCGGGAACACAGATAGATGCTATGCTTAATATAAATATTACCGCAGCTACCCTAATCGACCCTAACGGCAATAAGCCACCAGTAATTGGAGGAGGAGGAGCTATAAAATAAATAGGCATAAACTAAAAATAATAATACAATGAAAAATATAATATTCAAGTTTATGGTTCTTTTTGCAGCCATAATTCTGACGAATGGGTGTGTGAAGGATAGTAACACATCTAGCTCGGATCAAGATATTCAAACCTTGAGGGTTGTCGCCCCATCGACAGAATCCGACACCAAGGTGAGCCTTAACCCTAATACGGGCTTGGGCTATGAGGTGGCGTGGAAAGTGGGCGACGTGCTACAAGTATCTTCTTCGGCAGGCGACACTCACGTTGCGATATATGAGATTGCCGATGCAGGCGACATCGCAGCAGATGGCAGCGCAGAGTTTACGTACCAATCTGGTACAAAATTGAGCTCGGACACAAACTATCGTTTCCATCATAGTAGTCACAACAACATGACTCCAGTCGCATACAACTCTGTTATGTCATTAGCACCAAATCATCACGATGAGGCAAATGGCAGAGATAATCTAATGTCGGCGGTGCTACACACCTCAAGTGCTGTCTCAGCAGGTAGCCCTATCGTACTTGAGCACCTATATTCATACATAGGTCTAACGCTTAAGACTATAAAAGTGGCAACAAGTATGGTTCTAGTTAAATATTCTATTGCCACTAAAGCTTATGAGCATAAATATGAGCTATATAATTGGGATAAACCTGTTACAGACAATACCTATACTTTCGATTTTGCCGTAGCGGCAGGTACAACCGATGGTGATATTACCGTAGAACTAACGGAGGATAGCGGCTCAAGCTACACCGAAGTTTTTCGTTCATCAGGCTCAAAAACTCTTGA
>CAYJOF010000154.1:0-2732 GCA_964371765.1 uncultured Rikenellaceae bacterium
ATTCATTATTGTGCTGGGAATATCTTCTCCTAGGCTTGAAAGATGGTTGATGTGCGTGATTTGATTAAGGTGCAATAAGGTAAGGGCTCTTGTGTTAGTTCTAATAACTACACCTCGACTATCAATGACCAAAATTCCAGTGTCAACTAAATTTAGGATTTTTTCGAAATATTTCTCACTCTCCTGCATCTCTATCTTCGTGTCGTGGAGTATTTTTTTGATGCGATTAAGAGAGTTATGGAGCAGTATTTCATTGGTTGAACTGTTGCTTGTGTTGATAAATCTGTGCGTAAAATCATTATTGTCAATCGCATCAAAAAGTAGAGTCACTTTCTTGCTAATTATCTGAAAATGGCGATATGTTCGCCATAATAGAAGACTTGCAAATAGAGTAGAGATCATTCCTAACTCGTAGTGTTTGAGAGTAAATAGGGCAGAACTTAGCACTATACTAGCAGTTAACCAGAATAATAAAATTGCTAAAATTATTTGATTATTTCTCCTCATTATATAGATATTTTATGTTTTTTGAGCTTGTTGTATAGTGTTTGACGAGTAATCCCTAGCTTTGTTGCTACCTCGCTGAGGTTCCCATTTGAGCTGTTAATAGCTGCAACGATACTTTTTTTCTCCATCTCATCTAGGCTTAAATCTCCAAAAGCGATAGTGTTATTAGTTGAATTTGATGGTTTGTTTATTAATAAATCTTCGGCAATAACCTCGCTTGTGTCACAAATTATAACACTACGTTCGATAGTGTGTTGAAGCTCTCTTATGTTGCCAAGCCATTTGTGTTCTAGCAGTTTGTCTTTAGCAGAGTCACTGAAACTAGTGCATTTTTTTTGGTATTTGGTAGAATATTCCACCAAGAACTGTTCTGCTAGCACGAGAATATCCTCTTGTCGCTCTCTTAGCGGTGGGATGCTCAGCACGATAGTATTGATACGATAGAGTAGATCCTCTCTAAACTCTCCCGAACGAACCATCTGCTCCAAATTAGCATTTGTAGCACATATTAGTCTTACGTCTACTGCCCTAGGAGCGTTCTCACCCACCCTCACAACTGATCTCGATTGCAGAGCAGTAAGCAACTTGGATTGAAGATGCAGAGGTAGGTTTCCAATCTCATCCAAAAAGAGTGAACTGCCGTTTGCTATTTCAAACTTACCTGCCCTCTCGCTCTTGGCATCTGTAAAAGCTCCCTTTGCGTGTCCAAACAATTCGCTTTCGAATAGAGATTCGGTGACAGAGCCCATATCTACTGATACCATCCTCTCCTCACAGCGTTGAGAGAGTGAGTGTATCTCTCTTGCTAAGACCTCTTTTCCTGTTCCATTCTCCCCCAAAATCAAGATGTTAGCATCGGTGGGAGCAACCTTATTTACCAGTTTACGCAGATTGATCATCTGTTGGCTATTGCCCCAAAACATTTTTGATTCTGATTTATCTATACTCTTGAGAGCCTTGATTTTACTAGCATTTCTGGAAAACTCAACACCATTTCGAAGAGTTATTATAAGTTTTTCGTTATTCCACGGTTTTTCGATAAAATCAATAGCACCGTGCTGAATAGCTCGAACGGCAAGAGGTATATCTGCATAGGCAGTAAAGAGAATGACCGAAATATTAGGGCGCATTCTTTTTATTTCATTTAGCCAGTATATCCCTTCGTTGCCACTGTTGATACCTGAGTTGAAGTTCATATCCAAAAGGACTGCATCCAAATCAGGATTGTTTCGCAGGGTTTCAATAATAAGATTAGGCGTAGCAATTGCTAAGACTTTCTCAAAGTGCGCTGGAAGCAGTAGTTCTAGGGTTTGTCGAATAGAGTTATTGTCGTCGACTATTAATATATTTCCTGTCTTTGTATTCATTGTGCAAATATATAAAAAAATATCGATTATTAACATACTAATGGGACGAAATTTAACGTTAAATACAGATAGTAGAGTAATTGTTGAATTTTGCACAAACACTCGCTATACTTTGGCAAAATAGGATGATTTTTTGATGAAAATTAAAATTATTTGATGTAGAGTCGCAAAAAATGACTATATTTGCGAGAATAATTAGTAGAAAAAATGTTGGAAAGAAAAACAGTGTTGAGAAAACCAGATTGGTTGAAGATTAAATTACACAATACTACCGAATATGCAGGTGTATCAAAAATAGTTCAAACGAACGGATTGCACACTATTTGTAGTAGTGGAAAATGCCCAAATATGAGTGAGTGTTGGAGTCGAGGAACGGCTACATTTATGATTTTGGGTAATATTTGTACCCGATCTTGTAAGTTTTGTGCCACTGCAACAGGCAAACCCCTAGCAGTAGACCACAATGAACCAGAGAAGGTTGCTAACTCAATTAAGCTTATGGGGCTTAAACACTGTGTTATAACATCGGTTGATAGAGATGATCTAGAGGACGGTGGTGCACAAATATGGGCAGATACCGTAAGAGCTATCCGCAGGAAAAATCCTCATACTACAATTGAGCTACTTATTCCTGACTTTGATGGCAACAAGGAGTTGATAGATCTTGTTATCGATGCTCGTCCTGATATCATAGGGCACAACATCGAAACTTGCAAACGACTAACTCCCTCTGTTCGTTCAAGAGCAAAATATGACCTATCTCTATCGGTTATTAATCACCTTTCATCAAGAGGTGTTATGACAAAGAGCGGTCTGATGGTAGGACTTGGAGAGAGTGAGCAGGAGGTTATCTGCACG
>CAYJOF010000154.1:2742-4022 GCA_964371765.1 uncultured Rikenellaceae bacterium
TCAAGAGGTTATTCAAACACTTCAGGATCTTCGAAATGATGGTTGTAATATAGTCACAATTGGGCAATACCTACAACCTACTTCAAAACATCTGAATGTAGATAGATATGTACATCCAGATACATTTGATAGCTATAAACAATCTGCTCTTGATATGGGATATGATTTTGTTGAGTCTGCACCTATGGTGCGCTCGTCGTACCTTGCAGATAAGGCAGTCAATGCAGCAAAAGTTAAACTAAATTTGTCGAACAATAAATAAAAATGATAGAGGTTGAGTTAAAAGATTTAGGAGTAATAGAGTACTCTAGCGCTTGGGAATTACAACGCAAATTATTCGATGAGGTTTCCTCGTCGAACACCCCGCTCAACTATCTACTTTATTGTGAGCACCCTCACGTTTACACTCTAGGTAAGAGTGGCCAGCAACAGAATCTTCTCATCAGCGATGAATTTCTGAAGAAGATTAATGCTACTTTTTTTAAGATCGACAGAGGGGGAGATATAACATATCACGGCTACGGCCAATTGGTTGGATACCCAATCATTAAAATATCCGATTTTGGAATGGGTCTAAGAGACTACATCTTCAAACTCGAAGAGAGTATTATTGCAACAATTGCACACTGGGGCGTGGAGGGTTATCGTGTTGATGGAGCTACTGGTGTGTGGGTTAAAGATGCTAAGGGGCAGGAACGAAAAATTTCAGCCATTGGTGTTAAAGCCTCTCGATTTGTTACTATGCACGGATTTGCACTAAACGTAAATACCGACTTGCAATATTTCTCTTACATCAACCCTTGTGGTTTTACCCAAAAAGGAGTAATCTCCTTAAAGGAGCTTAACGGAGGGATTGATGTAGACTTTGACACTGTAAAGCAACGCTTTAGCGAAGAGTTTGCTCGACAGTTTATGTGCGATATAAAATAAAAAATAAAATATATGGTAGCAGTGAAGAAATGGATTCTCAATCCCCAAGGGGAAGCTGAGAATACACTATCATTATCCCGACAACTCGGGATTCCGACAGTGCTCTCGAATCTGCTTGTCCAACGTGGGGTTGATACAGTTGAGAAGGCGAATAAGTTTTTCAACCCTAAACTCAGTGATCTTTACTCTCCATTCCTTATGAAGGATATGGATAGGGCGGTCGAGCGGCTTGAACAAGCGGTTAAAAACAACGAGAAAATAATGGTCTATGGAGACTATGACGTAGACGGAACGACAGCTGTTTCGTTGATGTACTCATTTATTAACTACATTATTGGACATCCAAATGT
>CAYJOF010000155.1:0-1748 GCA_964371765.1 uncultured Rikenellaceae bacterium
AAAAATCAAATACGCAACCACACCTAGACCTATTAGAGTAGGGTAGATTATATTTGAGACCTTTATCTGAGAGAGCTGTTTTCGTCCCTCATTGAGACTCTCTTTCTCGTAAGTGCTGCTTTTGTCGTTATTTTTTTGTAATTTTGTCATCTAATTTCCCTAAACGATGGTGTTGTCTAATAGTCATATCAAAAACCTAGCCCTCAGCGAAGGCTTCGAGATTTGTGGTATTGCAAAAGTACACAATTTATTCGAACAAAAAAAATATTTATCCCGCTGGATAAATAGTGGTTATGGAGCTACTATGCAGTGGCTGGAGCAAAATATGGATATTCGTCTTAATCCTCAGCTTTTGTTCGAGGGAGCAAAAAGCGTTATAGTGTGTGCTAAGTACTACAATCCTCAAGTAGAATTTAATCAAAATCCAACTGTTGCAAAATATGCCCTAGATGTCGACTACCACTACACTATACGTGAATCTCTCTCTAGGCTACTTAAACAATTTGGAGACTCACTCTCAGGGGAGTGTTATTGTGATTCAGCACCCCTTTTGGAGCGTTATTGGGCACAGTGTGCAGGCGTAGGGTGGCAAGGGCGCAATGGACTTATCACAAACACTCAGTGGGGTAGTGCAATTACTCTAGGGATTATACTTATTGATTGCGAGGTAGATACTTACGATACCCCTACTCAAAATCGTTGTGGAAACTGCCGTAGGTGTGTCGAGAGTTGCCCAACGGGTGCTATTCTCGACAATGGTCGAGTTGATTGCAATAGTTGTCTTTCCTACTTAACCATCGAACATACCTCAGATTTGAGCGTGCAGCAGCAAGATATTATTGCTAAGAGAAACCCTCGTAACTCAATCTTTGGGTGTGATATTTGTACAGATGTTTGTCCGTGGACTTGCCGAGCAGTTGAGAAAAAAGGATACACCAACTCAGCCGATGCCAAATTTGTTAGAAGCCTTGAACAATGGCACGAAATAGGGACTAATCAGTTTAGGAAAAATTTTAGGATAACGCCTTTGCAACGTGCAGGAAAAAGAAAAATATCTCAAACTGCACAACTCTTGTTAAAAAAGTAATATTACTTAATATGTTCTGTCATTAGCTCCTTGAGCCTTTCGATGGTAACACCTCGATGAATCTTGCCACCAACAACAAATGACATTCGTCCAGACTGTTCTGAGACAACTACCACAACTGCATCACTACTCTCACTCACTCCAATAGCAGCCCTGTGACGCATACCGTAGTAGGCCGGTATCTTACTGTTTTCGGTTGTAGGTAGTACACACCTAGCGTGTGAGATACGATTGTTTGATACTACTATTGCACCATCGTGTAGAGGCGAGTTCTTGAAAAATATCGTCTCTAGTAGTTGCTGGTTAATAACAGAATCTATCTTGTCGCCAGTCTCCTTAACAAAATCCAAATTGCTTTTTCTCTCAAACACAATCAATGCTCCTGTAAGAGTTGATGACATACTCTCACAAGCTCCTAATATTGCCTCAAAATCTATTTGTGTGGTAAAGCTAGAGGTGAGTGAAAATCCTCGTGTGAAGTATCGATTACCTATATACAAAAGAAAGCGACGAACCTCCTGTTGAAATACTATCAGCAGAGCTATTACACCCACACCAAGAACCTGCCCTAAGATAGTGCTGATAAGTTCCATATTTAGGATTCGAACTATTAGCCATACCATATACAGCATAAATATCGCCATAATGGAATAGTAGGCAC
>CAYJOF010000155.1:1758-3969 GCA_964371765.1 uncultured Rikenellaceae bacterium
ACCTGTGCAATTAGAAGCGATACAATCAAAATATCAAGTATATCCCAAAATGTAATAGTTAAGAATCCCATACTGTAATTATTTTGCTAAGTTTATAAGTTTTATCGCCTCTGTTGCCTCTTTAGAGTCGTGTACCCTAAGAATAGATGCCCCTCTATCAACTAGCAGGGTGTTTAGTACTGTAGTCCCGTTGAGTGAATCCTCAGGCGTAAGTTCTAGTGACTGCCAAACAACTCTCTTTCGTGAGATGCCTGCCAAAAGAGGGTAACCTAGCACTCCAAACTCGGTAAAGCGGCGTATCAATTCAAAGTTTTGCGATACATCTTTTGCAAAACCAAATCCAAGGTCCAATATTATATCTACTATACCGTGTGATCTCATTTTGGCAATTCGTTCAACAAAAAAATGCAAAATGTCATCTACAATATCTTCATATCCGTTGAGTGAATCCATACTCTTAGAATCTCCTCTGGAGTGCATCGCAATATATGGAAGAGCATTATCTCCAACAACTTGCAGCATCTGCTTGTCGTTGTATCCTGCCTCAATATCGTTTACAATAAAACCTCTTCCCCAGCTGTCTATTACTCGACGTACAACCTCACTACGGTAGGTGTCAATCGAGATGTTTATATCTTTACCAAACCTTTTTTCGATTACATCAAGTGCTGATAGAACTCGCATAATCTCAACCTGAGTCGAAACTGGTTCTGATCCTGGGCGCGTTGAACACCCTCCAATATCTATTATAGTGGCTCCAGCGGCAAGATGCTCTGCTACCTTGCTTTCGATCTCTGATTCGTTAGAGACTCTACTGCCTTCATAAAATGAGTCATCGGTAATATTTACTATACCCATAACTTGAGTAGTCGATAGATCTACAAGTCTGCCTCCAACGTTTATTGTATGCTTTCTCACTTTAGTTACTCGACAATAGTAGGTTTAACCATCTTGCCAAATTGAGGCAATTCAAACATAGCATTAGCTAAAATACTACCATCTAAGATAATAGTCGCAGTTACCCACTCCATATGAAATTGCGCAGTAGGGATCGCCTCATTCTTCTGAATTTCTTCTTTATTTATCACAATAGGTTCGATACTATTCTCGGGTACTACTGTCATAACCAGCTGCTGGCCACTACTACCAAGTATATCTATTACACCATCCTGCTCAGAGAATCTACATAACACATAACTGCTTTTGTCTGAGCTAGGAAGAACAGAGAATGTGTGCACCTCTCTTGTAACTGCTTTTTTTCCTAAGAAAAGAGCTACGTACTGCTGCTCTAGTCTCGTCATCTCGGCAACTGCTGCCCCAATACCAGCACCATAAGCGTCCTGAAGTTCCCCTGTAATCACCTCATAACGTCTTTTCCTTAGATTGAAGATTGCCTGCGATGCTGAAACGGCCATCTCCTGCAATGATTTCTCTGATGAGGATGTGCGGTTGATAGAGTAGTCGCCCCCAACCGTTACAATAGGTTCGAGCCCCATATCATTGAAATTTATATCCGCTGATTGTTGAGATATATTGATGTTTTGAGTATTTGAATTTGTCTTAGAGATTTTTGCTCCTACAATTTTGTGACTTACTCTGTTGTTTAGAGGAGCAATAACACCAAGGTATTGTTGTGCGTATCTGGCGTATGGTCCTGTTACTAATGATTCCTTCTCGATAGTGAGCTCTATGGTTAAGGCATCTTTTTTTGTTGGTATGTCCTGAGCTGTGGCTACTAGAGTTGAAAGTATTAGTGTCAGGAATGCTAAAGTTAATGTCTTGATTCGCATATTTGTAGTTTTATATCTGTTTGCAATGTATTTGTGTCACTACAAATGTACTACTTATTTTTTTTGTGACAAAATTTTTCTTTTTGTTTTGGTTTTGTTCTAGTTTGGTGAGCCTTGTGCTTAGATGAGCTTGCTCATCTAAGCACAAACGAGATTCGGTTATTGGAAAGGGGAGCAGTGATTGAATTACGGCACTTGCAGTGCCTATCCCTGCAAAAGATTTATCCTTAGATGAGCAAGCTCACCACGCATAAACCTTTCACAGTGCTTTTGCCCCCCTCTAGGGGCAAAATTCAATCTTTTGTAGCTCTTAGAACTTATAGATGTAGAAATATCCTATTTATTTTATTTGTAGTAGTTAATGCTTTTTTGAGAAAAAAGCACGCACCGAGAATCTTGATTCTCTTGTGCTGACAAAAAA
>CAYJOF010000156.1:0-3964 GCA_964371765.1 uncultured Rikenellaceae bacterium
GCATTAGTTTTAGCCTCAAATCACTGCGTGGAGTACTCGTGTACTTGAGCAGTGACGCTCCTAAGAGCGGGTTTGAGGGTGAAAATGATGTACAGCTGTTCAATCCGAAATTTACTCGGACACTATTAGAATGAAATTGAATTTTGCAAATTTATTAATCGAAGTATCATCTATAGCTCTCCACGTATTCTGTCATCAAATGCAGCCAATGCCGCCTTAGCTCCCTCTCCCATCGAGATAACCACCTGCTTGTAACTTACGTCTGTAACATCGCCAGCAGCATATATACCTTTTTGTGATGTACGACCATTTCTATCTACCACAATCTCGCCAATTCGATTAGTTTCGACAAGATCAGCAAACAGAGATGAGTTAGCACTCAATCCAATCTGAATGAAGATACCGTCAAGAGGTACAATACTCTCTTGATCTGTTGCTCGATTGCGAACAGTGATCGAGGTAACCTTAGATCCGTCACCATCTATACTCATAGTTTGGCTTGAGGTGTAAATCTCTACATTTGGAAGTGTAGTCAGCTTCTGCTGAAGCACACTATCAGCTTTAAGTTCCTCCATAAACTCATAAAGAAGAACTCTAGAGCATATACCTGCTAGGTCAATTGCAGCCTCAACACCTGAGTTTCCGCCACCAATCACTGCAACCGTTTTGCCTTTGTAGAATGGGCC
The DNA here is from genome assembly GCA_964371765.1 of uncultured Rikenellaceae bacterium. Classification (GTDB taxonomy): domain Bacteria; phylum Bacteroidota; class Bacteroidia; order Bacteroidales; family Rikenellaceae; genus JADFUS01. The sequence goes on from CAYJOF010000156.1 coordinate 687, forward strand.
ATCGCAATGAGGACAAAAAGCAACCCCACGTCCAACATACTCGCTCTCTCCCTCTACCCCTAATCTTCTCCACGATGCGCCAGTTGAGATAATCATAGCAGGTGCGATATAGCTATCACCTCCCTTAACATTTACCCTTTTAAGAGTACCCTCTAGTTCCACACTTTCTATATTCCTATTCTCAAGAATATCAATATTATAGTGTTGTAGCTGCTCCTTTAAATCTTGGGCTAGCTTTGAGCCTGTTGTGTGGATAACCGACGGAATATTTTCGATGGCAACAGTTTCGTTTACCTGACCTCCAACCTTCTGAGCGATAATTCCAACTTTCAAGCCCTTACGTGCTGAGTACATAGCTGCCGTAGCACCTGCTGGACCTCCTCCTGCAACAAGTAGATCATACTCTCTAATCTCAACTTCATCACTCAGCTCTACTCCATATCGCTCCTCTAGCTTATCAAGTAATTCTGATAGGCTTGTTCTTCCCACACTCAAAAGCACCCCATCGGCATATACCGTTGGCACTGATTGGATATTGAATTTTTCTACCTCTTGCTGGTTGATTGCACCATCGACTGCCTCGTGACTAACGCCTTGACTGAGCATTGCAACGACATTAAGTGTTTGAACAACATCGGGACAATTTGTACAAGTAAGAGACATATAGGTCGTAAGATTTATTTTACCCTTAAGTGATTTTATTCGTTTAAGCGTAAATTGATCTGGTAAATTCTTACCTTTTCCGTCAAGATTTAAGATCGCAAGTAGAAGAGAATTAAATTCGTGCCCATTAGGAATAGCTCGGAATGACACTCCTGAGGCAACTCCATTTTTAAGAATTGAGAATCCTAACTGCGGTGACTGATTAGTATTTATTGAAATTTTAGGTGAGCATTCAGCTACATCTGTCAACAGTTCCATAAGTTCGTCACTGGTCGCTGATTGTTCTGAGAACGAAACATCAAAAGTGTAGTCAGATTGTAAGCCTGCAAATAGAGCAGTTAATTGCTCTTTCATAGATTGGTCTATCATAATAGTAGTGAGTCTTAGACTCGATTTTAGTTCATAATATAATCAAAAGTGATGCAAATAATAAACAGATTATCTACTTCGATCCTCCCTTTAGGTCATTGTAGATAAAGTTTGTAAGGCTCCGCTGAACTGTCTTGCTCTACGGATTGCATAGCAATTTCTGGACATCGACGAGGTTCTCAAGCGAAGAGGGTCTCTCCGACGTGCAGAAATTGCACGCAAGCCGCTAGCAGAACTAGATTTTTCCAACTAGGTCGATAGAAGGCTTAAGAGTCTCCTCTCCTTTTTTCCATTTAGCAGGACAAACCTCGCCACTGTGAGAAGCTACAAATTGAGCTGCCTCAACTTTACGGAAAAGTTCATCGGCGTTACGACCAATAGCATTATCTTGGATTTCAGCTAGTTTGATAAGTCCTTCTGGGTTGATTACAAAAGTTCCGCGGTAAGCCATACCTGCCTCTTCGATCATAACACCAAAAGCACGTGATAGATGACCTGTTGGATCTGCAAGCATTGGGTATCCAATCTTACGGATTGATTCAGATGCGTCGTGCCATGCTTTGTGAACAAAGTGAGAATCTGTACTTACTGAATACACCTCAACACCCATAGCTTTGAAAGCCTCATATTTATCTGCCATATCAACAAGCTCTGTTGGACATACAAACGTGAAGTCTGCTGGATAGAAAAAGAAGATAGCCCATTTGCCTTTTACATCTTCTGAAGTTACTGTTTTGAATTCGCCATTGTGGTATGCTTGAACTGAAAAGTCCGGTAGCATAGAGTTGATAATTGTTTCCATTAAAACTATTTTAAATTGTAAATAAAAATCTTTGGGCATAAATTAGCCCCTTTTTCGATTACAAAAATAGTGCACTTAAAAACCTCAACCAAATATTTTCGATTGAATAAATTAATGGATATATAGGATTATTAAATAGTCGAATCGTCCTTAGTTTTATCTGCCACTTTAGTCATTATCATAGTCAGTGCACCATCGCCTACTATATTACAAGCCGTACCGAAACTATCCTGCAGAGCAAAGATGGTTAGCAGAAGGGCTGTTGCGCCCTCATCGAACCCTAGAACAGATACAACTATACCTAAAGAGGCGATTACTGTACCTCCAGGCACTCCAGGCGCACCAACGGCAAACACTCCTAGAAGAACTATAAATAGAACCATCGTTGACACCTCTGGGAACACTCCATACATCACTTTTGATACGGTCATAACAAAAAATACCTCTGTAAGAATTGAGCCACAAAGATGTATGTTTGAAAATAGTGGAATAGAGAAATCTACAACTTTATCATCTAGAACTCTACTACGTTTTGCGGCCTTGATCGAGATTGGTAGCGTAGCCGCCGAAGACATAGTTCCCAGTGCTGTTAGGTATGGAGCAGCATAGTATCGCACTACCTCCAATGGATTTTTTCGAGTGAACAGGGCGGCAATTGTATATAGGATAGCCAACCACACGAAGTGAGCTAATAGAACAATACCCATAACGTTGATAAATATCGGTAGTTGAGATGTAATTGCTCCCTCGTAGCTCAAAGCACAGAAATTAGCCGCAATGAAGATCGGAAGGATAGGTATCAGCACTCTGTTAATAAGAGTAAGTACCATTCTCTGAAACTCGTCCAGAAGAGATATTATTTGAGTTGACTTTGTCCATACAGCAGAGAGTCCCACCATCACTGCCAACACAAGGGCAGTCATTACACTCATCACAGGAGGAATTTGCAGCTCAAAAACTAATTTTGGCAATTCATTTATTGCCTCTGAGGCACTCTCTATTGTAAGAAGAGGAAGAATAGAGTATCCCAAAATCATAGCCATAAAAGCAGCACCGATTGACGATAGGTAGGCAATAGATACGGAGTATCCTAACATCTTTGAAGCACCTCCTCCCATTTTAGCTATTGACGAGCCTATAAAAGCGAGGATTATTAGTGGTACCATAAAGAAGATAATCTGCCCTGCGATGTATTTGATGGTAACTACCACATTCATCACCTGTTCGTTTACATAAAAACCTGCAATCATACCTACAACAACGGCTAACATTAGTTTGAATAGCGTTGATTTCGTAATTTTCTTAATCATTCTCTATATGTTTTATTATTTTTTCATATTCGTCGGCAGAGAACCACTCTGCATCACTTTGAGCTCTGAACCACGTCAACTGGCGTTTTGCATATCGACGAGAGTTTCTCTTAATAAGCTCAACTGCCTCCTCT
>CAYJOF010000157.1:0-3959 GCA_964371765.1 uncultured Rikenellaceae bacterium
CTAACTCAAAACAGAAAACGATAAAGTCGTTTTGCTTTTGGCACTCTATCTTTTGGGTAGCAGAACGCTAATGGCTCTTTTGGATATGTCTTTTGTCCCTTGAAAACCTATAAACATACCCGAAGAGATAACAATAATTGAAACTATAGACACAATAATAGCATTTAGTGTCCATCCTAAAAAACCATCTGAAACGACTCCCAAAACGCGCATAACGCCTAATTCTAGAATCAATAGATTGAGAGTGAACATTACTATTCCAAATGCGATATTTCGCCAATATGAGAAAACTGAACTTTTGAAAATTTCTCGATAAAAGAAATATGGTTTCCATACTGCAATAAATAGTAGGCTGATAGCACTACCTGCCAAAACACCCTCAATGCCATAAACATATCCAAGAATAATAGACCCTACAAGGTTAATAGTGGCCTCAGCAAATGGCGCCCATACATCTTTAAAAAGACCATATCCATTGGTAAAATAAGTCAAAGGAAGACGCATAATTGTCAAGAATGTGTTCACCGATATTAAGATTGTAACCCACCTAGACAACACAAACTCTGGTCCTAACCACAGAGAGACAAAAGAGTCAATAAGAAGGTAAATACCAGTAGCTGCCGTTGAGCCTAGAATAAAAAATAGGGCATTAAACTCCCAAAAAAGTTTTCTAACCGAATCTATATTTCCTTGCGCTATTAGATTGCCAACACCTGCCGTAAGCCCATTGAAAGTGGCAGAGATTAGCATAACACACTTTTTAGTAACAAGAGCGTAATTGGTGTAGAGGGTAACACTTGAAAGTGAGACCAACATCAAAAGCAGGATATTGTCTGTCTGGTTAAGTACGGCCGTTGATATGCGATGAGGAATAACCTGACGAGCACGACGTAGAATATCTTGATACTGCTTATGAACTCTTCGCCCTTTAGAAAAAGAGCTATTAAGCCAAGGGTAGAGTTTTCGAACTCGGTAGACTAGCCAGATTCCTAGGATAAAGGCAAAAATCACTTCCAGAATCAACCAAGAGGCGTAAGCCATTGAGAAGAATTTCAAACATATCATCTGAATCACTACCTTAATAAAAACAAGGGTGTTAGTGGCTGCGGCTATCTCGTAGTAACGCTGATCTGCATCAAGGATAACCTGCTGGTAGCTTATAAAAAAGGGCACAAGGTTTGATACGAATAGAGCAGCAAATGTAGCATAGACCCAGCCCATCGAGACATCACCATCGCTGTATAGATGAGGGAGGGAGATTAATATTATCGCTCCTATACCTATAATAATAAAACCGATGATTCGGTATAGGTAGGCCATTATTGAAAGAATATCGTCAATTTTTTGGCGATTGGCCTGCGCTAAGGGGGCATAAAGAGATGTTGATACTGCTGTGCCCACTCCCAACTCAGAAAGATTTAGAATAAGGAGAATATTGAGCATAGAGGTACTCAAACCCATAATCTCAACCCCGAGTGAATCAATAAACACTCTTCGAGAGAAAAAGGTAAGAAGAAGAAGCACCAAATTGAAGAATAGCGACATTTTGGTGTTTTTTAGCCCATATACTACCCTACTCATTTACGAATTTTAGAGATTAACATTCCATAGTTGGTGATAGGCACACCAGCAGCTGCAACACGATGAATACGTCCTTGTAGTTGCCTGCGAGTAACCATACACCCACCACACTGAACTGCAAGAGCATAAGAGGAGAAATCGGTAGGAAGTGCCGATAGCTTTGCGACTATATCAAACGATAGGTTCTTTTGTGTGTACTCTTTGAGCCATAGTGGGATTTTTACTCTGCCTATATCCTCACAACTAGTCTGGTGCAGACAACTTTCCAATATCAATACTTTATCTCCATCACAAAGATTGTCTACTTTTTTTAAACCCTCCCCATATAGCTTCATATCTCCCTTTAAGGCAGCAAATAGAATACTAAATGTAGTTAGTGGGTATCGATTGTCTACAAGTTTTGAGACAGTATCTATTATTTGACTATCTGTTACTATCAATTTGGGTTTTAAGGAACTATCAAGCACATTTTCTAACTGCTGAGCTTGAATCACGACAGATATTGCTTGCTTATCAAGAGCATCTCTTATTGCTTGCACTTGCGGTAGGATAAGCCTTCCTGCGGGTGCTTCACTATCTATTGGACATACCATCAATACTATCTCACCTGCAGATATTGAGTCTCCTAGAAGAGACGGAATTAGGTAAGAGTACTCTGGCAGGGTATTTTTTATCAAGCCAAACAAAACATCTCGCTCTGCCTGCGATGAGTGGTGAAGATTTAATTCAATGCCATCTAGTGGTTGTGTCAACTGCGTGGCGTTATGATTGTTATAGAGAGTCAAATATGGCATTGCTTGCTCTTTTAGAAGAGCTACAAGTTCATCCTCATATTTTGACCACGTTTCAGAGTGGATAATAATTGCCATATCAACCGAGTATAGAGTCTCGATAGTTTTTTCGCGTCTTTCACTCCCTAGTTGTGTTGTATCGTCGATACCAGCAGTGTCGATAAGCACCACAGGAGCAAAATCAAGAATCTCAACCGAGCGTTTAACCGGATCGGTTGTTGTTCCACTCATTGGGGACACAATTGCAGCATTGTCGCCTGCAAGAAAGTTCATCAAAGTACTCTTTCCTGCATTACAACGCCCTAAGATTGCTATGTGTGGTTTACTCTCGTTTCCTCTTTTCATCTACTCTACAATTTTGAGCCAACGCTCATACGATTCGTCAATTCTTTTAATATCTATCTTACCCTCACGTACCAATTTACAAACAGTCGTTATAAACAAATCTGCTTGAGGGTTTTTATATCCGTTTGTATTTCCGCTATAAATAAACATATCGATTCCAGCATTGATTCCAAGCATTACACTCTCCTCGAATGAATAGTTGTCTGCAATTGCTTTCATCATCATATCGTCCGTTATTACAAAACCCTTCCATCCTAATTCAGTACGCAGAAGTCCCTCGACAGTACTCTTTGAGAGTGATGCAGGGTAATTTTTGTCTATTGTGCTATTGAAAAGATGGCCAACCATCACCATATCAACTGGCGTGTTGTCTATCATAGATTTAAAAGGCACAAGTTCCTGAGGACTCCAAGTTTGAGTTATATCGGTAAATCCGTTATGGCTATCCACCGAGGCACTTCCGTGACCTGGAAAATGCTTTAGTGAGGTGCGAATATTTCGTTTGTGATGTTCCTCTACCATTATCGATGCGTGCTGAATAACCTCCTGTGCATCCGACGAATAACTCCTATCAATCTTTGCCACTGCTGGCGATTGTGGATCTACTATCATATCTGCAACTGGGGTAAAGTTTGTGTTAAGCCCAACACCAGACACAGCCTCAGCAAGAAGGGCTGCATAGTGGCGGGTTGAGTCTATGTTATCTAGCTCTCCAAGATACTCTGCCGAGACAAACTCTGGAAAACCATACTTAGATCGCAGACGATTCACTCTCCCTCCCTCTTGATCGATAGCAAGAAGAAGTTTTCCATCTGCCAGCTCCATTAGGTTGGTACATAGGTCAGTAAGGATTGTTTTTGAATCTTCACCTTTTTCGATAGGTGTGATATTTTTCTCAAAAAGAATCACTCCACCCACTCCAGCGTCTCTTATATCTTTTACTACTTGATTGTTTATATCAAACTTCGTTCCGTGAAATCCTACCATCACCATCTTAGCTACTTTCTGCTCTAGTGTCAGCTCCTGTGCATTGCAACTAGAGAGTAACGACAGTAATACAATAAGGGCAGCCAAAACTGCCCTTATATCTATAAGTTTACTTCTCATCTTCTAAAATTGTAGGGTTAAGATCAACTGTTCTAATAAGAGCATTTAGCTGTTTTATATAGTTACGTTGTTTCTTTCCTCCATCAGGCGAATAAACGTAAAAATCAACTGCCACCACACGATTTTTAGCTGTGT
>CAYJOF010000158.1:0-287 GCA_964371765.1 uncultured Rikenellaceae bacterium
ACTCTTAAAGATAATATCGTATATTTTTTGGATACAGTTAGGGGCAGTAAATCTACATATAGCCTCTCCATTAGAGGTAAAGAAGAAACTCTTTTCGACAGCTCGTCCAAACATCATATCATCGTTTGCATACAGAAAGTTTTCTGATAAATTTGGGATATTTACCAGTGCTAGTTCGATTGAAGGCGAGTTGTAGCATGGGATTGACTCTTTAGGTAAAATATCATTTTGATTGATGATAGTAACTTTTTTATTAGATAAATCTAGCCATTTAGGCACTTGATTAT
>CAYJOF010000158.1:297-1420 GCA_964371765.1 uncultured Rikenellaceae bacterium
CGAAGAGAGTATCTTAGCTCTTGATTGTCGAACAGCCTTCCTTCACAAAATGTTTCTGGATCTGTTTGTCTATCAGCGGGAAGATAAGCATTACGTTTGATCATCCACTCCCTATCACTACCGTCGACCCAAAGGTATACTAAATCAATTTTCATCATATTAAGAGAAAAATTATATATTAAAAAGGGTATTCGATATAGTCAAACACCCTCAATTATTATTAATATAAATGGTAGTTAAGATTTGTTTGAATCAAATTTTTCGAACTCCGAGTTGTTAGATTTATACTCTGGAGCAAGAACTTTCATCAAACGCACAGTATGCTCAACTTCCATATTTCTAGCGTGAATAATCAATCTTTTGATTGTACTGTCGAGCAGCTCTCTATCGATCTCTCTACACTTAGCGATATTGATTTTAGCGTGAGAGGTAGATTTTTCTTCACCAGTACTAAATAGCTCTTCATAAAGTTTCTCACCAGGACGAAGCCCTGTAAATTCAATTTTAATATCCTTATCTGGCTCAAATCCAGATAACTCTATCATCTTGCGAGCTAAGTCAACAATCTTCTCTGGTTTTCCCATATCAAATACTAAAATCTCTCCAGAGTGCCCTAGAATTGCAGCCTGAAGAACCAATCTGCACGCCTCAGGTATAGACATAAAATAGCGAATTATATCAGGGTGGGTAACAGTAACAGGACCTCCCTTAGCAATTTGATCTTTAAACAGAGGAATTACCGAACCGTTACTACCTAGTACATTTCCAAAACGCGTAGTAATAAACTCTGTCACGTCCTGTTTATTCATACTTTGAACACAAATCTCAGCAATACGTTTTGAAGCACCCATTACGTTTGTAGGGTTTACCGCCTTGTCTGTTGAGACCATCACAAACTTCTTAACACCATTTTCTATGGCACGAGTAGCGATATTAATCGTACCCCATACATTTGTCAAAACACCCTCACACGGATTAGCCTCAATCATTGGAACATGCTTATAAGCAGCAGCATGGAAAATGATAGACGGACAATATTTTTTGATAATCTGCTTTGCACGATCTGTTGATCTAACATCACCCAGTACATAACGAATATCCGCATTAGGGAATTTGTTTGTAA
>CAYJOF010000158.1:1430-3950 GCA_964371765.1 uncultured Rikenellaceae bacterium
CATAACGATTATCTGTTTGGCGCCAAATATTGTTACTTGATTTACTATCTCACAGCCGATAGATCCTGCACCACCCGTTACCATAACCACCTTACCTTCAATCTCTTTTCGGATACTTTCTGTATCTACCTCTATCTGATCTCTATCAAGCAAATCCTCAATTTGAAGTGGCTTAATTTGACGCGATTCAACACCACTCTCCTCATCAAACTCTCGTAGTTCCCCCATCATATACATTTTAAAATGGTTGCTCATACAAAATTTGACTAATCTATCCTGTTCTTCTTTTACGCGTTTTTCTGATGTAAAGATCACTGATGAGACTCCTTTTTTGTTGAAAAGTCTCAATAAATCTATATTATCTTGATTTACTGAATAGACTTTTTTACCCGAAATCTTACTGCCTACTTTAGAATGATTTGTAGACAAAAAACCTGCAATGTGATATTTTGAATCAGCGTTTTTGTTAATTTGCTGGGCAATCTCGGGGTTAGATCCCTGGGTACTAAATATAAAACTATCTCCATTATGAACTTTTGAGTAGTTTAGGATGTACTGGTATGCCGCAACCATTACTCCTCTGACGGTTATCATAACAAATGATGTTAGAAGAAGATCTAGACCTCCATAGTATAGAGGGAATCTCTCATACTCAAGAGCAAAAAGAATTGCTGTGATTACAAGACATTTTATTGATGCCATTAGAACTATCTTAAGTGCATCGTCAATGGTAAAATAGCGAACAATACTTTTGTGAAATCCAAAAACAATAATAAGGATAGCTGTAACAAGAACCGAGGCACCTGAGACTAACATCAAGACATCTGTTTGTTGTGAGATGTTTAAAACAGATGACACTAGCAATATAGCCATCAAAGTAGCAAACAGTGATAGTAGAATATCTAGGGAAAATATTACCTCTTTTTTTAAGTATCTAAGGTTTCGTATTTTATTAATCATATCTCAACATTTTTCTTTATAAAAAGTTATAAAGTTTATTACTCACAGAAAAAATAAACAGTTATTGAGCTGTTTTCATTCTTCAGTTGACAAAGATAGCAAATTTTACCAAATAATTCAACTTTAGCACATAATTTTACAATTATTTTCAGCATCTTAAAAGCAAATAAACGTAATACTCTTTATTTCAAAATCTTATAGATTTGCAGAGAAAAGTTAGACAAACGACCATAAAATTTTCCGTAAAAATTACTATATTTGGGGTGAAAAAAGAGATATTAACAAATATTGCAGCTACAACAATGCTGCCATATAGAACTAACTGAAACAAATTAACATGAAAAAAAGAGGTTTTGAAAAGAATTTTTGGGTAGCAATCTTAATGGAATTTTTCGAAAGAGGAGCCTACTACGGAGTATTGTCTATTCTTTCTGTATATATGATACTCAATCCCCAAGAGGGCGGATTAGGTTTCTCAAAGCCACAATCAAGCACTATTATGGGCATTATCCAACCACTGCTCTACTTCATCCCTATTGTTGCTGGAGCAATTGCTGACAGATATGGCTACAAGCGTGTTTTATTCTTTGCTTTTAGCTGTATATCTACGGGATATTTCCTAACTGCTGCTTCCTCTTCATACCTTCTAGTGCTAGCCTCTTTGGTGGTAATGGCAATTGGGGCAGGATTTTTCAAACCAGTAATTAGTGGCACAATTGCAAAGAGCACTACACCAGAGAACTCAACTGTGGGTTTTGGAATATTCTACTGGTCAATCAACCTAGGGGCATTCCTATTCCCTCTTATCCTTGTGCCAATTATGAAAGGGTTTGGCTATAAGTATATATTCTATATGGCTGCCAGTGTGGGTTGTTTGCTGTTTATCATCAATGCAATACTCTATCGAGAACCTAAAGCAAATTTAGATGCAGGCAAGCAATCAAAGAGCATAAAGGAGCTCGTTCAAGGTATTGTAGAGGTACTAAAGGACACAAAATTCATCACCCTTATTGTGTTATATTCTGGATTCTGGATTCTATATTTCCAGATGTTTGGAACTGTTTTGTGGTATCTAAACGACTATATGGATATGACACCTATTAATGATAGCGTAAACTCATTTTTGAGTATATTTGTGGATAACCCGAATTGGAAATTCGACACTGAGCACGTTACTGTTCTAACTGCAGGTGTTATTATATCTCTTCAGTTAGTTGTTTCAAAGATTGTTGCAAAAGCACCCGCACTGCCTACAATGATTGGTGGTATTGGTTGCGGTACTCTAGGTATGTTTATCCTTAGCTTATCATCCTCACCATGGATATTTATAGTCGGAATAATGGTATTTACGATTGGCGAGATGACAACTCACCCTAAATTCCTATCATATATTGGTACCATTGCACCCCCAGACAAGAAAGCTCTATATATGGGCTACTCGTTTCTTTATGGAGTAATTGGTAGTTCAGTAGGCTCACTTCTTGGAGGGGCTTTATATGTATCGGTAATTGAAGAGGCTGGAAGGCCATCTTTATTATGGATAATTTTTAGTGGTATAGG
>CAYJOF010000159.1:0-288 GCA_964371765.1 uncultured Rikenellaceae bacterium
TTGCGCCACTATATCAACACATTCAACAGAGGGTAACATCCCTAGTTTGATGGCACTTATATTGAAATCCTCCATAACAGCCTCAATCTGTGATCTTATCATCTTATCGGAGACCAGCTCAACAGATCTTACGCCAACTGTATTTTGAGCGGTGATAGCAGTAATTACCGTTGTGCAGTAAGCTCCATTAGCTGCCACACTCTTTAGGTCTGCTTGAATACCAGCACCTGCCCCACTATCTGAGCCAGCGATTGACAACACTGCATTTATTCTATCCATATTATTGTG
>CAYJOF010000159.1:298-3923 GCA_964371765.1 uncultured Rikenellaceae bacterium
ATTTGATATTCGACTCCTTGTGAGTCTATGTATTTAAGTTCATTCGTGCTGGTAATTATGCCTATTTTGTGTAAGGGTGTGCCAAACTTTTTTTCGTATTTTGCACTAAGGGATCCAAATTGTGTAGGGGGAACTGTAAATAGTAGTTTATAGTCCTCGCCCGCACTCAATGAAGTTTGAATCACATTCCAACCATTCTCAACACAAAGTTCTACTACACTCTGGCTCACAGGCAACTTATCTATATCGATCTGCGCCCCTACTTTCGAGGCACGACAAATATGCCTAATATCAGAGGCCACTCCATCCGAAATATCCATCATACACTTCACCCCATTTTGCGTAAGCCATTGCCCTTCGATGATTTGAGGGTGAGGCTTGTTGTGTGCTTCAACTAAGGATCTATGCTGTTCATTATGAGGATTAAATCTCTCCTCTAATAGCAATCTAAGACCGCATCCACTCTCACCCAAAGTAGCGTTAGTGGCAATAAAATCGCCAATATTTGCTTCTGATCTTTTGGCAATATTGCTAGAGGACACTAGGCCAATGACTGTTACATTTATAGTTAAATCTTTGAGAGATTTGGTGGTATCTCCACCAATAAGCGGCACCGAAAACTCGCTAGACAGATCGTGAAATCCTCTCAAGAATTGATCTTGTTCTGAGGCTTCAAACCCCTCTGGGATAGCTATCGAAAGAAGGCTTGCAATGGGCTTTGCACCCATCGCTGCTATGTCACTTAAATTCACCGCAAGTGATTTATAACCAAGCTCGTATGGCGAGATTTTATCTCGCAAAAAGTGAACTCCCTCTACTAGCATATCACACGATACAACAAAGGAGCTATCATCAGAGATAGGCACTATGGCACAATCGTCGCCGATACCTTCAATTCCATCGGATTTAATTGTACTAAACATTGTTTTTATTGCATCAATAAACTCAAATTCTCCTCGTGTATCCATAGAAATATATAAAAAAATTAACACTCAAAACCTAAAGCGCAAAGATAACCAAAATTTGATTAACTAGCACCAAACTCAGCACAATTCACCTCTCAATTGTAGATTATTTCACACAAAAAAAACAATGTTAAAAAAATTATAAAAAAGAGTTGATTTTTCAGAAGAAAATGAGTACATTTGTAGGTGAATTTCGGCTCATTTTTTGCGCCCTAATTATCACTATCATTCGATAATAAAATAAATAAACATATGACTCTCTGAGATCTGTTGGCCGATGTTATATCTCCCGACTGAGCCCTCCGAGTCAGCAAAACAAAAGATTACAATAAGATGAAATGTAACACAAAAATCGTCGCAACTATCTCGGATATGAATTGCGAAGTTGAATTTATCCGAGAACTATTTAATGCTGGTATGTCGGTAGTGCGTATTAACTCTGCTCACGCAACATTCGAAGGAGCAGAAAAGATTGTGCGCAACACCAGAGCAGTATCGGAGGATATTGCTATTCTTATCGACACAAAAGGCCCAGAGATTCGCACTTCTAAGTGTGAGACCAAAGAGGGTTTTCAGGTAAAACTAGGCGATAGAATTATTATCAAGGGGGGAACAAACGATATGATCTCTACTCCAGAGTGTCTTTATGTTAACGATATTAACATTGCCTCTGAGGTTCCTGTTGGAGCTTCAATGCTCATTGATGATGGAGATCTTAAACTAGATATTATTGAGGTAAATAGCGACCATTTGGTGGCTGAGGTACAGAACAACTCTGTAATCAAAAGCGCTAAGAGTGTAAATATACCTGGCGTTAAAATCAAACTTGCTTCTATCACCGAAAAAGACGAAAAATTTATTCATTGGGCTATTGAGCAAGATGTGGATTTCATTGCTCACTCTTTTGTGCGAAACAAAGAGGATGTACAATCTGTACAAAATATTCTTAATCAACACAACAGCGAAATCAAAATTATCTCTAAGATTGAGAACCAAGAGGGAGTCGACAACCTTGACGAGATTCTGCCTTTGACTTATGGAGTTATGGTGGCTCGTGGTGATTTGGGTGTTGAGATTCCTGCCGAGCAGATTCCTAGAATCCAGCGCGTTATTGTAAACAAATGTATTCAGCACAAACGTCCTGTAATCATTGCAACTCAACTACTTCAGAGTATGATCACTAACCCTCGCCCTACTAGAGCAGAGATTAGTGATATTGCTAATGCTATCTACCAACGCACAGATGCAATTATGCTAAGTGGCGAGACTGCCAATGGAGCGTACCCTGTGGAGGCAGTAAAGACAATGTGTACGGTAGCCTCAGAGGTTGAGAAAGGCCTAGACCCTATCGCATCTCTTAAATTCCAAAACATTAACAACGTTGTGACTGAACATCTTGCAAAAAGTGCAGTAGATGCTACAATGCACCTACCTATCAAGGCTCTAGTTATCGACACAATGTCTGGTAGAACTGCCCGTTATTTTGCAGCTCACCGCAGCTCTAAGCCTGTATATGCGGTATGCTACAAGCAAAACACTCGCAGATTTATGGCACTTAGCTACGGTATTCGCCCTCTATTCCAAGAGAAAAAGACCACTCATAACAACTTCCTATTCGAATCTCTATCGAGACTTGAGGCAAAGGAGTTGATAAAAGCGGAGGATATGATTGTTGTAGTTGCGGGAGATTTTGGCGCAGCATATGGCCCTACATTTATGGAAATAAGCCACCTAAACAGACTTAAAAACAAGCACTTATACTAAATTATGAGTATTAAAACCTCAGATCTACTTATAAACCTAGATGGCTCTATATACCATCTAGGGCTTAAGTCTACTCATATTCCAGATAACATTATTGTTGTTGGGGATATGGATAGGGTGGATTTAGTAGGTGAAATGTTTGAGACAATTACTCACAAACATCAAAACAGAGAGTTCCGCTCGATATGTGGGACATTCAACCAAAAACCAGTAATGGTAATTTCGTCGGGGATAGGCGCAGGAGCTATTGATATTCTAATAAATGAATTAGATGCTCTTGTAAACATTGATCTGCTTACAAGAGAGCAAAAAAAGACAAAGCGATCACTCAATTTCTTTAGAATTGGCACAACTGGAGCAGTGGCCGACTCTTTGGAGTTGGGAGAGGCGGTAATCAGTCACTATACTATTGGGATAGATGGCCTAGCTCACTTCTACAAAGATAGCCAACAACTAGATTGCCTAGAGTTATCCTCAAAATTTCACACTGAAATTTTCGACTCTTCAAAATATCTTCTACCCTACTCTATCGAATGTAGTCCAGATCTTGTTGAGCGACTAAGCGATCTGGGAACTAAGGGTATCACTATGTGTGCGGGAGGTTTTTTTGCACCACAAGGTCGCACTGTTCGCCTAGAAACACACTTTAGTGATATGATTGATCGACTCTCTAAGTTTAGCTACAAAGGCATTAAATTTACAAACATAGAGATGGAAGGAGCAGCAATAGCCGCTCTTGCTCAAGCACTTGGACACAAAAGTGTAACAATTGCTCTAGCAGTAGCACATCGCTACAAGAACAACGCCAATGTCGATTATCGCCACAAAATGGAGCAGCTAATTAGAGATGTTTTAATAAGATTATAAACAATAAAAAACTATATAATTATGAAATT
>CAYJOF010000160.1:0-3920 GCA_964371765.1 uncultured Rikenellaceae bacterium
GTGCCTAAATCGGCTGTTGTGATTAGAGATAATCTTGAGGTGCTATTTGTGTATAATCCAGACGGCAAAGTGGTTTGGACCTATGTTCACATTGAGATGACTAACTCAACTCATCATGTAGTTGAGCCTAACAAAGAGCGTAGCGCAAACCTTAAAGAGGGTGATGCCGTTATTTTTAAAGGTAATCTTAATCTAGCCGATGGTTCAGAGGTAGAGATCTTCCGAGAGACAAAGAAGTAGACCGTTTCATTCAAAAAAGAAGCTTATGATTCGTAAATTGATAGATAAACCAATTGCAGTGACTATGTCACTTATAGCGATTGTGGTGTTGAGTGTCACGGCTATAGGATTGATTCCTGTCTCTATTGCACCCGATGTCGATATACCTAAGGTGACAGTTAGTGTTACCGATGCAGATATGTCAGCGCGTATGTTGGAAGAGGTGGCCGTAGCCCCCCTACGTAGCCAGCTTATGCAGGTTAATAACCTTAATTCACTTCACGCAGAGACAAAAGATGGTTCGTCGAATATCTACCTTACCTTTGAGTATGGCTCTGATATAGACTATGCATTTATTGAGGTAAACGAGAAGATTGATAAATCTATGAACGATCTGCCCAAAGAGATGGATCGTCCCAATGCTATTAAAGCTAGCGCAACGGATATCCCTTCGTTCTATATTAACGTAACGTTAAAGGAGCCAGATGAAGCGTTTGTGCCAACTGATCTTCATCCAGTTTCTTCAAAGTTTACAGAACTTACAACATTTACACGACAAGTTCTTACAAAACGTATAGAGCAGCTCCCTTCGGTGGCTGTGGTGGATGTCTCTGGATACATTAACAGCGAAGTGCTCATAGTGCCTAAACGCGACCAACTCCTGTCCTTGGGCATCTCCGTTTCACAACTCGAAACAGCTATCCGTAACCGTAATCTTTCCTTAGGTAATGTTGGTATTAGAGATGGAGAGTACTACTATAACGTACGTTTTGATTCGAAGATCACCTCTCATCGTGATCTACAAGATGTTTATCTAAATATTGAGGATAGACTATTTAAGTTGCCAGAACTTGCCGATATTCATTTCCATCCTCAAAAGATTATGGGTATGGTGCAGAGTGACTCACAGAGTGCCGTATCGATGGCAATTATCAAAAACTCAGACGCTCAGATGTCTGATCTAAAAGAGGAGGTCAACAAAACTATCGAACTCTTCAACAAAGAGTATCCCGATATTAACTTCACCGTTACCCGAGATCAAACCTCTCTGCTTGATTATTTGATTGGGAATCTTGTTCAAAACATTCTTATGGGCGCAGCTCTTGCCTGTTTGGTTCTGTTCTTCTTTATATATGATTTTAGAACCCCATTTCTGATAATCATCTCCATTCCCATAGCTCTTATTATATCTATGCTGGCATTCTATGTCGTAGGTATAACTATCAATATAATCTCTCTGTCTGGACTTGTACTAGGTGTGGGTATGATGGTGGATAACTCGATAATTGTAATCGATAACATAACTCAGCATTGGACTCGAGGTAAGGATCTCAAAGATGCTGCTGCACAAGGTGCAACTGAAGTGTTTGCCGCTATGCTTAGCTCGGTGTTGACAACTTGTTCTATCTTTATTCCGCTAATCTTCCTTAGTGGTATAGCAGGCGCACTGTTCTACGATCAAGCAATCTCTATCACCATAACATTATTCTCGTCTCTGATTGTTGCAGTTGTGGTAATACCTGTGTACTATGCTCTATTTTTCCGAAACAAAACAAAGAGGGAAGAGAGTAAACTGCTTAAAAAGTTGATGGTGGTGAACTATGCAGCACTATACGAAAAAGGGCTTGTGTGGCTAATGCGTCGCCAGGCAGTGGTTATTGTATCGTATATTCTATTCATAGTTTTGGGAGTTATTCTATTCAGCCAACTCCCTAAACGAAATTTGCCGCCAATCACCGAAGTCGATACAATTCTATTTGTGGATTGGAACGATAAAATATCTGTTGAACAGAACAGCGAGTTGGTATCCCTGTTAGTCGAGCAGATCGATGAACAGAGTGAGCAGGTAACCTCTATTATTGGTAACAACCAATATATGCTCTCTCATACACCAACGGGAAGCCTTCATAGTGCAGTTATCTACATAAAAGCCTACGATTCGGAGTCCCTATCAGAAATAAAACAAAAACTTACTCAATATCTCGATAGTAACTACTCCAATATACTTTTCAATTTCTCATCATCGGGAAATATCTTCGATATGATTTTCTCTGCTAACGAGGTAGAGTTGATAGCAAATGTCCGAAACTCAAATGGAGATGTGTTAGATCCTAGCTCGCTTAATGAACTAATCTCTAAACTAAAGGTAGAGATACCAGATGTGCCTATTAACTCAGTTGCATACAACGAACAGATTGAACTGCTTCTCGACAGAGAGAGAATGGCTTTGTATAAAGTTACAACGGAGAGCGTCGTAGCTGCTCTAAAAAATGCTTTTAGTACCAATACACTATTCTCTATATCTCAAGGGCAGAGTAGTGTGGATATTGTTGTTGGAGATAAACACACCTCGCTGGATGAGGTGCTTAAGAGTACTTATGTTACTGTCGATAAGATTCAGCTGCCAATTACAAATTTTATCACCGAGAGCAAATCAAGAGAGTTTAAAGTTATTCTATCTGACTCAGGTAGAGATTACTATCCAATAGCTCTTGATGTGGATGAAAGAGACGTTGAGAGAACAATGGCTATCGTTGAGAGCACCATTGCGCAGATTGGTAGCTTTGAGGTAAATTTCTCTGGAGGATACTTCTCCAATCGAGAGATGATCTCAGAACTTTCAATTATTTTGATAGTATCTGTATTGTTGCTCTTCTTTATTCTTGCAACTCAATTTGAATCACTCGTCCAACCCTTCATTATTCTTAGTGAATTGATAGTAGATGTTGTGGGAGCATTCTTTGCCCTATGGCTAGTGGGTTCAAGTATCAATCTTATGTCTATGATTGGTATAATTGTGATGTGTGGTATCGTAATCAATGACTCAATCCTAAAGATAGACACTATCAACCGACTGCGACAGGATGGTTATGGACTCCTCAGAGCTATATTGACTGGTGGAGCAAGAAGACTCACACCAATCATTATGACCTCCCTTACGACGATACTTGCCGTTGCACCCTTCCTCTTTACTGGCAACCTAGGCTCAGATCTACAATTCCCCCTATCGGTTGCACTAATAGGAGGTATGATATTAGGTACGATAGTGAGCGTGTTCTTTGTGCCAGTGCTGTATTATCAAATCTATAAAAAAAGGAGATAACTATGGCTTGGGCTGATGGTAAAAAGGGTTTGTCTGCATTTTCGGTAATTCTGACAATGATAATATTGGCGATCGTGGGCTTTGGATTGATCCCTATGGTTGGTATTCAATATACTCCTACCCAAAAGGAGAAGAACCTCACTTTGGAGTTTGATTGGTATGGCTCCTCAGCTAAAGGCGTAGAGCAGGACGCCACATCGAAGATTGAAGGTGTCTTGGCTCGTATCTCTGGCTTGAAGAGTATTGAATCTAGCTCGTCGGATAATCACGGAGAGATAAATCTAAGCTTTAAGGAGAGTGTAGATCTTGACGCTGTACGTTTTGAGGTGGTTACTCTAGTTCGTCAGATATATCCTAGCCTGCCAGAGGGAGTCTCTTTCCCGTCCTTCTCCACAGGATCATCTGCTCAGCAACAGGTTAGAGTTTTAACCTACACACTTAACTCTCCCCTTACTACAAACGTGATTGAGAAGTTTGCCGAGAGTCATATCATCAACCACCTCTCAAAGATTGATGGTGTAGGGGATGTGAATATATATGGAGCTTCCCCATTTGAATGGGTAGTCGAGTTTGATTACCGAAAATGTGAACTTATGGG
>CAYJOF010000161.1:0-3787 GCA_964371765.1 uncultured Rikenellaceae bacterium
AGAGTACAAATTCAATTCTGTTATCCATTTTGCAGGCTACAAAGCAGTTGGGGAGTCGGTCGAGAAACCTCTAAAATACTACCACAACAATCTATTATCTACTATTAATCTGCTAGAGTTGATGCAGCAGTACAAAGTTGAGAATATTGTTTTTTCATCATCGGCAACAGTCTATGGGCAACCAGAGCAACTGCCTGCAACTGAAAGCACACCTCAACAGCGAGCAAACTCACCCTACGGTATGACTAAGCAGATATGTGAGGATATACTACTCGATAGCACCTCGGCTTGCAGTAGTATCAAAGCTATTGCCCTTCGATATTTTAACCCAATTGGAGCGCATCCATCCTCACTTATAGGAGAGCTTCCACGTGGAGTCCCAAATAATCTCGTGCCCTTTATCACTCAAACCGCTGCAGGTATACGCCAAAGCCTAAGTATATTTGGAAAAGATTACAACACCCCCGACGGAACATGCCTTAGGGATTATATAGATGTTGTGGATCTAGCACGTGCACACGTTGTTGCAATCGATAGAATGGAACAAAAAAGAACCGAATCAAACTATGAAATATTTAATATAGGGACAGGAACTCCCCTTTCTGTTTTAGAATTGGTAGAGTCTTTTGAGCAGGTGAATGAACTAAAGTTGAACTATCAATTTGCAGATCGAAGGGTAGGAGACGTCGAGGAGGTTTGGGCAGACACAAAAAAAGCTAACGAGGTATTAGGCTGGCAAGCGAAAATATCGATCGAAGATACACTAAAGAATGCATGGTTGTGGGAGAAGAGAATAAGAAATATATAATTATAGTGTCCGAGGAAATTTTGGATTGAACAGCACTAATATAAAATAGCACTCTAGGACAATTAAAATATGGGATGCCTTGAAAATTCAAGGTATCCCATATTTTATGCACCATAATATACTACTCTCCATAAAACAATACTATTCTCAATCTATGGCAATAAAATTGTAACGTGAGGCTTCGTTAAACAATTTATTATCTAATTGAGGTTTTATGAAAAAAAGAACATTTACAATGATTTTGGCTGCCGTTCTCTTTGCTGCAGGAACTTTCTCTTGCTCGAACAGTAGCGACAAGCCAACAAATCCAGCTCCACTAGAGAGTGGCTCGCTAGAGCTAACTATGCGTTTTGACAATAGCCAATTTAAGGCTACTCAATCAACAGCAAAACCAACTACAACTTGGCAGAACATCAACAACTTAATGATTCTATTTGTCAACAGCTCAGATGTGGTTGTCGCAGCCGAGCTCATTGCGGCTCCAAACAGTAATGATGCTTCGGATCAGTCAATGGTAATCGATGCTATTCCTGTCGGTGATTACACAACATATTTAGTTGCAAATCACAACGATGCAACAATCGCAAGAGCTGGATCAAGTCAATGGAATCAAGCAAATGTTGTAGGGATGAACATCAATGCCCTTACTCTGTCGTTGACCCAACACGATCAGTACACGCCAACTGCAGAGGAGAGTGGTTCAACAGGCTATCATTCACCTTCTGAGTTGTTTATTGCTAAAATGCCAACAACGATTACAGCAGACCAAACAACGGCTCAGGTAGAGTTCAATCTAGCTCGTATGGTATCTCTTATGAGAGTAAGGATCAATCAAGCCAACAACGGCAACAATGCTGTAGATTTCACTACAGATGATGCAGAGCTTAGGATTCGTCGCGCAACAACTACTGCAACACTCAACTCAGGTGTGGCTACATCTACCTCAGAGCAGAATCTTATCTACGGGGGCGGAGAATCACTTTTTAGCAGCAGTGAACCTGCAAATGGTTATAGTTCAGGTAGTATCCTAGATATTGCTAATGGATATACACTGTGGAGCGATATGATAATCTTCCCGGGAGGTTCAGACACAGATGGCGAGATGAAGTTCAACATTGTCCTAAGTGCGCTTGCTCCAGTGGGTTATGTGCCTTTTGGAACAACAACAGCTCTTACAGAGGCTACAACCGTATATTGGTCTGGTCAGGTTGAGTCTGCCGTTGCATCAAACAACATCCTAGAGGTCAATTGTACTCTGCTAAAAGCAGGTTCAACCTCAATTCAAGAAGCTGTTAAGTTTGGTAATCTTGATATGCTAATCTCTATTGCTGATTGGGGCAATATAAGCTCAACAAACATTGAGATGTAGTACAACTATATTCAATTTACACTCCCCACCCAACAACAAATAATCTTTGACAGGAGTGGGGAGTCTACTAATCTTTCATCTCTATTTTACATATATTTTTGTAGCTTCATTATGAATAGCTTCTATTTTTTTTTAGTCCTAATACTCAGCTCTATTATATTTGGATGCAACGATAGTCGTTTCGACGACAAGGATGGATTAACGATATATTTTCCTCAGCTGGAGGATAATAGCATTGATGATCTAGTAATCTATATTGAGGATAGCAAGGGGAATATCGTCAGCCAGAGTCACTATCTAGCACCATTTACAAATCAAAGCGGACTTGCAAATGGCACTATCACAATGATGCTGCCCCCTCGAGAGTACTCAATTACAGTATTTGCCAACACTATTAGCACTGAAGGTTCACTTGTAACTCAAAACAGGGGAAGAGCTCAGTTTTCGAGCATATCTCTCAATGAGTTTAAAAGCGGACAGTATACAACAAGTACAGAGCTAAGAAGAGTACTTCGTGCTCCGGTAATGAATAACATTACATGCAATATGCAAGTTGCAGACACTATTTCATTAGATGAGCAAAGTACCTATGTAGGCTCGATAGAGTACCAATTCTCGAACCTTGATCCCTCTGTTGCTAATATTCAAATATCCACTTATGGGCTAAACTCTCAACTATATTTCGACGGCAGAGAAAAAAATGGAAATCCATCGGATGCAGTTGTGATTTCGGCAGAGGTAATATCTTGGGATAAATTTTCTGTTAAAGGCTACTATTTCCCATCAGCAGAGGTAGATGGTAGTAAGGTAGGAATATCAATTCTGGTGGAGATGTTCGATCAAGATGGAAACAAAATAGAGTCCTTCACTCAAATCATTCATAAGGCCACCGATCCACAAGGTAGAGAGGTAGAGGCCACACTAGATTCATTTCAACAACTTATTATAAATTTTTCAGGCACTTCAATCGGAGGAGTAACAATAAGCAGTTGGGAGGATATAACATCGGGCGGTAATATAACAATGTAAAGATAGGAGTATATGAGAAGAGTCGTAATAGTAATAATGCTTGCATTAGTTTTGATTTCTTGCAGTGGGCACTCTCCACAAGATTCTCTTAAAGGAAATTTCAGTACAGAGATCAAAACAAGCAATAGCGCTATCGAGAACGCAGTGCTTGATAATCTTCAGGTGATTACATTTAGCAGCGATAGCAAAATATGGAGCGGAGATTTAATAAGTCCTATCATTGAGGGTTCAACCCTTGATTGTGAACTATGGAGCGGACAGTGGGATATGTTATTTGTATCTGCGCCTGAGTCATTCTCTCTCGAACAAAAAAGTTTCTCTGAGACAATCGATCAGATGTTGATGTATGAGTACAAAAACATTATTGAAGGAGGGAGAAGCGTTGATGCACTTGAACTGTTTAGCGATCTTGTTACCCTGCCAATGATTAAGCCCAATGAACAGACTGCAAGCAGTGCCACACTTACTCGAAATGTTGCAAAGGTAGCCATACAATTTCACGCTGACAGCTGGGACAATATCACACCTGATATAAATTCAGGTGTAGTGTATCTATGTGATGTTCCAAACAAATTGTCGTA
>CAYJOF010000162.1:0-423 GCA_964371765.1 uncultured Rikenellaceae bacterium
TGTGATATCAATAGCCTATGAGCTTATGATCAATTCCGTGTTGAGTTTTTTGAGTATGTAGAGTATATTGAGAATTTCTGCGGTGTTCCTATTAAAATTGTTTCAGTTGGTCCAGACAGAGAAGAGACGGTACTTAGATAGTATTTTATCTAACATTATATTTAAAAAGAAGTCTCAAAAATATTTTTGAGACTTCTTTTTCGCAAATGAGATCATCCTGAATTTATTTCGAGATAGTCTCATTTTTTTTGTGTTTTTCTTTCTTATTAAGAAAATAAATTGTACCTTTGAATCAAATATTCTAATACTTTTATAAAATGACAATTGGCGATAAAGCACCTCAATTTACTGGCCTTATTCAAGATGGGAGAGAGATCTCTCTTTCGGACTATACTGGCAAACGAGTTATTCTTTACTTTTACC
>CAYJOF010000162.1:439-3775 GCA_964371765.1 uncultured Rikenellaceae bacterium
ATTCTGGGAGTTAGTCCAGATAGCATAAAATATCATACAAATTTTATCGAAAAACACTCCCTTCCGTTTGATTTAATATCAGACAGCGATAAATCAATTGCTACGGCTTACGAGGCGTGGGGTGAGAAAAAGATGTACGGCAGAACATATATGGGCATTATTCGCAAAACATACGTAATAGATGCTAGTGGTAATATTGAGAAAATTTTTGACAAAGTTAAAACCAAAGAACATTTTATTCAAATAGTTGATTCATACAAATAACAATATAGTTTTATGGCAGAAAATAAAGCATCAAAAGCAGTGCTAGACGAAAGAGCAGAGAAGCTAAAGGTTCTAGCAGCTGCAATGGACAAAATACAAAAGAACTTTGGTAAAGGTTCTATTATGAAAATGGGTGATCAACCTGACCTTGATGTGCAGGTTATAGCTACTGGTTCAATAGGCTTAGATACAGCCCTAGGAATTGGCGGTTACCCTAAGGGGCGTATCGTTGAGATTTATGGCCCTGAGTCGTCGGGTAAAACAACCCTAGCAATTCATGCAATTGCTGAGGCTCAAAAATCTGGTGGAATTGCCGCAATAATAGATGCCGAGCACGCCTTTGACAGATTCTATGCCGAGAAATTGGGTGTGGATGTTGACAACCTTATAATATCTCAGCCAGACAATGGCGAGCAGGCATTAGAGATTGCAGAGCAACTTATACGCTCAGGTGCTGTTGATATTGTAGTTGTAGACTCTGTTGCTGCTCTTACACCGAAGGCGGAGATTGAGGGAGAGATGGGCGAGGCTAAGATGGCTCTTCAGGCACGTCTTATGTCGCAGGCTCTTCGCAAGCTTACTGGTATTATTAGCAAAACTAAGTGTGTATGCATATTCATCAACCAGCTTCGTGAAAAAATAGGTATCTCTTACGGTAATCCTGAGACAACTACTGGTGGTAATGCACTTAAATTCTACGCATCTATCCGTTTGGATATTCGTAAGGCTGGAAACCTTAAAGATGGCGATGAGCAATATGGTGTTAGAGCTAAAGTGAAGGTTGTAAAGAATAAACTAGCTGCACCATTTACTCGTGCAGAATTCGATATTATTTTTGGTGAAGGTATCTCAATGCTAGGCGAGATTATAGACATTGGTACAGACGCAAAAATTATCCAAAAGAGTGGCTCTTGGTACTCTTATGGAGATCGTAAGTTGGGTCAAGGTAGAGACAACCTAGTTGAACTTTTGAGATCTGACGCACAATTGAGAGACGAGATAGAGCAAAAAGTAAGATTCTTCATAAAAGAGGGCTCAGTCGAGTAGCGCACACTATAACCTTAACCACTGCCTATGTTTACCCAAAAAGATACAATTATTATAGAGGAAGCTTTTGCTGAATTGCTAGAGTGTTCAAAACACGTCCTTCGTGATAATCAAGAGCGTTATGACCTTGTTAGAGAGTGTTTTGAATTTGCCAATAGAGCACATTGGGGAGTTCGTAGAAAGAGTGGAGAACCATATATCCTACACCCAATTGCCGTTGCTCGAATTGCAGTTGAGGAGATAGGTCTTGGGGTTAAGAGTATATGTGCAGCTCTTCTACACGATGTTGTCGAGGATACCGACCACACAGTAGAGGAGATTGAGCAACTAGCAAGCCCAAAAATCGCTTCGATGGTTGATGGGCTTACAAAACTTAAAAAGAGTGTTGATATTGCAGGCTCAGCTTCAGAACAGGCTGAGAGCTTTAAAAAGATGATCTTTACCCTTGCCGATGACGTTAGGGTTATCCTTCTTAAATTAGCAGACAGACTTCACAATATGAGAACGCTCGACTCGATGCCGCCTCATAAGAAAATGAAAATTGTCAGCGAGACTCTATATCTCTATGCACCTTTGGCGCATAGACTTGGTCTTGCAGCTATCAAAACGGAGTTGGAGAACTTGTGCTTCAAGCACTCTTACCCCAAGGATTATTACAATATCGAACATAAGATGAATGATACGCACTATGAGAGACAATTGCTCATTAAGCGTTTTATTCGCCCTATCGAATCCATTCTAAAAGAGGATGGTGTTGATTTTGTAATATCTGGTAGAGAGAAGAGTCCTGCATCTATTTGGAAAAAGATGCAGAAAAAAAGTATTGACTTTGAGGAAATTTACGATCTATTTGCAATTAGAATCATATTCAAAGACAATGGTCGCAAGCCTGAAAAAAATCAATGCTGGGAGATTCTCTCGTCAATTTTGGGTATCTATACCCCAAAACCAGACCGTATTAGAGACTGGGTAAATCTGCCAAAAGCTAATGGTTATGAGGCTCTTCACTGTACAGTGATGGGACCCGATGGTGTTTGGGTGGAGGTTCAGATTCGCTCAGAGCGTATGAATGATATTGCTGAGCGTGGTTTTGCAGCTCACTGGAAATATAAATCTGAGGATTCGATAGACTCTGAACTGGATAAATGGATATTACAAATTCGTGATGCACTTAACTCCTCTGATGATGATGCACTACAATTCTTAGAGGATCTTAAACTTAATCTATACACCTCAGAGATTGTTGTGTTTACCCCTAAGGGGGAATCTATTATGCTACCTAAAGGAGCTACAGTATTAGATTTTGCATATTCAATTCACTCTAAATTAGGCAATAAGGCTCTAGCGGCCAAAATTAATCACCAACCTAAGCATATCTATACAGTGCTTAAGAGTGGAGATCAGGTAGAGGTTATCTCATCTGAAAATGGTGAGCCTAAACTCGAATGGATAGATCATATCACAACATCAAAGGCATCCCACGCAATCAAATCTTACTTCAAGAAGAATCAAAGTGGTTTTGTTGAGCGTGGCCGTGAAATATTTAAGCAAGAGTTAGCAAAATTCGGTATCAACCAACCAACCTCCAGAGTACTACAAAAGGTTCTTCCTGAGTATGCTTGTGCTAAGAAAGATGAATTTTACAGTAAGATAGGTTCTGAGCTCATCAAACTCGACAATCTTGGACAGGTCTTGAAGAGCAGTAAATCTAACAAGCGAATGAAGTTCTGGTCTCTTGATCTAGATAGCGTCAATCCTTTTAGATTATTCGGAGGCTCATCACCTAAAACTCCTGCAGTTGATCAGCACAATAACTTTACAATTGCCGAATGTTGTCATCCTATTCCTGAAGATGAAATTGTGGCATTCAAAGAGGATAATGGAGAGATTGTTGTTCATAAGAAGAACTGCCCAACGGCTATTGGCTACGCAGCGCTGTATGGCAACAAGGTAATAAAAGCTAACTGGTCGTCAAAAGCTAGTATGAGCTACTTATGTAAGATTAAGCTGCAAGGAACCGATAGG
>CAYJOF010000163.1:0-3766 GCA_964371765.1 uncultured Rikenellaceae bacterium
TCGATTTTTTGTCAGAGCAGAAAATTCTGCTCGTGCTTTTTTCTCAAAAAAGCATTAACTAACATACATAATAATAAAGGAAAATAAACACTCAAAAACCTCTGCATTGGGGTTGGTGGGTTTGCCTAATGGGCAAACCTGCTGTTGCTGGTAGGGATATTGCGAACTTGTTCGTAAAATATTCCTACGAGTAATGGCAAAGGTCTTGTGCGTATTCGCACAAGAGCCACCAAACCAAAACTTCTCCTTGCCAAAACAGAATCTCGCTTACGCTTGTGCGGAGTTGGGGTACCGAATCGTGCTTAGAGGGTGCACGGTGGTTTGTGTTGAGGATAAATCTTGCGCAGACCTAGGCACTGCAAGTGCCGTAATTCAAGCACCTCTTTCACCAACAAAAAGCTAACTAAACGATTCCTAAACAGAATATATCCACAAACTAGGCTCAATCTATTGTTTATTGCTCGAAATTATGTACTTTTGCACTGATTTCGAGGGAGGTATCTCCCACAAAAATATTGATTTAAGGAAAAGGAAGCAGCGAAATGGATTTAAGAGAGTTACAGGAAGCAATTATATCGGGCTACCGCATTGGATTTGACGAGGCGATGGCTTTGGCAGCAAATTATGATGCCAAAGAATTAGGAGTTTTAGCTAACTCTCTACGTATTCACTATTTTGGCAATACGCTTGACACTTGTTCGATTATGAATGCTCGCAGTGGTAAGTGTAGCGAGGACTGCAAGTGGTGTTCTCAATCCAAGTTTCACAGCTCTGCAGTAGAAGTATATCCTTTGGTTAGCTATTCGGCTATCGAGGCTATGGCGCAGGGAGTAGAGCGTAACGGAGTGAAAAGATTTTCGCTTGTAACAAGTGGTAAAGCTGTAACAGGTGCAGATCTCGACCGAGTGTGTGATAGCTACTCAAAATTGAGTCAATCAACGAATCTTTACCTATGTGCAAGTATGGGTTTGGTGGATTTGGAAGGTATGCAGAAGCTCTACCAGAGTGGTGTGAGACGCTACCACTGCAATATGGAGAGCTCTAGAGATTTCTTTGCGAAATTATGTACTACTCACAGCTACGACGAAAAGATAGCTACCATTAGATATGCACAACAGGTGGGTATGGAGGTTTGTAGCGGTGGAATTATTGGTATGGGTGAAACACTTGAAGATAGAATAAATCTTGCGCTAACGCTACGAGAGATGGACATTACTTCTATTCCAATCAACGTACTTAACCCTATCAAAGGCACAGCACTAGAAGGCACTGCTCCGCTCTCGACAGAGGAGATTCTTCAATGCTTTGCGCTTTTCAAGATTATTAACCCAACCGCCCGAGTACGATTTGCAGCTGGCAGGGCAATGTTTAGCCACGTACAGCAGAGCGCTCTTCAGGGTGGGGTTGATGCAGCGATGGTTGGCGACTTGCTTACAACTGTCGGATCGGACACAAAATCGGATAGAGCTCTCTTTGAGGAGCTTGGTTTAAATATAGATTATTAATAAAATTAAGATATAGAGAATTATGGCACTACAATGTGGTATAGTTGGTCTACCAAATGTGGGTAAATCAACACTTTTCAACTCACTTTCAAACGCTAAGGCGCAATCGGCAAACTTCCCGTTCTGCACGATTGAACCAAACGTAGGGGTGATTACTGTTCCTGATGAGCGACTAAACAGACTTGCGTCAATTGATAAACCAAAGAGAATCATTCCTACTACGATCGAAATTGTAGATATTGCAGGTTTGGTAAAAGGTGCGTCAAAGGGCGAGGGCCTAGGCAATAAATTTTTGGCAAACATTCGTGAGACAGATGCAATTATACACGTTTTGAGATGCTTCGAAGATGGCAATATTACTCACGTTGATGGCAGTGTGAATCCTGTTAGAGATAAAGAAATTATCGATGTAGAGCTTCAATTAAAGGATCTTGAATCTGTTCAATCACGTATCACAAAGGTAAAAAAGCAAGCACAGACTGGAGGCGACAAAGTGGCTAAGAGAATGTACGATATACTTGTTCAGTATGAGGAAGCTCTATTAAAAGGCGAGTCGGCTAGAACAGTTGAGATGGATAACAAGGAGGATGCAAAGATTGCTAAGGAGTTCAACCTATTGACAAACAAGCCAGTACTATATGTTTGTAATGTAGACGAGGCGAGCGCAGTTAGTGGCAACCACTTTGTAGAGGAGGTTCGCGAGGCTGTCAAGAACGAGGATGCTAGAGTATTAGTTGTTGCAGCAGCAATTGAGGCAGATATTGCCGAATTGGAGAGCTACGAAGAGCGTCAGGAGTTTTTGAGCGATATGGGACTAGAACAATCTGGAGTTAGTCGCCTGATAAGAGAGGCATACTCTTTGCTAAAACTTGAAACTTACTTCACTACGGGAGTTCAGGAGACACGTGCTTGGACATACAAAAGTGGAACAAAAGCACCACAAGCAGCAGGAGTAATCCACACCGATTTCGAGAGAGGATTTATTCGTGCTGAGGTTATTAAGTATGATGATTATATTGGATTGGGATCGGAGAGTGCATGTAGAGATGCAGGTAAGATTGCAGTAGAGGGCAAGGAGTATGTTGTTCAAGATGGCGACATTATGCACTTCCGTTTCAACGTATAAAACAATTTAGATTATGGAAAGAGCTGTTAGAGTTCGTTTTGCCCCATCACCAACGGGCGGACTACACATAGGCGGTGTGCGCACTGCACTTTATAACTACCTTTTTGCACGCCAACACGGTGGCAAGTTTATTCTAAGAATTGAGGACACCGATTCACAGCGATTTGTGGAGGGAGCTGAGGAGTATATCATCGAGGCTTTAAATTGGTGTGGCATTGAGATAGATGAGGGTGTTTCGGCAGGTGGAGAGCACGCACCATATCGACAAAGCGAACGCAAGGATATTTACTGGGAGTATGCAAAGGAACTTATCGATAGTGGTTGGGCATACTATGCTTTCGACAGCTCTCAGAGCCTTGACCAGCTACGTAGTGAGTATGAGAGTAAAGGAGAGACATTTGCATACAACTGGTCTATTCGCCAAAATATGCAGACATCGCTTGCGCTACCCGCTCAGGAGGTTGAACAGCTATTAAAAGAGCGTAACGATTGGGTTATTAGATTCAAGATGCCTGAGAATGTGCAGATAGAGATGAGTGATATTGTGCGTGGAAATATTAGCGTAAATAGCTCAACACTAGATGATAAGGTACTATACAAAGCAGCAGATGGACTACCTACATACCACCTTGCCAATATAGTTGATGATAAGTTAATGGAGATTAGTCACGTAATTCGTGGCGAGGAGTGGCTACCGTCTCTTCCCCTACACTTTATGCTATACAAAGCATTTGGGTGGAGTGATACTCAACCAGAGTTTGCACACCTACCACTACTATTAAAACCTAGTGGTAAGGGTAAGCTAAGCAAGCGAGATGGAGACAAACTTGGTTTCCCTGTGTTCCCACTTCAGTGGACTACTCCAGCAGGCGAGGTGTCAAGAGGCTATCGAGAGGATGGCTACCTTCCGCAAGCATTTATCAATTTCTTGGTTTTGCTAGGCTGGAATCCTGGAACAGATCAAGAGATAATGAATATTGAGGAGATGATTAAGTTATTTAATCTTAACAAGGTAGGTAAGTCAGGATCAAGGTTTGACTTCGAAAAAGCTAAATGGTTCAACGCTCAATACCTCAAAGAGTGCGATAATACAATCCTAGCAGAGCTGTTTGTACAGGAGCTTAAACAGAAAGGT
>CAYJOF010000164.1:0-2929 GCA_964371765.1 uncultured Rikenellaceae bacterium
ATGATTCTCCTCGTATTGGAGAATCTCAAAGCCCTCAATTTTCCCTCCTTCGCTTAGTTGTAGGATATATGGGAACACTATATTATTTTCATACTCAAAGTGGCTAATAATCTCACGTTTATACTCGGTAAAGAAACTATTTATCATCTTGTAGTATGGCTTATCCCCTACCTGTTCGAGCTGCGATAGTTTTAGTTCGATAGCAGCAATTTTCTCATCAGAGTAATGAGAATGAGATAGTTTAAGGTAGGACACCAATCGGTTAATATCTAAGCCTTTAACATCTAGTAGAGAGGGTAGATAGTTATCGAAGCTGTATAGATTTAGCATCATACACAAGAATTTCGAATCAAGGTTATAGTGTTGGGCAACCTGAGCAATGCTTTTATCTCCAAATCCAAGACCAATATCAAAACGTGATATTATATCCAAAAGAGAGTAATTATAAGTGATAGCATCTGCCATTTTAGTAGTGCTATTAAAAAATTGGAATTCTAATTTCATAATTTTTCGTCTATTACTCCCAGTCTAAATGCTTGAAGTAATTGTTTTAAATCTTTAACTTGAGTAATAATTCTTTGTCCTATATCTGTATCAGATACCTTTAATCTTTTGTCAACCTTTTCGACCAAAAACCTAGAAGAGCGTATATCTCCTCCGTGGTTAATTGCCTCAAAGCGAGATGTGAACTGTTCGTGCTGAATGATCTGCATACCATAAGAGTTGAATACTAAGGTATAACCCGATATACCTGTCTTATCGTGGAATGGTTGAGCAAAACCACCATCTATCACAAGCAGCTTCCCGTTGGCCTTGATAGGCGACTCACCTTGCTTAGTTTTAACAGGTATGTGTCCGTTTATAATGTGTGCAGTAGATAGATCCATCACACCAAAATCCTTTAGTATTGTTTCACATACTGCTTGATTATCCGATAGTTTATGGTAATATCCTTTATGCTCTTTTGCTGCAGTTGGGTCGGCAATAAAGTAACTTTCGAATGTTGCCATCTTGCTTTTGTTGAATAGTGGAGAGTTCTTTCCACACCACAAATACCACATATAGTCACAAGCATAACGCTTCTGCTCACTACCCTCTTTACCAAAGAATGCCTCACGAGCAAGGAAGTCAATTTTGTCATATAATCTCTTGCCCTTACACCACTCTCCATCAATTTTTACCGACTGAAGCTCTCCGTCCTCATCCAGAGGTACGGAAGCGTGGAACAGCAAGTTAGAGTTATAGAGTAGATATAGGGATCCTTTATCATAGAGCTCTTTTATGTGATTCTGAAGTTTCTCGCTATTGAGAAACGACTCTCTAAGACGAGTAATGATATTTTTCTCCTCAGGCGTCAAGCGATAAGGGTCTTGAGGATCTATAGTCGGGAAGTTTCTGTCTGAGAGTTCATAGGTTTTGCCATCAATCGTAATCTCACCTTTTTGGTAATCAATTTGGTGAAGCAAATCTCTGTACGAACACTCATAATCAGGGTTCTTATCTCTTAATAGGTGTTCAACCTTGAATTGTATAATTGTTATCGCCTTGTGCATCTGAGATATCAAGTCAGCATCCTTTTCGGGGTATGCCGATTTATCGCATTTTGGCATAAACTGCTTACAAGGATCGTCGTGATAGGTCTCCATTGCAAATCTGGCTAGAGGCAGAAGGTTGATTCCATAACCATCCTCCAGTGTCTCGAAGTTAGCATATCTACTAGATATACGCACTACGTTGGCAATACAAGCAAGATTTCCACAGGCTGCACCCATCCATAATATATCGTGATTACCCCATTGAATATCGTAATTGCCATAATCTTTCAATAGCTCTATAATTCGATGTGCTCCGGGTCCTCGGTCATAAATATCTCCAACGATATGAAGTCTATCGATTGTGAGACGCTGAATAACTCGACATAGAGCAACTATAAAATCGTCAGCTCTATTAATGCTAATCATTGTATTGATAATTGCAGTGTAGTAGTCCTTACGGTGAGGGTTATCCACTACCGATTCGTGCAGTAATTCCTCAACGATATATCGAAAATCTGGTGATACTGTCTTTCTAGTTTTAGATCTAGTATATTTAGAGGATAGTATACCTGTAAGCTTTATCAGGTGTTTAAGAGTATCTCTATACCATTTATTACTACACAGATTAGTCGAGTGAAGAATCTTTAGTTTATCAACAGGATAGTATATAAGGGTTGCAAGTTCAACTATTTGTTGATCTGAAAGGTGTTTGAAATTTTCATTAATCTTACTCTTAATTACTCCAGAAGCATTTCTAAGAACGTGCTGAAACGCCTCATCCTCCCCGTGCAGATCCGCCATAAAATGCTCAGTGGCTTTAGGTAGATTCAGGATAGCCTCTAGGTTGATTATCTCAGTTGCAGCAGCAGAGATATTCGGGTATTTGGTAGATAGAAGTTCAAGATACTTTCTATTCTCTTCAATACTCAAAATCTCATTTATCTTATCTTTTGACAACATAATGGAAATGTTTTAGTTACATATATAGTCAATAACACTATCAAGTTTCATCGAGTTTGAACCCTTAACAAGTATCGAGGCTCGAATAATTGGGCGCATTACAAGAGAGTCAATCAAGGTATCCACATCGAGGTACCAATCTGACATTATCGGGTGTTGCATCCTAGCCAGTCGCAGGGTATCTCCAACAAGGATTACTCTATTGAATCCTCCCTGTTCTATTGTTTTTAGTAGTTCAACGTGCTCTGAAAGAGTATGATCACCCAACTCTTTCATATCACCTATTATCACAATTTTGTTTTGGTCTGAGCTGCGAGAAAAATTCTCTAGCGCAGCTGCCATACTCGAGGGGTTTGCATTGTAGGTTTCCCCCCCAACTCTATTTGTTCGGCTAATAATTAATTGCGAGCGAGAGTTGTTTGGGGTGTAGTTCT
>CAYJOF010000164.1:2939-3685 GCA_964371765.1 uncultured Rikenellaceae bacterium
CTCAATTGCCTCTTTAATCAAATTTTGGTCTACACCAAAATATTCTGCTATTTCAATGGCAGTAATTATATTAAAGCGATTATAATCACCAACTAACTTACTGCGGTAATCTACACCTTTGTAGTTCAGCTCAAGAGTTCCATCTTGAGATTCAGCATATTTAGCAATAGAGCTATCCCACGTAATCTCTGCTGAGCCCTTACAAGGAGGGAGGCTCTTTGAGATAGACTCAAGCCACGAGCAAGAGCTATCACGAAACACTAAACCACTGTTGTAGGCTAGGTACTTATACATCTCACCCTTTGCCTCTGCAACCCCTTGTTGCGAGCCAAAACCCTCAAGATGAGCTCTACCAATGTTGGTAATCACTCCATAGTTTGGTTGGGCTATATCACAAAGTTGAGCAATTTCTCCTTTATGGTTTGCTCCCATTTCCACTATTGCTATTTCACTCGATGGGTCGATAGAAAGAAGTGTAAGGGGAACTCCGATATGGTTATTGTAGTTGCCTTTAGTTGCTGCTGTTTTAAACTTCTGAGACAAAGTTGCCATCAATAGCTCCTTGGTAGTTGTTTTTCCGTTGGATCCAGTTATTGCAATAACAGGTATCTTTAAATCTTTTCGATAGAGCGATGATAGCGACTCTAAAGCTCGCTGCACATCATCTACTAGAACTACTCTATTATCGTCTCTAAAGGATGGGTTGGTGCTGACAACGCAACACGCACCATCCTCAAGCGCTGAGC
>CAYJOF010000165.1:0-3674 GCA_964371765.1 uncultured Rikenellaceae bacterium
AGAGAGAGAATCTTCGTCTTAAAGGATTCTCAAGAACCATAAACACATTTGACGAAAACCAAGGTCTGCAAGAGAGCGGAGTAGGTATATACTACAAAGAGGAGTTTGATACCTTTGCTGAACTAAAGAAGAGGTATAGAGCTTATGCCGCAGAGCGCAAGAAGCGTAGAGCTGCAAAAAAAGCAGAACGAGAGTTACGTCGAGCTCAAAAAAGATTAGATAAGAATAAAAATTAACTTTACTATGAGATTTGCAATTTATGACACACACTATGGTAAGTTTCGTATCACATACAACACTAGAGCCATTACAGCTATATCTTTCTTCGATGTTGAGGATACATCCCAGTCACAAACAAGTGAGTTGTCTGATATGGCATTCACTCAACTTCAAGAGTTCTTTGTAGGTAGCCGTACAGAATTTGATCTTCCAATTGAGTTTAGTATAGGTACAGATTTTCAGAGAAGAGTGTGGCGTGCTCTTTTAAATATCCCTTATGCTCAGACTCGTTCATATAAGGATATTGCTATTGAGGTCGGTAGCCCCTTAGCTTGCCGAGCAGTTGGAATGGCAAATAATCGTAACCCTATCGCAATTGTTGTGCCGTGTCACAGGGTTATTGGTGCATCTGGTAGATTGGTTGGCTATGGAGGAGGATTGGATATTAAGGAATCGCTGCTTGAACTTGAGCGATCGATAGCCAAAAGCAAGCTATAAAATGAAGAAATTGTCTCAAAAATGTTTTTGAGACAATTTCTGTTTTTTGTTAACCTATTTTGTAGTACACAAATCCTTTCTGTTGCATCTCTCTAGCATCATAAATATTTCGCCCATCGAGAACTACTGCCTGCTTCATCGACCTATGGATTAGCTCCCAGCTCGGTAGTCTAAATTGTTTCCACTCGGTTACCAGCATCACTGCATCTGCATCAATAGTAGCCTCGTACATATCCTTGCAGTATGTGACCTGATCTCCTAGACGTCTTCTACACTCGCTGTTTGCAATAGGATCATAAACCTTAATGTTACAACCCGCCTCAAGAAGAAGATTGATCAATACCAAGGAAGGAGCCTCGCGCATATCGTCAGTCTCTGGTTTAAAAGACAGACCCCACATAGCTACAGTTTTGCCCTCTAACTGTCCTTTGTAGTGACGATATAGTTTGTTGAAAAGAACACTTTTTTGCTTTTCGTTTACCCTTTCAACTGCTCTAAGTACATCCAAATTGTATCCATTATCTTCAGCCGTTTTAATGAGTGCTTTTACATCCTTAGGGAAACAGCTGCCGCCATAGCCACAACCAGCATATAAGAATTTATTGCCAATACGACTATCGCTACCAATTCCCTTTCGGACCATATTAATATCTGCTCCCATTATCTCACAGAGATTAGCTATATCGTTCATAAAGGAGATGCGAGTAGCTAGCATTGAATTTGCTGCATATTTAATCATCTCGGCGCTAGGAATATCTGTAAAAATTATCCTATCCTCACAAAGCATAAAAGGCTTGTAAAGGCGAGTCATAATCTCTTTGGTTTGTTGATTGTCAACTCCTACAACAACTCTATCGGGAGACATAAAATCTTTTATGGCAGCTCCCTCTTTTAGGAATTCAGGATTACTTGCAACATCAAATCCAATCTCTACTCCCCTTTTATCTAACTCCTGCTGAATTGCTGTTTTTACTCTTAGAGCTGTTCCAACTGGTACGGTACTTTTGGTAACAATCACGACATATTTCTGCATCGTTTTACCAACGGTGCGAGCAACGTCCAACACATATTTAAGATCAGCTGAACCATCCTCGTCTGGTGGGGTGCCAACAGCACTAAAAATAACATCGACTTGATTTACAATACTCGAAAGATCGGTAGTGAAATTAAGTCTTCCAGCTGCCATATTTCTGTTGACCATATCCTCTAGTCCAGGTTCATAGATAGGTATAGTTCCCTTGAGTAGATTGTCGATCTTTGTTTTGTCTACATCTACACATATTACATTTACACCCATCTCAGCAAAACAAGTTCCTGTAACAAGTCCTACATAACCTGTGCCTACTACTGCAATTTTCATTCTATTCTAAAGATTATAATATGATTTATACCAATTAACTGTTTTTTGTACCCCCTTATTAAGATCTGTTGAGGGTTTATATCCTATCTGTTTTTCCAGCGCTGTCGTATCGGCGTAAGTTTTGTAGACATCGCCACTCTGCATTGCCTCAAGCTCTTTTATCGCCCTCTTTTTGCAGGCTGTTTCGATAGCTTCGATATAGTCCGTTAGTTTTACGGGTGATGAATTACCTATATTGTAGATTCGATATGGTGCACAAGAGCTGGCTGGATTGTGGCTGCTAGAGTCCCATTTTGTGTCAATCTGAGCTGGTCTGTCTATTAATCGCACTATGGCCTCAGTTATATCATCTATATATGTAAAATCTCGATACATATCTCCTTGATTGTTTACCTTAATAGGACGATCACGTAGAATTGCATCGGTAAAAATAAACGGTGACATATCAGGTCTTCCCCAAGCACCATAGACCGTAAAAAGTCTTAGACCAGTGGTTGGAATATTGTACAGATGGCTGTATGTGTGTGCCATCAGCTCATTTGATTTCTTTGTAGCAGCATAAAGGCTTGCTGGATGAGCGATGGAATCCTGTTCACAGAATGGATAGTTAGTGTTGAGGCCATACACGCTGCTTGAGCTTGCATAGACAAGATGTCGAACTGGGTAGTTACGACAGCATTCCAAGATATTCGTAAATCCAAATATATTACTCTGAATATATGCATAGGGATTTTCGATAGAGTAGCGCACTCCTGCTTGAGCAGCAAGATGGCACACATAGTCGAACTTATATGTTTTGAATAGCTTATCTAGTTGTTGCTTGTGCTCTATATCCATCCTTATAAATTTAAAATTAGGGTACAGTGAAGACTCCGAGCTTATGTTCCACATAATCCTGCTTGGGTCGACTCCAAGCTCGCCGAGTCGTCCATATTTAAGATCAACAGAGTAGTAGTCGTTGATGTTGTCGATTCCAACAACCTCATCACCACGCTCAAGCAGTAGTTTCGATACGTAATATCCAATAAAACCTGCTGCACCTGTCACCAAAATTCGCTTCATACCCTTATTTAATTTATGTGATTTAAGTTGCCAAAAATCGTTACAAAGTTATTAATAATTATCGTACTTTATATAAAAAAGGGTGCAAAAATGCACCCTAGTCTATTTGATGTTCTATTTAAGGCGTTTAATACCCCTCGCCTTTCTCTTTTGAGTGCGAACCACTCATTTTTTTCCATACCACCCAAATGTTAAATACCACTACTGGGATAAACAGTGAGGCATAGAACATTGTTTGGAGTGTGAAATGGCTAGAGGAGCTATTTGTTATGGTAAGTGAGCTCTGTATATCGTAGGTAGATGGGTAGTATGACGTTGAATTCCACCCTGCCATAAGGAATAGAGCCACAACAGTTATGATTGTGCCAATTCCCCCAAACCATATCGCCTTTAGGCTTTTCTTGCAAATCGATAAGTACAGACTCCATAATACTGCCACAACCCCTAGCAACAACAACACCGCAACAATAGGCATCTCAATAAGATTGTTGAAGTATTTATATTCAACAATTGAAATTATCCCCTGAGCGTCAGA
>CAYJOF010000166.1:0-3660 GCA_964371765.1 uncultured Rikenellaceae bacterium
ATTGCTCATATTGATAACGATAACTATGATTGGTTATCTGTGATTCGTAAACCATATTTTGTGTCTCACACTCGTATGATAAATGTACTTTTGATGAAGTTTCAGAAGAAAAAAATCCATCTTGCAATAGTTGTAGATGAGTATGGCTCTACCTTAGGTATTGTCTCTCTTGAGGATATTCTTGAAGAGATAGTTGGAGAGATTGAAGACGAATCAGATATTGAAGATCCATATTATTCAAAAATAGATGAGAATACCTATATTTTTGAAGGGAAAACAGCTTTGAGTGATTTTATCTCTATCCTAGATTTGGATATTGACCTTATGGAAGAAATTCGTGGTGAGGCTGAAACAGTTGCAGGACTTGTGGTAGAGTTACGTCAAGATATGCCTAAAGTGGGCTCAAAAGCAAGAATTTTAGACTACGTTTTGACAGTAGTTAAGATGGATAATCATAGAATTGATAGGGTGAAAATTTCAAAAGTGATAACCAATGCCGTTGATCCGAAAAATATCGAGGCAAAATAACTCCACGATATATATCTGGTTGCTGGAGGAGAGTGTTGAGTCTTTGGAGTCTCAAGTAAGCCTCTCTTCGGAGTTAGAACAACTTTACTCAAAGATTTCATCTCAGCACAGAAAAAAAGAGTGGTTGGCATCTAAAGTCATCGTACAACAACAACTCAACGATAATATTACCTATACCTCAAATAGGGCTCCTAGGCTTTTGTCTGGGAGTCAAGAGATAAGTGTCTCACACTCAAATCGCTTGTGTTGTGTGATGGTGCACGACAGAAGATGTGGAGTAGATATTGAATCCTGTGATAGAGACTTTGAGAGAGTAGCAAAACGATTTTTAAA
This sequence comes from uncultured Rikenellaceae bacterium, assembly GCA_964371765.1. Taxonomy (GTDB): domain Bacteria; phylum Bacteroidota; class Bacteroidia; order Bacteroidales; family Rikenellaceae; genus JADFUS01. The sequence continues at coordinate 862 of CAYJOF010000166.1, forward strand.
TAACTCAGAGAGAAGGCTCATCACCACAAACAGAGAAATGTGTGTTGCGTGGTGTGCCAAGGAGGCAATCTACAAGCTAATCGGTAGAGTTGATGTTGACTTTAGCGAGGATTTTAATATTATCGAAATTGGGGCCAATTTTGTTAAAATTATCTATCAACAAAATGAGTACAGTCTCACCTACATTGAGATCGAACGACAAATAGTCTGCTTTACGGATTAGATTGACTATTGTGTTGTACAATAGGATTTTTATTACTATATTTGTGGATTGTTTTATCAAGACGAAAATTATTTATTTATGAGCAATATAGAACTTAGCGAACAAGAGATTATTCGTAGAGGCTCTTTAGCGGAGCTAAGAGAGAGAGGGATAGATCCCTATCCTGCAGAGATGTTTGTTACAAACACTGATAGTCAAGAAATTAAAGAAAATTACAACACTGAGTTGAATAATTTTCAAGAGATTTCAATAGCTGGTAGAATTATGAGTCGCCGTATTATGGGTAATGCCTCATTTATGGTTATTCAGGACTCTAAAGGCAAGATGCAGGTTTATGTTAAACGTGATGAGATTTGCCCAGACGAGAATAAAGATTTTTACAACGTTGTTTTCAAAAAACTCCTAGATATTGGTGATATAGTTGGCATTAAGGGAAGAGTGTTTACAACTCAGACTGGCGAGTTGTCTGTTCACTGCCAAGAGCTAAAAATCATTAGCAAATCTATTAAGCCTCTTCCAATTGTAAAAGAGAAAGATGGCCAAGTTTTCGACGCGTTTACCGATGCAGAGATGCGTTACCGTCAAAGATATGTAGATCTAGTGGTAAACCCTCAGGTTAAGGATACATTCCTAAAGAGAACCAAGATAATAAACACTATGCGTGAATTCTTCAACTCTAAAGGATATATCGAGGTTGAGACACCAATCCTGCAACCAATTCCAGGGGGTGCTTCTGCTCGTCCATTTATCACTCACCATAACTCTCTGAATATGCCTCTTTATTTGCGTATCGCAAACGAGCTATATTTGAAGAAATTGATTGTAGGGGGATTTGATGGTGTGTATGAATTCGCAAAAGATTTCCGTAACGAGGGTATGGACAGAACCCACAACCCTGAATTTACGGTATTGGAAATATATGTAGCCTATAAGGACTATTTCTGGATGATGGAGTTTGTAGAGGAGATGATCGAGAGAGTAGCAATGGCACTTCATCAACAAACAGAAGTTACAATTGGAGAAAATAGTGTGAACTTCCAGCGTCCATTCCGTAGAGTTACTATGACTGATCTTATCAAGCAACATACAGGTTTTGATATTACAGGCAAAAGTGAACAAGAGTTGCGAGAGGCTTGCAAGAGTATGGATATAGAGGTTGATGATAGCTTTGGAAAAGGTAAGCTGATTGATGCAATCTTTGGTGAGAAGTGTGAGCACGACCTTATCCAGCCAACATTTGTGATGGACTATCCGACAGAGATGTCGCCACTTAGTAAGCGTCATCGTAATAACCCAGAACTTACTGAACGTTTTGAACTGTTTGTCAACGGTAAGGAACTGTGTAATGCCTACTCTGAGCTTAACGACCCGATCGATCAGCTAGAACGCTTCCAAGAGCAAGTGAAACTATCTGAAAAGGGTGATGATGAGGCTATGTTTATCGATATGGACTTTGTGCGTGCACTGGAGTATGGTATGCCAAACTGTTCAGGTATGGGTATCGGCATAGACCGTCTTACAATGTTTATGACCAACCAAGCATCTATCCAAGATGTACTGTTCTTCCCTCAGATGCGCCCAGAGAAGAAAGTTGTAGTAGACTCTGCTGAGGCTTTCGAGGCTATTGGAGTTCCTGCTGAGTGGGTGGAGGTAGTCAATAAGTTGGGCTTTAAGACTGTAGTATCGCTTCAAGAAGTATCTGCCGGTAAGCTATTCAACGACCTTTGTGGATACAACAAGAAGAACAAGCTTGGACTTACAGCTCCATCGCAGGAACTAGTAAAGAGCTGGATTGAACAACAATAAATTTAACAGATATGAGAAGAAAAATTGTAGCTGGAAATTGGAAGATGAATACCACCCCCCTTCAAGGTGTGGAACTAGCTAAGGATGTAGCAAAAATGTCTAAAGAGTTAGGCGCAGTAGAGTTGATTATTGCACCTCCATTCACCCACCTATCGCAAGTAAACGATGCTATTAAGGACAGTGGTGTAGGACTATCTGCACAGAACTGTGCTAATCAAGCTAAGGGAGCATACACAGGTGAGGTGTCGGCAGAGATGATAGCATCTATTGGTGCTCAATATGTAATCTTGGGTCACTCTGAGCGCAGAGAGTACTATGGAGAGACAAGTCAGATACTATGTGAGAAGATTAGTCTAGCTTATGAAAACAAGCTATGCCCTATCTATTGTATTGGAGAGAAATTGGATCAACGAGAAAATGGGACCTACTTTGATGTCGTAAAACAGCAGATTACAGAGGTTGTTTTTACTCTCTCTGAAGAGCAATTCTCAAAACTTATCCTTGCCTATGAGCCAGTATGGGCAATTGGTACAGGAAAGACCGCTACAAGTGATCAGGCGCAAGAGATTCATTCTTTCATTCGTAAAGTTTTGTCTGAGAAGTTTGGAGAGGCGGCTGCTCTTACACCAATTCTATACGGAGGTAGTTGTAATCCATCAAACGCTCAGGATCTCTTCTCTAAGGAGGATGTAGATGGTGGTTTGATTGGTGGTGCATCACTTAAATGCGAAGATTTTATTGCAATAGCAAAATCATTCTAAAGAATTTAG
>CAYJOF010000167.1:0-3645 GCA_964371765.1 uncultured Rikenellaceae bacterium
CTCCCCTTATATAGCCAGTTGTAGGCAGTAATTCTTTCAGTGGCAACATCGTAACACTCTTATTTCCCGTCTCCTTAGCGGCTGTTTTTAGATCTATCTCAACCTCGCTAGGTACTACTGCTACAAAAACCCCAATTTTATCACCTTTAAGAAGTAATGTTTTAAAGATAAGAGCCTCATCTACGCCCATCGTACGAGCCGTGTGTTGTGCAGATAGATTTTGCTCATCTACCTCGTAGGTAGCTACCTCTAAAGCAACATTGGCTCTTTCGAGGAGTCTTATAGCATTTGTTTTTTGTTGTTTCATCTCAGACTCAAATAGCGCTTATCCTCGCAAAATTTTATCCATACTCTTTCCCTTAGAAAGCTCATCTATCAGCTTGTCAAGGTAGCGCAGTTCCTTCATCATAGGATCTTGAATCTGGGCAAGCTTCACCCCACAAACCGATCCTGTTATAAGCTCCCTATTGGGATTTGGTGCAGGTGCCTCAGTGATAAATCTGTCAATATCAATTTCTTGATCGATAAGCTGCTGAATTTGCTCTGTGCTGTATCCCGTAAGCCAACATATCACCTGATCAACCTCTTCTTTAGTTCTCCCTTTTTTTTCTGCCTTTGCTACATACATTGGATATATTCTAGCAAATTTCATTTTCATTACATCCATAACATTATTATGTTTAATTACTACTATTATAATACAAAGGTATATTTTTTTCGGGACTACGCAACCATATATTGAACAACAAATAGCAGTGCCAATACATAGATGGCAGGATGTAGCTCTTTTCGGCGTCCAGTGCAAAATTTTAATATAGTGTAGGTGATAACTCCAATTGCAATACCATCAAAGATAGAGTAGGTGAGTACCATCATAATGATTGTCAGAAAAGCTGGAGTAGCTTCGGTTAAGTCAGTAAAATCAATTTCCTTAATACTAGAGGTCATCAGCACTCCAACAATCACTAGCGCACCCGATGTTGCATAACTAGGTATAAGCAAGAAGAGAGGAGCTGCAAAGAGCGATAATAAGAAAAGAGTACCCGTAGATAGTGCTGTAAGTCCAGAGCGTCCTCCTTCGGCTATTCCTGAGGTACTCTCTACAAATGTTGTGACTGTTGAAGTACCTAGTGCTGCACCGAGTGTAGTGCCGACTGCATCAGCCATCATTGCCTCTTTCATTCTAGTGATATTACCATTTTTATCCATCAAGCCAGATTGAGACGCTGCGCCAATTAGAGTGCCTAGAGTATTGAACAAATCCATAAATACTAATAACACGACAATGATTAGCATATCTAGACTTAGCAGTGATTTAAAGTCAAGTTGTAAAAAAGTTGGAGCAAGTGACTTAGGCATTGAGATGGGGCTAAAACCCTCAGGGATAACTATCACCCCTGCCACAGCTGCCACCGCTGTCGATGCTATTATACTATAAAATAGGGCTCCTCTAACTCTTAGTGCCATCATCACACCACTAAGCAAAATTCCAAAAACTCCAATTAACGATGTTGTAGTGAACTCCCCTAAAGAGACTAAAGTAGATTCATTTGCTTGAATTAGTCCAACGTTTTTCAAGCCTATAAACGCTATGAAAAATCCAATTCCAGTAGAGATGGATTGACATAGAGATTTTGGTAATGAGTTGATTATCTTACTACGAATATTGAATGTAGTCAGCAGAATGAAAATTATCCCTTCGACGAATGTTGCCGCCAAGGCAGTTTGCCAACTATATCCCATTGCCAAAACTAGAGTGTAGGCAAAGAACGCATTAATTCCCATACTAGGAGCCTGTGCTAGGGGTAGTTTAGCCAGAAAAGCAATCAAAAAAGTTGCAATTGCTGCAGAGAGTGCAGTTGCAGTGAAAACCGCCCCTTTGTCCATGCCCGTTACAGAGAGAATATCGGGGTTAACAGCTAGGATATAACTCATTGTCAAGAAAGTAGTTAATCCGGCCATCAACTCTGTACGTATTTGCATCGTGTTGGCCTCAAATCCAAACAATTTGTTCAATAGGGACTCTTTAATGCTTCTGTTCATCTTATTTCGTTACTTATAAATAGTTTTGTGTGTTTCCAGAAAGTCAACCAATTTTTTTTCTCTCATGCCCTTTGTGGGTATTCAACATAGAGCAAACGCTACTTCCACCTCTTTTCCAGCTCTTTGATTCGCTCCTGTGAGATTTTATTTTCCGAACACCATTTTTTCAATTCTCTCTTGGACATCCCCTGAGTTCTGATATATGCATCCTCAACAGATGTATATCGCTTTCCTGGATCCATTTGTTGTGTGCCATTATTTGTTGCAAACCAAGGGTTTATATATACCTTGTTTGTTAATTGAGATTTGTTTTCTTTGGGATTAAAATCGGGGTTGCTTTTTAAATATGATAATAGTATACGTCCCCTGAAAGTGTTTCCGTCGAAAGAGCCTGCTAGACCAATAGGATCACCACACTCAATATCGTCACCCTCTTTTACCATCATTGAACCATCTAAAATAGGGTTATACATTGCAATAGTACCATCAGGGTGTTCAATGTGCACTATATTTCTTTTTGTTGAGAATGACATAAAACTTTTCATATCACTATCGTTAGCACTTTGTATAATCTTCACAACTTTTCCAGAGCGTGCAGCATAGAGTGTATCTCCTTGGTTGAGAGAGAACTCGTAACCTAAAAAAGTTCTCTTGCCATCTTCTTGTTTATTGTGTACCAAATCATTAATATCGTACAGTATATTTACCTCTGTTTCTCTGCCAGCAGAATAGGGTAGTCGATATATAAAGTCCTCATCAATCTTTGGGTCAACCGCGCCATAAATATATCTGCTATTAGCAGATGAATAAGCAATACCTTTCTCTCGATCAATCGGGTTGAGAGTAATGAATGTTCCTCCTTGATAACGGGTTACTGGGGTGTAATTGTTGTAGTTAGCGTTTTGAAGATTGTCGAACCTGCAGAAAAGAGTTATCAAACCTGTGTAGTCGCTCTGAATGCTTACGGTCACTCTATTGCCAGAGTTTTCATAATTTACGTCAGTTGTGTATTGAGCTGATACAACACTCGCAGTTCCTAAATAAACTAAAATAGATAGTAAAAGTTTTCTCATAGTAAGTTGCGTTTTAGAATTTATGCAAATATACAAATATTATTATGAATTACAAATAAAAAAATATTTTATAATTAAGTATGATATAAATAAGCTTATGTCAAAACTTCATTACTGGTAAATTGTCGTCAAGTTGCAAAACAAATCATACTTTTATGTGAATAAATCTTTGTCAAAGAGATGAAAACCTATATCTTTGCACTAATAGTCAATAAGAACAATATGAGTTACAACGAAAGTACCGCGATGAGCGCATTGAGTGTTCACATGGTCGGAAATAAACACAATGACGAGAGTGTGCTACTGTCTCAACAAGGGTTGGGTGCTGATTTTGAATTAAATAGCACCCTATTACAATACTTTCTGAAATTTTTTACCAAGAATGAATACTACAATCTCTACAATGATGTAGATATGGCATTTAACGAGGTTTTTGGCATCGTATCAAACATATTCGATAATCCTGATACTCTTCACGAACAATCGATTAAACTAGCAAAGCACCTTTACGAAAAGAGCGATCACCCTA
>CAYJOF010000168.1:0-3623 GCA_964371765.1 uncultured Rikenellaceae bacterium
CTGTACTTCCTGTACTTGCATTCTATATTGTTGCTGGTCTTGAGCAAGGTTGTACACTAGAGCAACTAAGCGGTACTATCCAGAACGATATCCTTAAGGAGTTTATGGTTCGTAACACATATATCTACCCACCTACATTCTCGATGAAGGTTATTGCTGATATTTTTGAGTTTACATCACAAAAGATGCCTAAGTTCAACTCTATCTCAATCTCTGGTTATCATATGCAGGAGGCTGGAGCAACAGCAGATATTGAGCTTGCTTACACACTAGCTGATGGTCTTGAGTACCTTCGTACTGGTGTTAACGCTGGTATGGATATCGATGCTTTTGCACCACGTCTATCATTCTTCTGGGCAATCGGTGTAAATCACTTTATGGAGATTGCTAAGATGCGTGCTGCACGTCTTCTGTGGGCTAAGATTGTTAAGAAATTTAACCCAAAGAACCCAAAATCTTTGGCTCTACGTACCCACTCTCAAACTTCAGGTTGGTCTCTAACAGAGCAAGATCCATTCAACAACGTTGCACGTACAGCTATCGAAGCTATGGCATCTGCACTTGGTCACACTCAATCGCTACACACAAATGCGCTTGACGAGGCTATTGCACTTCCAACTGACTTCTCTGCTCGTATTGCACGTAACACTCAGATCTATCTTCAAGAGGAGACAGCTATCTGTAAGAGCGTTGACCCTTGGGCTGGTTCATACTATATCGAGTCTCTAACTCAAGAGATTGCAGAGAAAGCTTGGAAACTTATCGAAGAGGTTGAGGAGCTTGGTGGTATGGCTAAAGCTATCGAGACTGGTATTCCTAAGATGCGTATCGAGGAGGCTGCTGCTAGAAAGCAAGCTAGAATCGACTCTAACAACGACGTTATCGTTGGTCTTAACAAGTACCGTCTTGCTAAAGAGGATCCAATCGATATTTTGGATGTTGATAATACAGCTGTTCGTATCTCTCAGATCGAGCGTCTTAACGAGCTACGTGCTGAGCGCGATGAGGCTAAGGTTAAAGCAGCTCTTGAGGCTATCACTGAGTGTGTTAAGGGTGGCCCAGGCAACCTACTTGCACTTGCAGTTGAGGCAGCAAAACTACGTGCATCACTAGGTGAGATTTCTGACGCTTGTGAGTGTATCGTTGGTAGATATTCGGCAGTTATTCGTTCAATTTCAGGAGTATATTCAGCAGAAGTGAAAAACAATGACGATTTTGCTAAGGCAAAAGATATGTGCGAAATATTCGCTAAGAAAGAGGGTCGCCAGCCACGTATTATGATTGCAAAACTAGGTCAAGATGGCCACGATAGAGGTGCAAAAGTAGTAGCAACTGGTTACGCTGACATAGGATTCGACGTTGATATGGGACCACTATTCCAGACTCCAGAGGAGGCTGTTAAGCAGGCCGTTGAGAACGACGTAAATGTAATTGGTGTGTCTTCTCTAGCAGCTGGTCACAAAACACTTGTACCTCAAGTTGTGGCTGAGTTGAAGAAGTACGACCGTGAGGATATCGCAGTTATTGTAGGTGGTGTAATTCCAGCTCAAGACTACGATTACCTATACCAAAGCGGTGCAGCGGCTATCTTTGGCCCTGGTACTCCAATTGCAACAGCAGCTATCAAGATTTTGGAGATTATCACTGAGTAATCCCAATAGCTAATATATTATTAAAGAGGGTGACATATTTGTCGCCCTTTTTTTTCAAAATTATTAGTGTCCAAGGAAATTTCTGATTTTGCCTGCCGAAAGGTTTTGTCGATTAATAAATCTTTGAGTCTTGATTTTCAAGCCCCCTTATCGACAAAACGCTGTAATATTCTACTAAATAATCACTTACAAGCGTCAATAGATTTTTTATTGGACAACAATATTTCAAAATAGCGATTCTCTAATCTCTATCTATGTAAACTAAAAAAGAAAATATGAAACTACTAAAGAGCTTATTAGCCACTCTATTTATTGCAATGCTATTACTATCGTGCGACAATAGTGGCAGTGGGGGGACTAACAACAACGACGACGACACAACAATTGCAAGCATAAACAGCATCACACTCTTAGAAACAGACTCTGGGAGTGGGGTGAAGGGCTTGGCTGCCGATGGGGCTAGCACAGTTGAAATTGTTATCGAAATTTCGAACATCAAGAATGTAAATCAATTAAAAATCTCGCAAGCTCAGAGCGAGGATTGGGGCTTCTTTACCACCTCAAACTCTAAGAACGAACAATCTCGAGAACTCACAATACGAAGCTTCGATAGTCAATCAAAAGAGGTGACTCTATATCTACACTCTGAACAGAGCCTACCCTCTGAACTTGCGGATCGTTCTAGTGCAGTTATTGACTATGAGCTAACATTAGTAGACAACAATGGGCAGAGCACTCATAAGAGCCTGCCAGTTGAAATCATTCGCACACCTGTTGTTTTTGTACACGGACTGAATAGCTCAAGGGCCACTTTCGACACTATGCTCGACTACCTTAGACCAGAGGGTTTATGGTTAGATAAGGGACTCTACGCACTTGACTACTCCACTACTGCTACGGCAAGTTACTACACAAACAGAGATGTTGTACCTCAAGCAATAGATCACACTAAAAGCGAATTACTCGATCTTGGATACCAGACACAAAAAGTGATTCTTGTTGGTCATTCGATGGGTGGCAATCTTACTCGTCAATACCTTCAAGATGTCCGTTATTCTCAAAGAGATGATGTATTGAGTGTAGTTACAATCAATACTCCGCACTCTGGATCACAGCTTGCAGATTTCGGACTTGCCTTAGCCGCAAAATATCCTAGTTCTGCCCTTGCCTTTTTTGGGAGTATGGGTGCAGTTGTAGATTTGGCGGTAAGCAGCAGCGCTACTCAAAATATGAATAGTTCAGAATCTTTAGCTTTTGAGGCTAAAGTGCCTACTCACGTATTCACTTCAACGATTGGTACAATACCAAATGTAGCAGATATGATCCGAGATGGTATATATTTGGAGGCTATCTTGGTCTATCTTATCGACGCAAAGAGCGAGGAGCTAATTTATGGAGAGCCTAACGATATTGTTGTTCCGCTATCGAGTCAAGAAGGCGGCATAGCAGCAGAATATCGTACATCATATAACGATCAGTGGCACACCTCTGTACACACTACCCAGCAGTGCGCAACAGATCTATTAGCATTAATTTCAAATCCTAACGCAAGTGCAACTCAGAGCAAGTTCACTCTTGAGGGGTTCTCACCAAAGACACTTAATTTCGATGAAGAAACTATTGAAATGCCAACTATCGTCGACTACAATGCAGAGCTACACGCAGGGGATATAGCAAACTCAATTGTACTTACTCCTAGCCTTACAGGTTTTGTATCAGCGGTTAAATACCTGGAAAATGGGATAGATAGTTCAACTTCATCTTCTAGTCTTTCTTTGCATTTTAGTCGCAGCAAGAGCAAACCGAATATCATCTATTACGGATTTATTTAATAGTAGTTGATTTTGCATACCAATAAACTAGTAAACTAAAGCAATATGAGAACATTAATCACATTAATAGTAGTATGCTTAGCAATACCAACAGCAATACTAGCACAAACCTCCAGCAATGAAAAGAAAAACATCTTTT
>CAYJOF010000169.1:0-3573 GCA_964371765.1 uncultured Rikenellaceae bacterium
ACTTATTGCCAGAGACGAACGATTATCTGTCCTTATCGGCAGACTGGTGGTCGGAGAACCGAAAAATATATCTTTCGGCTGCTACTTACGCAAATCTATTCAAGAATAAAATTGATTCATATCTTGACATTGAATCAAATAGCTACATATACCAAAACACACAATCTAGTCAACTATATGGCGTAGATTTAGCCGCTAGGGTAGTAGTGATGGGTGGATGGTGGTTCAATGCCAATTACTCCTACAATCACCGAGCAGAATCGGGACCTGTTAATTCAGCTCAATATATCTTTTCCTCTCCTCATACGGCATCCATACAGACTAACTATCTTTGGGCTTTGAAGAGGTGGGATCTAAATTTTAATCTATCGGCGAGTTACTACTCATCTAAAAGCTATGAAGATATGATGCCTACAATTATTCAGAACAGTGGTTCAGTTATCCCTGAGGTGATTGAAGGTGTGTATGAAGGGTATTTGGAGGGCTATGCACTGTGCAACTTTTCAGTGAGTGCAACCCTAAGCAAGAGATGGACTTTCTCGGCTGGAGTGAATAACTTTCTGAATTACCAACCCGCAGTTGCTTCGTTTAACTCAGGCGTTACACCCGGAACTACCGCATTTATATCAGCAAGAGTACAATTCTAAAAGATCAAACTATGACAGAGAACAAAAAAGTACTATTTCATACTCTTGGATGTAAGCTTAATTACTCCGAGACTTCATCATTGGCAAGAGAGTTTCAAGATGGAGGGTTCGTAAGAGTTAAGAATATTGCACAAGGGGTGGATATTCACGTAATAAACAGCTGTTCGGTGACCGATACAGCAGATAAGAAGTGTCGATATTTAATTAGGAAAATTCACCGTCAAACCCCTTCTGCAATAATTGCAGTTACAGGGTGCTATGCTCAACTTAAACCAAACGAAGTGGCAGAGATTGAGGGTGTAGATTTAGTTGTGGGCAATAACTCAAAGGCAGATATTCTTAATCTCGTGAGTCAGATCGCTAGAAAAGGAGGCAAATCGGTTTTGTCGTGTGATAGCAGTGAGATAACTTCGTTCTTTAGCTCATTCTCATCTGGAGATAGAACAAGAGCCTTTCTAAAGGTTCAGGATGTATGTAGTTACAAATGTTCATACTGTACTATCCCTTTTGCTCGTGGAGAGAGTAGAAGTATATCTATTTCTGAGGTGATTAAACAAGCAGAAGAGATTGCGCAGAAAGGTATCAAAGAGATTGTGATTACTGGTGTGAATACTGGCGATTTTGGGCGCAATAGCAATGAGAGTTTTATTGATTTAATCAAGGAGTTGGATAGGGTAGAGGGAATTGAAAGGTATAGAATATCCTCTATTGAACCAAATCTGTTGACAGAACAACTAGCGCAATTCACAACACAGTCTGCTAAATTTCAACCTCATTACCATATCCCTCTACAATCGGGTACAGATCATATCCTCCAACTAATGCGTCGAAGATACGACACTGCACTTTTCTCTAGTAGAATTGATATGCTAAAGTCTTTAGATAGTGATACCTTTTTGGGGATAGACGTAATTGTAGGATTCCCGGGTGAGAGCGATGATCTGTTCGAACAGACCTATCAATACCTAGAGAACCTACAACCAGCCTACCTTCATATATTTCCATACTCTGAGCGACAGGGAACAGATGCAGTAGCCTTTGAAGGGAGTGTCCCTATGGAAGTTCGACACAAACGTGTTGAACGCCTTACTAAATTATCCGACGAGCTACACTATAACTTTGTTAGTCGATACCTAAATAAGAGACTAAAGGTACTTGTCGAGGGCTTTAGAAAAGGAGGTGTTATGTATGGATACTCCTCAAACTATATTAAAGTTGAGATGCCATACCGTAAGGAGTTAATTAATCAAATTGTTGAGGTAGAAATCCAGAGTGTGATGCCTGGTGCCGTAGCAGATGGAATAATAATCGAATAATAGTAAAACTAGAACAAAAAAATAGTTGTCTAAGAGACAACTATTTTTTTGTGTGTGATCATTAATCTAACACTTTATCACCTCCACCTTCACCTTCACCTTCGGGTGTTGTAGGAGTAGTAGTTATATCTGTATTGATTTTAATAATCTCCCAGTCAATTTTTGTAGAGTGTAATAGAATATCTCTGAAGATATACTCATCATCACCACCATCATCATCTTTATCACCATCACCATCTGTGTCTGGATTGCCGTCGCCATCTGTATCTGGATTTTTATCCTCGTCGTTTCCATCATCACCTCTACTATCAGCGCCCAGTACTAGGTTAAGAACATAATGGTATCCACTCTCAAATAAGTCAGTGCTGAGGTACCCTGTATTGCCACTATTTGCATCAGAGATTTCACCAGCTTTAATAATGTGATTTTGAAGATCTCCCTGCCAGTGTGTGGTCTTCGTACCATTGATTGTTCTGTCAATCTTTACATTATTCAATCTAAGAATATTGCCAACTGCACTTTGTGGCATAAAGTAGTAGTCGTTCTTTCCTTGATATTGAGGACGAACAGCAGTTGCAATGCCAGTATTGTTATAAAAAACAGGTTGGGTTAAATTATAAATGTTAAAATATGATTCCTCATTGTTTAGAGCTTCGCCCAAACTTAATGCTTGCCAGAAATTCTCGAAAGAGTTAGCTAGTGGAGTAAATGTCAATGTGTGAACTACATTGTTGTCAATAGAGTAGCCTCTATTAATAAGCTCTTGAGAAAGACTAACATTTACTGTTATTCTTGCTAACAGGTGATCAAACTGAAGGTTAACAACACCTCCTTCAAAATTTTCTCTAGATCCAATTACGCGTCTACTAAATGTGAAATCTTCATCTGCTGTAGTTGGTACAGTATAACGAACCGCAGAACCAGCGCTTGTTGCATCCTTAACGATATTTGTTGTAGATGGCGCATATGCGATGATGTCTAATTTCTCACCAGCTGCTGGCCATTCGTGTACTGTTCCTGTAGGGAAACCATCGTATAGGAATTGATCGGTTTTTCCATCAACTTGGTCAAGAATGTACATTTCGTCAGAGCTATTCAACAAAGCAGCAAAAGTATAGTTGCTATTAGTGTCATTAGCCGCCTTAGTATCAACCTTATCGTTTACTGTATTAAGCTTGATAGTATTTTCAGACTGTACAAAGTCATTTGTATGGATGTTTTCTGATTTTGAGCAGCTCACTGCAAGTGCAGCTATGGCTGCTGCCAATATAATTTTCTTCATGTTTATCTTTTTATTCTATTATGTTTTATTTGCTTACTTACTCTGCATGTTCATTATCTGGTGTTGGAGGTACAATCTCAGAATCAAGATTAGTTCCTGCCATATTGAACACCAACCAATCCATAGTTGTAGATGTTGCATATAGTTGATTGAAGATGAACTCATCTTTATCGTCTTTTGCATTAGACCCAAGAACAAAGTTTAAGATGTAGTGTTTGCCTGCCTCAAACATATTGTCTGATAATGTTCCACTAGCCAGCCCCGCAGAAGTACTAGTGATATCATTTGTCGCTATAACATAATTCATCAAATTTCCACTCCAATGCTC
>CAYJOF010000170.1:0-2626 GCA_964371765.1 uncultured Rikenellaceae bacterium
TTCCCTGCTGTAAAGCTCCCTTTTTTGAAGCAATTATGTTTATCGTAGATGAGGTACTCGCCTGTGGGGTACACCGCCAATAATCTATTGTAGTAGTTACTCCCCTCCTTGTAGATTGTAGAGCCTACGATAACTGCATCTGTGTGTTTTGCCCAACGTTGCATCTTTCGAATCGTTTTCTTGTAGTGTGCTGCAACCTTATCTTTACGCTGTGTAGACACCTCGCGACTTTTCTTTGTCATATCGCAGCCAGAGGAGAATAACTCTGGCAGGATAATCAAATCGCAACTATCTATCGAATATATCTTATCTTCGAAGTTTTTGAGATTTTTTTGTGTATCACCCCACTCAAAGCCAGATTGTACCAAAGCTACCCTATTGCTAGCTTGCGAATAGAGTTTTAGTGGGACTAGCGAAATCAGTAATAGAAAAATGTATCTTCTCATATCTCACAATTCTAATATTCAATGCCCTCACGACTAGAAACACCTTGGTCGAATGGATGTTTTATTTTTGTCACCTGACTAACATAATCGGCAATTTCGATTAATCTATCGGTAGCTCCTCTGCCTGTCATTACCAACTCTAGTGAGTCGGGTTTGTTAGCCACAAAATCTAATATTAGTTGTTCCTCAATGTAATTATCTCTAACAGATATTATTATCTCATCGAGAATAAGCAAATCAAATTGATCTCTATTTATCAGATCACCTATCTCCCTTATGGCCTCACGTACCTCAGCACTATTTACCTCTGGGTCGATAGTTTTGTCTAACTTTGGGTGTCCTTTTGCTCTATTTAATATTAAAGCTCCTGCATTACGAAGTGTGTTCATCTCTGAGTAGCCATATTTTTCTGGGCGTTTGTGAAATGACACATAACACACTCTCAAACCTCGCCCTAAGGCACGAGAGGCTAAACCAACTGCCGATGTTGTTTTCCCCTTACCATCTCCTGTATAGATGTGTATTAAACCTTTTCTATCCATATATTATCAAAATTATTATTGTTATATATGCCAAAATTGACACTTTTGTATTAACCATACATGCAGATATTACATCTTGATGTTCAATTGGACGATCGTTGCTGCCGATATATGGCTTTTCAACAATTTTCCCAAAATAGCTATTTGCACCACCTAGGCGAATATCCAAAACCCCTGCAACAGCCGATTCTGGGTAACCTGAATTGGGGCTAGAGTGCTTGTTTCCGTAATTTAGTATAAAACGTGCTGCTCTGAGGCTGCATGACACCACAACTATCATTAGTGCAGTAAGCCGAGCTGGGATAAAATTTGCCAAATCATCCATCTTTGCAGAAGCATATCCAAAATCATTATATCTTTCATTTTTGTAGCCCACCATAGAGTCTAAGGTATTTATCATCTTATAGCTCATCATCAGAGGAATACCACCCAAGACGAAGTACAAAAGAGGGGCAATAACTCCATCACTTAGATTCTCCGAGAGAGTTTCAATAACGGCACTACGTATCTCAGAGGGAGTCAGGGAGGAAGTGTCACGTCCAACAATCATACTAAGCTGATATCTAGCACCCTCAATATCCCCAGCGATTAATTTCTTTTCTACTTTCAAGCCCTCTACTATCAAGCACCGATTGCTTAGACCGTAGTAAACAAAGATAGCCGTAAAGATAGACCACACAATAATATTTGCCGATACAAGATATTGAGCCACATAGAATATCGAGTATGTTGTCCCTACAAGAAAAAGCATCGTCACAAAGCCTTTAAATTTGCGTGAATCTCCTTTATTTAACCTACTCTCGATATTTGATATAGCATTCCCAAACACTCTTATTGGGTGAGGCATAGAGTACGGATCGCCTATCAGGCTGTCTGCAACAATAGCTACTACAAAGGCAATTAATAAGTAGTTTTCCATTCCTGCAATGCTTTAATTAATATATCGTTTTCTTCTCTCGATTGTGCAGCCAGGCGGAAATGATATTGGCTAAGACCCCTAAAATTTGAGCAGTTTCTTATTAAGATACCATACTTCTCAACCAAAAATTCGTGAAGTTGAGCTGCTGTTTTCCCACCACATATCTCACACAAAAAGAAATTACACTGAGAATTAACCACCTTAAAACCATCGATATGCCCTACCCTTTCTTGTAGGTATGACGACTCATCCAAAAGCTCTCTAGTATTGATATACAACTCTGAGTAATTATCCATTACAAACTCGCCTACAACCAACGATAGAGCATTGACACTCCAAGGGGTGCGCAAGTTTTTTAGCTCGCTGCTAATACTCTTACCTGAAATAATATATCCTAGACGAATACCCGGCACTCCAAATGTTTTAGTCAAAGAGTGGATAAGTATAACGTTTGGCTGAAGTTCTTCTACTAAATTTGTCTCAGCAGTGGTTGATAGTTCATTGTATGCTCTATCCACAACAAAACAACAATCAGCATAACGCAAGGAAAGTTCCCTAATCTCGCTCATCGAAACTCTATAACCGTTTGGGTTGTTGGGTGTACCAATCCAAACACTATCGTAGAGGCTGTAATCAACCTCTGCGTACATCTCTATTGGAAGGAAGCTAATGTTGTGTTTAAAGACCCTGCAACTATCTTCATACTCGGCAAAGGAGGG
>CAYJOF010000170.1:2656-3572 GCA_964371765.1 uncultured Rikenellaceae bacterium
TTCGTGAGCCCTCAGAGCCAAGATAGTGAGCTACCATATAAAAAGCGTCTGCCGAACCATTTGTAACTATCACACTAGAGGGGCCTACACCGTGGTGAGAGGCAATCTTCTCACTCAAAATCTTAGTGTCTGGATCGGGATAGTTCTGTATAACCGATAGATGCTCTTTGATATATTCTATGATGACCTCCGATTGATTGTTGTAGGCTATATTAGAACTAAAATCTATCTTTATCTTATCTCCGTAATTGTATCTATCGTTTCCGTGTCCTTGTATCATATCTTCATCAATTCATATACGTAATTCACATCCACACACTCCCTTAGCTCATCAGCCAATAGGTTATAATTTCGCTCTTTCATTGCTTTGTAATCTTCAACCTCGCCATTAAGCCCCAATGTTGATAAAACCTCGTTTATAACATCACTATTATCAAAAATCCCGTGAACGTAGCTTCCCCAGCATCTACTACTCTTGTAGTAACCATCGCTCTGACCATTGGACATAGTAAGAAGAGGTTTATCGCTTGGAGTGTGGCCCGCGTGTATCTCGTAGCCCTCCCCTTTGCTCCCACTCTCTATCAGCGTAAAGGAACACTGTCGTGTGGTTTTACCGTCTTTTAAAGTTGTGGTAACAGGAAGTATTACCAAACCACAAAATTTACTACACGAGCCCTCAACATTCTGCGGATCATTTATCACCTCTCCCATTATTTGGTAACCTCCACAAATACCATATAGTGGTTTATCACCCTTATGGTGCTTTATGATTGCCACATCTAGTCCGCTTCTCTTTAGGTAGAGCATATCAGAGATGGTAGATTTTGAGCCAGGTATAATTAGGATGTCGCATTGTTCTATCTCTGAGGAGGTATTCACATAGCTCAACGACACACCTTCACACATAGAGAGCATA
>CAYJOF010000171.1:0-3570 GCA_964371765.1 uncultured Rikenellaceae bacterium
TTCTACTAGAGCATAGTTTTAAACCTTTGTAGTTATTATCTTCTTTCGGCGCACCTCACCACCCATAAAGCTGAGTATATCGGCAATATCTTCACGATATAACACCACCCAAGGGTCCTCTAGCTCGATGCCTGTACCAGAGGATAGTATTGATTCGAGAATACCATTAAGTTTATAAAGGTTTTGTGTAAGCTGCTCGTTGTTTTGAACGATCGAGTAGCCATAACACAGCAGATTGAGCATCTCTATATTAAATGGTTCTTGTACGAGGGCACCTTGCGCAAGTTCGATTAACTGAACTGCTCGTGTGCTATCCATCATCTCAGCGTTAAGATGAATAAATTCGAGGGTTTGATCCTCAAGCTCATTCACTTGGCGAGGGGAGTATCTGCTATCAAATACAAATCCGTAGTATAGTTGACGGTAGTTTTGGAGATTTAGGGTTGTATCTCCTTTCTGGTATCTCTCAAAGAGTACAGGATAGTAATCAACACTAGCAGCATCAAGCACCTCAACTCTTATAGAGTCCCATAGGATAGGGGTGTAACCCTCTCGCAACTGCTCGGCGATACTTCTTTGAGCGGAGCCTTTTACTGCAAAGAGTAATAGGATGACCGCTATTATATATTTAAAATTATGTATTTTGCTCATTATTAGTCTCTTGCATTCTATTAAATTTACGATTTCTAGCTACTATATATACGGCTATATAAGTTAAGACAACAATAACCACTGAGCTCTGAACTGAGAATGTGTCGAGGATAAGGTAGCTTTTCATTGCCGACATATATATTAACGATACTGTGTATAATAGTAGTGTGTTCATTACACGATTAGTCAACATTGGAAGGGTAGTCTGCTTGTCAAGTTTAGAGATAGCAATAATGTTTCTGAGGTATTTAACAAGGAACAGAACAATAGTTAGGGGTAACAACCACCACACTCCTGTGAATAGTGCGAATCCAAACCAGATAGAAAAATCGGAGATAAAGATTGCGTAAGGCTTTAAAGGGGCAAGAGGTTCAATTTGTCGAGATAGTTGAGGATGAACCAGCAACAAGGACAAGGAGGCTCCCATAGCAGTCACTACAAGCGATAAGAGGAGTGATCTTTCAGGGGAGTATATCAAAAAGAGTGGTGCTGAGATAGCATACATAGCAGTAGCAATGACACTTATAATCAGCGGAAACTCAACTCGATATTTAATAAACCAATTCATCATTTCAAAAAGATAATATCCGACAAAGATATTAATAATATTTTTAATTTCCATCTAAAAAAACACCTCTTTTTCGCTCTAAAAAAAAGTTACAAAAAAGTTGCGAAAAAGATTTGTAGCGAAGAAAATATGTGTATATTTGACCCGAAAATATTTGATAATTAGGCATAATTATAGCTATTAACAGATATTTAACTTGAACAACATTAAACAACAAAAAAAACAGAAAAAGTTATGGGCAGGAAACTCTTAATTAGAGACTTGACAATGAGAGATGGGCAGCAATCCTCTTTCGCGACAAGAATGACTCAAAGTCAAATCGACAGAATTCTTCCTTTTTATAAGGATGCGAATTTCTACGCACTAGAAGTGTGGGGTGGGGCAATTCCAGATTCAGTAATGAGATACTTGGGTGAGAATCCTTGGGATCGACTAGAAAAGATTAAAGCGGTGGTGGGAGATAGCTCTAAGCTAACGGCGCTATCCAGAGGTCGAAATTTATTTGGTTATCAGCCTTATGGCGAGGATATTATCGACGGTTTTTGTCGCAACTCTATTGAGTCAGGACTAGGTATTATGAGAATTTTCGATGCGCTGAACGACGTCGATAATGTTAAAGCAACAATAAAGTATATAAAGCAGTATGGGGGTATTGCAGATTGCGCTGTGTGTTATACAACCGACCCTGTATATGAGCAACCATCATTTTTTCAGAAGTTGATGGGCAAGAAGAGCCCTAAACCAGTCTTCACTAATGAATATTTCCTGTCCAAGGCTAAGCAGATGGAGGCATTGGGTGCTGATATGATTACTATTAAGGATATGAGTGGTTTGATCCCGCCTGACAAGATTGCAGAGTTGATAACACTATTTAAGAACAATCTATCTATTCCTATCGATTTCCACACCCACTCAACTCCGGGTTATGGACTTGCGGCAGTGTTAACAGCTATTGTTAACGGTTCAGATATAGTTGATACTAATATATGGAACTTTGCTGGTGGTCCTGGTGCTCCTGCTGTTGAGCTGGTTTATTTGATAGCAAAGAAGCTCGGATTGGAGTTCGATGTAAATATGGAGGCCGTTGCAAAGATCAACCACGAGCTGCTAACAATTCGTAAAGAGTTGGGACAGTATGACTCGTCTAAATCATTTCCTGAGCCATTCAATCCAGTGACAGACACTTTACCAGCTGAGATCGACACTGCTTTTGATAGGGCGATCCAACACGCAAAAGCAAACAACCACGATGGTACAATATTGGAGTGTCGCAAGATTGAGGATTATTTCGGATTCCCACCACCAAATGAGCTTGTCAAAAGAGCTCAAATCCCTGGTGGTATGTACACTAATATGGTTGCACAACTAAAAGCACTTGGATCGGAGGATATCTTAGAGGATGCAATGAGTCTTATTCCTGAGGTTCGCCTTGCGGCTGGTCTTCCGCCTTTGGTTACCCCAACAAGTCAAATTGTTGGAGCACAGGCAGTAAACTGCGCTATCGACAAAAAACGAGGTAAGGCTATGTATACAAACGTCTCTAACCAATTCAAGGCGATGGTATTGGGCGAGTATGGCAAAACTCCAGTAGCTATCGATCCAGAGTTTAGATTTAAAATTTGCGGGGTTAGAGAGGAGACTCCTTTCGACACATCAAAGAACGTAAGACAAGCAAATCCATATTTTGAAGGTACAGATATTCGTCTAGCCGAGAATGAGAAGGAGGAGCTACTTTTGGAGCTATTCCCTCAGGTTGCTAAGGATTATTTGACAAATGTTAAGAAAGACAGAGTTGCTGCGGCAGTTGCAACATCATCTCCAAGCCAGACAAAAGATGAGGTGGCTGACGAGCCAATCACTGGAAGTGTAATCAAATCGCCAATGCCGGGTAAGGTGTTCCAGTACGAGGTAAATATAGGTGATACGGTTGCCGTTGGTGACACGATCCTTATATTAGAGGCTATGAAGATGGAAAACTCTATCACAACAGAGCATGCTGGTCGAGTAAAGAGGTTCTTCTTCAATATCGGCGATGCAGTGAGCACCGATGATGTATTGGTAGAGATTGAGTAGTCGCCTAAATCAAAAAAAAGGACTCTCTTGATTAGTTTCAAGAGAGTCTTTTTTTATTCTCTTATGATTTGATCACAATAGAAGTGCAAGAAAATTAGTACTGTCCGACAAAAATTCTACTTAATCTTGTAATCTACTGTTTTGCAAAACATTACAGTACTTTACTGATAATGGAGCTTGAAAATCACGACTCAAAGATTTTTTAATCAACAAAATCTATCGTCAGGCAAAATTGGACAGATGTGCATTAGTTTTAGCCTCAAATCACTGCGTGGAGT
>CAYJOF010000172.1:0-3539 GCA_964371765.1 uncultured Rikenellaceae bacterium
ATTTGGTGTAGATGCTAAGATTATAGGTAGGGTAGAGGCAGCTAACTCAGCTCAACTCACACTATCAACACAAGGAGAAGTTTTTAAGTATTATTTTAATAAATATAACTATTTTACGTTTAGAATAGATTATAAAACAGAACAAAAAAATTGAACTATGGCAGACTTTTTGTCTAAAGTGATAAAATCTATATTTGGTTCTAAATCAGATAGAGATGCAAAGGAGGTTAGACCGATGGTAGATAAGTGTTTGGCTATCTACCCAGAGATTTCAAAACTATCAAACGACCAACTACGTGAGCGTAGTCAGTCTTTAATGAAAAAGATAGCAGATGCTATTGCAGAGGATGAAAACACAATTTCAAACCTAAAAGCAGACCTCAAAAATCCAGAATTATTGATCTCTGATAAAGAGAAGATAGCAACAAAGATCGAAGAGTTGAACAATAGAGTTAAAGTCACTATTGAACAAGTAAACCACGATATTCTTCCAGAGGCTTTTGCAATAATTAAAGATACAGCTAGACGTTTTACTGAAAATCAAATTGTAGAGGTTACAGCTTCGCAGTTTGATAAAGATCTGGCAGCTAAGAGAGATTTTGTGACTATTGATGATCAAAAAGCACTTTACTCTAATAGTTGGACAGCAGGTGGAAATACCATAAACTGGGCAATGACACACTACAACAGCCAGCTGTTTGGTGGTGTTGTTCTTCACTCTGGAAAGATTGCAGAGATGGCAACAGGAGAGGGTAAAACACTTGTGGCAACCCTACCAGTATTCCTAAATGCACTAAGTCGTAAGGGTGTTCACGTGGTGACTGTCAACGACTATCTAGCAAAACGTGATAGTGAGTGGATGGGTCCAATATTCCAATTCCACGGACTAAGTGTTGATTGTATCGACAAACACCAACCTCACTCAGAGGGTAGACACGCAGCATATCGTTCAGATATTACATACGGAACAAACAATGAATTTGGTTTCGATTATCTTCGTGATAATATGGCATCATCTATCGGTGAGAGAGTTCAGCGAGAGCATAATTATGCCATTGTCGATGAGGTAGATAGTGTTCTTATTGATGATGCTCGTACTCCTCTTATTATCTCTGGTCCTATCCCTAAGGGCGATAACCAGATGTATGACCAGTACAACACTCCTATCAAATCTCTTTTCCAGATGCAGAAGAGTTTTGCTACTCAAACACTTGCTCAGGCTCGTAAGTTGATAGGTGACGGAAATACAGATGAGGGAGGTGTGCTACTATTTACAGTCTATAAAGCACTACCAAAATACACCCCATTCATCAAATTCTTGAGTGAACCGGGTATGAAGGCTCTTCTTCTTAAAACAGAAAATATCTACACTGCCAATAAGAATGAAAGAATGCACGAAGTTACAGAGCAGTTGTGGTTTGTGATTGACGAGAAGGCAAACTCTGCCGACCTTACAACTATGGGTCACGAGTATATGTCTAAGGTTTTCAATGAGCCAAACTTCTTTGTACTACCAGAGGTTGGTAGTGAGGTTGCATCAATCACTAAGATGGATATATCTGAGGATGAGAAGCAGCAAAAGAAAGATACTCTACTTGCAGACTACTCCCTTAAGAGCGAGAGAGTACACACTGTAAACCAACTCCTAAAGGCTTATGCAGTATTTGAGAAGGATGTAGAGTATGTGGTTCTAGAGAATAAAGTTAAGATTGTCGACGAGCAGACTGGACGTATTATGGAGGGTAGAAGATACTCAGATGGACTTCACCAAGCAATCGAGGCTAAGGAGGGAGTAAAGGTCGAGGCAGCTACTCAAACATTTGCTACTATTACGCTTCAGAATTACTTTAGAATGTACAATAAGCTATCTGGTATGACAGGTACTGCCGAGACAGAATCTACTGAATTTTGGAATATATATGAGCTAGATGTAGTTGTAATCCCTACTAATCGCCCTGTTATACGTAAAGACAACGACGATGCACTATACAAAACCAAACGCGAGAAGTATACCGCAGTTATCGAAGAGGTAGAAAAATTAGTCTCTCAAGGTAGACCTGTGCTAGTGGGTACAGCCTCGGTTGAGACCTCTGAGCTACTATCTAAAATGATGAAAATGCGTAATATCCCTCACAACGTACTTAATGCAAAACAGCACCAGAGCGAGGCTATGGTTGTTAAGGAGGCAGGACAGCGTGGACAGGTTACTATTGCAACAAATATGGCAGGTCGTGGTACCGACATCAAACTTTCGGACGAGGTTAAGCAAGCTGGAGGTCTAGCAATCCTAGGTACTGAGCGTCACGAATCACGACGTATGGATAGACAGCTTCGTGGTCGTTCTGGTCGTCAAGGAGACCCAGGATCATCGCAGTTCTTTATCTCTTTTGAAGATGATTTGATGCGTCTGTTTGGTTCTGACAGAATCATTAAGATTGTAGATAGATTGGGTATGAAACCCGGAGAGACCCTACAATCAGGTGTGCTGAACAATGCTATCGGTAAGGCTCAACAGAAGGTGGAGGAGAATAACTTCGGTGTTCGTAAGCGTCTGTTAGAGTATGATGATGCACTTAATACCCAACGTAAGGTTATTTACACACGACGTAACAGTGCAATGGATGGTGAGATGTTAGATATTGATATCAACAACATTATCCAAGACTTTTCAAGCGACTTTATCCAGAACTGTTCTGGTATGAAGCACGAGGATTTTAACCTAGAGTTGATTCGTGAACTATCTCTTGAATCACCGTTTGCAGATGAGCAATATGAGAAAATGTCGCAAGAGGAACTATCTGATTCACTTGCAGACTACATCTACAATAGATATGCAGCTAAGTGTGATTTGATTGCAAAGGAAACTTTCCCAGTTCTACAATCAATCAATGAGCGTCATACAGGAGCAGTGGAGTTTGTTGCAGTTCCATTTAGTGATGGAAAACGACTATTCAATGTGCGTGTGAATATGGCACGTGTAATAGAAAATGAAGGTGTTGAAGTGTTTAGAGAGTTCTCTAAAATGGCAATCCTAATCACTATAGACGAGAAGTGGAAGGAGCACCTAAGAAATATGGATGATCTTCGTCAATCTGTTCAAAATGCTACATACGAGCAGAAAGACCCACTTTTGATCTATAAACTAGAATCATTTAACCTATTCTCATCGCTTGTAAGTGAGATCAATAGAGATATTATATCACTCCTTATAATGGGTAGAATTCCTCTACGCACCGAGGATAGTGAGCGTCAACTTGCAGACACTGAAGCTAAAAGAACAAAGCTTACAGATATGAATAAGTTACAGGAGAATCGTCGTGATGTGGCTGCAGCAGCAGGTCAAAGCGAACAGTCTAAGCCATCTCCAGTTAAGGTAGAGAAGAGGGTTGGTAGAAATGAGCCTTGTCCTTGTGGAAGTGGTAAGAAGTATAAACATTGTCACGGAGCGTAATTCAAATCTTCTACCACCGCACACCTATCTATACTCATAATAGTAGAAATAGATGCTTAAAAATACACTAATATATCTGATAGATACA
>CAYJOF010000173.1:0-3534 GCA_964371765.1 uncultured Rikenellaceae bacterium
CTTTAAGTTGGGATTTGGGCATATAATGAAAGAGCCGATGGGTAACTTTAGTTCATTTTTTATAAAATTGATAAAAAGTGAAATCTATAATCATAGCGATATTATTACCATTGTAGGCTATCTTACAGACAGTAAAGTTCTTTGGGATAAAGAGTATAAAAACAGTACGTACCAAGG
Organism: uncultured Rikenellaceae bacterium; assembly: GCA_964371765.1. GTDB lineage: Bacteria > Bacteroidota > Bacteroidia > Bacteroidales > Rikenellaceae > JADFUS01. Next base: position 178 of record CAYJOF010000173.1, read on the forward strand.
ATACACTACGAAAAAAGGTTATGGAATTGGAGATTATTGGAAAGAATATTTCTTAGGAATTAAATACTTGAAAAGAAATGCCATCTCAGATATGACACTGTATAGGCTAAATAATCATAGCACTCCATATAATCAAGATGTTCACCTCATTAGAGTGGTCTATCCTCTGCGAAAATCAGATAAAACAAGATGGGCAGAACGGTCAACTGTCGGGTATATTGATTATGGTGTGTTGATTCGAGGCTCTATTGAACAGATTCCCATAGAGGAAGTTTATCAAAATCTTTTGCAATAGTATTTTTTTGTATTGTAAATGATGTGTGGCAGCTCTGCCGCAAATTTCTTTGAACATTAATATATGTTTTTTTGTTAGGTGTCAATAGTATTGCGTACCAGTAGCTTTTTGACTACCTTTGCATCAAAATCAAACCAATGATTCAAAACATCAAAACCAAAGCCGCAAAGGGCGAACGAATAACTAAACAGGAGGCTATCACACTTTATAGCCAGATGCCTTTGTTTGAACTGTTGCACCTAGCATACAACATCAAAATTAGTAAAAGTGGTAAGAGTGTTTTTTATAACCAAACCTTCCATCTTGAACCTACCAATATATGTAAGTTTAATTGCATTTTTTGTTCATATCGAAAGGATAGTTCTCTGTCTGGAGGATGGGATATGAGCCCTGAGGAGATAACGAGTCATATCAAATCTCACTACCACAAAGGGATAACAGAGATTCATCTTGTGGGTGGAGTAAATCGAGAACATACTTTTGAACACTACAAAAATATAATATCTCTTGTGCGCTCACTACTGCCGAACGAGGTAAAGATTAAGGCATTTTCAGCAGTTGAACACATAGAGATGATCCACAAAGAGGGTATAAGCTACCAAGAGGGAATCAAACAACTACTAGCTTCTGGAATGGACAGCATTACAGGTGGTGGAGCAGAAATTTTCGATAGCGAGGTGCGTAGGCAGATTTGTAGTCAAAAAGCAGACGCAAAGCAGTGGTTAGAGTTTCACAGAGAGTGCCACCGTCAGGGCATAAAAACTAACTCAACTATGCTCTATGGACATATAGAGAGCCTTGAAAATCGTAATGATCACCTCTTAGCTCTGAGAGATTTGCAAGATGAATATGCAGGATTTCTATCTTTTATCCCTCTAAAATTCAGATCTCGAAATAACTCAATGGAGAGTCTAGGTGAGTGTTCGGTAATCGAAGATTTACGCACCTTGGCAATCTCTCGAATAGTTTTGGATAATTTTCCTCATATAAAGGCATATTGGCCTATGTATGGTAAAAGCACCACACAACTTGCTCTTTTGGCAGGTGCTGACGATGTTGATGGTACGGTTAAAAACACTACAAAAATCTACTCTATGGCTGGAGTTGACGACAATGCTCTACATCAAGATGAACTAGAACAGATGATTCGTCAAGCTGGGTTTGAACCAGTAGAACGAGACACCTTCTATAATCCTATTTAGAGGTGTGTTGTTGGAGTTAATAGATAAAATCACTATATTTGCAGATTACAAATTGATTAAGTATGTCGAACAGAATTTTAAAAACAATAACAGGCAACTATGTTGTTAGAAACATAATGATTATTGCCTCATTAGTGATTATTATTATAACACTTTCATTCTTCTTTTTGGATATATACACACGCCACGGGCAGAAGTTTATTGTTCCAAATCTTAGTGGAATGTCGCTCGAGGAGGCTGCCAAAGCAACAGAGTCATACAACTCAAGATTGGAGATTATCGACTCGCTATTTATTCCTTCTCAAAGAGCAGGAGTGGTGTTGGAACAAAACCCTAAACCGGGTAGCTTCATAAAGGAAAATAGGCGTATACTGCTTACAGTTAATACAATGAACCCTAAGCAAATTCCCCTGCCTTATGTGGCAGGATACTCCCTTCGTCAGGCAAAGAACAGACTTATCTCGGCAGGTTTAGAGATTTCAAAAATCACATATCAGCAGGATATAGCGACCAATAACGTAATCGCCCAGCGATATGGTGATCAGGTAGTCAATGCCGATGATGGAGTGATGATCAATGTAGGTCAATCCGTTGAGCTGGTTGTTGGGCTTGCCGACACAACAATGAAGGAGATGGTGCCAGATTTGACGGGGCTTACCATCAACGAAGCAAAGAGTAAGATTTGGGAGAGCGGATTTAACCTTAAAATGGTCGAGTTGAATAATGATATTGAGGTAGCCACAATGAACCAAGCACTGATTTACTCTCAACAACCATTATCATACAATGAAATTTTGCTAGGAGAAGAAATTATAATTTGGGCTACACTTGATCACGAGCAAGTAGCTCAAACAAAAGAGAAACTCCAAAAGAGAGACAGACAGATAAAGGCTATCGAGCAACTTATGGCAGGTTATCGTGACACTCTTCGCATCCTGCAACTTGAGGATGGGAAGAATCATATCGAGAGCGTACACGGAATTGTTGCTCCAGAAGATTCGGTTTACTATCTCAACCGAATAGATATGCTACAAATTGAGAAGAATGCCTACATAAAGGATATTAACTACACTAATGATATTAAACTTAATGAATAACGATATTGATCAAATCATCGACCCTTCGCTAGAGATTGAGCTAGAAGACGAGCAGGAGCAAAGTGAGGAACTTTTCGAACATTTTGCCTATGAGGTGGATAAAGGACAAGCGGTTATAAGAATAGATAAATTCTTGTGTAACCGTATGGAAAACATCTCCAGAAGTCGTATACAGACAGCTGCTGAGGCAGGAACGATATATGTGAATGGCAAACCAGTCAAGTCTAATTACAAAATCAAGCCGCTTGATAAGGTCTCTGTTGTGCTTCCTTTCCCTCCTCGTGATATTGAGATAATTCCAGAGAATATACCTGTGAATATTATCTACGAAGATGATGATCTGATGATTATTAATAAAGAGGCAGGAATGGTAGTTCACCCGGGGCACGGAAATTATACAGGCACGCTGATGAACGCACTTACCTACTATCTTAAAGATATGCCACTATTTCAGAATGGCGACTTAAGAGCAGGGTTGGTTCATCGTATCGACAAGAATACCTCTGGACTACTTGTTATTGCAAAAAATGAGTTTTCGCACGCATTCCTTGCAAAACAATTCTTCCATCACACCATCCAGCGTAAATATGTAGCCCTTGTGTGGGGAAATTTTGAGGAGGAGAGTGGAACAGTTATCGGCAATGTGGGCAGAAGTCTCAAAAATCGTTTGAAGATGGAGGTATTCCCTCCAGATAGTGAGTTTGGTAAACATGCTGTTACTCACTGGAGAGTTATGGAACGCTTGGGTTACGTTAATCTAGTT
>CAYJOF010000174.1:0-1307 GCA_964371765.1 uncultured Rikenellaceae bacterium
TAGTAGTCGTTTCTGTTAGTATATGTAGGACGTGTTGCTGTTGCATCGCCAGTATTGTTGACAAACGATGGAGTATTACCACCGCCATAAATTGTCGTATTGTTAAAAAACGGAGAGAAAAGAAGCGTGTGTGCCACATTCTCATCAATAGAGTATCCATTAGCTACTAGGCCCTCGTCAAGAGAAACCGTAACTGAAATTCTTGAAAGATAATGATAAAACTCCAAGTTAATCACCCCACCTGGGAAATCTGCTCTAGTTCCAGGTTCTACTTCAGCAATTGTGAAATCTTCATCGGCTGTTGCAGGAACAGTATAGGTAGACGTAACATCAATTTCTCCTGTAGCATCTACTAGTGCTACAGACGATGGTGCCCATGCAAGCATAGCAAGCACTACATTCTCAGCTGGCCACTCGTGAACTGTTCCTTCTGGGTGATCAGTGTAAAGGAATTGATCGTTTGGGCTCACCTCATCCATAAAATATCGTTTTGGTGTTGCATTTAGGTTATTAGGGTCAAGAATTCCTGCCCAGAATGCGTAGTTGTCTTCTTGATCGTTTGCAACTTTTGTACCAACTCTATTGTTTACAGAGTTAAGCTTAATCTCATTTTCTGATGTTTTCTGCCCATTTGTCAGCAAATTCTCTGACTTTGAACAACTCATAGCTGCTACTAATACTGCAGCCATCATTAACATTTTTCTCATCTTAAGTTTAATTTTTTAAGTGTATTTTTTTGTGTCTTATAAATCTATTTTTCTATCCTAGTGGAATTGTAATATGAATCTGACCCCATTTTTCGAGCTCACTACTCATCCCAGATTCTCCACCCTCTTCTTCGGGTTCTGTTTCAGGTATGGCAGTCTCCATAAACAGCTCAACCTCCATCTTTCTGTCTCCTAGATACTTTATCTTATCTGTTATATCTGCTTCGTACGATGCGAAAGTTCCATCTAGTAGTTGAATCAGTATATCGATAGTGATAGGCTTATCCTTAGGTTGTGCATCCGTACTAAATCTATCCTCTAGTGCTCCCCATAGTCTGATGGTTTCAGTCACTGTTCCGTCGGACTCTGAGCCAGGATAAAAAGTTGGATTTCCCATAAAGAATTGCGTAGATGTGGCAACCTTAGTGTTAGTATCACTACTTGCTATGTAACCACTAGCGATATTGTGTAGGTCAACTAGCAGAGGTGTTCTTGCATTGAACATATCCTTCATATGAAGTGTAACCTTTAGCTCATATACCTTTGGTTCTGTAACTACATCGAGTAGTTGTTTACTTGCCCACAAAGTGTCGTTTGGTA
>CAYJOF010000174.1:1317-3533 GCA_964371765.1 uncultured Rikenellaceae bacterium
CCCTTGCCAATGTTGTAGTATCTGTTGTAATCTTCAGCAACCTCTACATTCTTGATATACTTAACGCCAATTTCGCTTGGTTGAGATATGTAGCTAGCTGTGGGTTCTCTGTCAATATTACTTGAACTTGCATCTGTTATAAACTGCAAAGTGTTTACGTTCTCAAAATCTGTAACATCTATATAGTCAATCTGATCCTTTAATTCATTAAATATCATTACATCGTAATTACCTGCTGGAACGAATGCGTATGACTGAACCTCTTTATCATTGTTTTGGAATTTGTGTTCGTAGCTTAGATCTCCCGTTGCTGCATCGAAAAACATTACCGTTACGTTTTTAGGATCTAGTCCTGTGAGCTGCCAATCAACTGAAATAGGAACAACCGATCCATCGTCGTAAAGCTCTAGTGGTTTGCGGTGACACGCAGCTATTGTAATGACAGCTAGTATCGCTAAACTGAATTTTATTAAACTATTTCTCATTGTTCTATCTTGTTTTTTTGATGGTTCTGTAACCTAGGAACCAAACTAGTGAAACTTCTAATCTTGTTGGGCCAACCCAATTAAACTTTCCGATTGATTGACGAATTGGATGCCATAAACCGTCGTGTCCAAAGTGATCCTCGTAATATCTGTAATCCGAATACATATATCCTAGTCCAAGTGCATACTCCATTCTAAGGCTTCCTTTTTTGTTTAGCTTGTGGGCATAACCACCACTAATACCTGCATGCCAGAATTCTCCCTGATAGCCTTCGTATTTGTTCTCGAAGTCATATTTTCCACCTCCACCATACAGTCCCAGAAACCATCCTGTTAGTACGTCCCTCTTTGTGCGGTCTCCTAACCAATACTTTGTTTCAAGTGTGCCGTTTACAGTCTGAAGGAAGATTCTCTTGCTGTTAGATTGCGAGTTGTCAATATCCCACCAAGGGAAAGTCCACTCTCCTGCTACCGACCAACGCTCTCCGATAGGAACCTCTAACTCTATATTAAGAACAGAAACAGCATCGTATAGCAAGTTTGTTTTAATTGCGAAAAGAGGCTTTTTCTTGAACTCCACTATTCTTGGTGCAATCGCAGGAGGACTAACCTTAACGGGCTCTTCAATCAAAACAGAATCTATTGTTACAACATCTTCCAATCTTCTAGATTCAATCTTGTTTATATTATAATATAGTACAACCGATGCGCCATATCGTAATCTTGGAAAAATGTTCTTTGCAAGGTAGTTCCATGTTGCACGTTTGTACATCGTTCTTAGCAGCCACTCCTTTGCGTCTAAAGTTCTACGATTGTCGTCAATAATTCTTAGCACCTCAGCTCTGTAAGGAATCTTAAGATCTGCTACAACCATCTCTCTAAACTCATTCCAATCCTCAGCAATAGAGTGTGTTCTTATCATTGCTGAATCTATATCTTCGTAACGTGTAGACAGTATTCTTTTTACTGTCTTTGCGCGGTTTGCTGCTAGTGTTGCATTGTTTGTCTCCAAACCATCTAGTGATGCTGTTGCACGTATTACTACCGAATCCAAGCCAAATAGCAAATCTTCGTTTTGCATTATGCTATCTATTCTCTGTAGTTCGTATGCGTTGTTCGAAAAATCTGGCTCAAAGAAGTAACTGTTGATTCTAAAGTGTAGCTTAATGTTTCCGCTCTTATCTTCCTTTACCTCGTCAATTGTCACCACCTCTTGTTGTGTGGTGTCCCTTAGTATTTTATACTCTTGGGCAGATACATTTTTGGTAGCACCCAATAGTGAAAGCATTATAGCTAACACTATAAGCACTGATCTAATATTTATAAAACGTATCATCATTTTCTTCTAAAATTTTCGTAATACACTAAATACATGTTTTTACGGTATTTAAATTTTTTGTTCCTCCCAAGTTTCACTTTGATTTTTGAAAATTGGTTGATTTTACTGCTAAATAGGGGCTGACTTTATGTCAGTTCTCTATACTTTAATTTGACGGTGCAAAGGTATGGGTAAGTTAATATTCAAAAAATAACCATATGTATTAATCTGCTTATCAAATGAGACAAATACTATTGTACTTCGCCTTTTTTTGCTGTCTTTGTGTTAAATATAACAATTCCACTGTCTTTTGTTAAGGCATTTTATTCTTATTTTGCTTCTTCTTTGAATAGTTATTTCTTGATTTCTATTTATGAATTATCAAAATAACTAATAAATACTATGTATATGTA
>CAYJOF010000175.1:0-3511 GCA_964371765.1 uncultured Rikenellaceae bacterium
TGTGGATTGTGTGTAAAAGTTTGTGATTTCAACCCGAACTACGACAAATCTAATAATCTAGATACTCCTAAAGTTTATGCTGTTCGTCACAAGGATATTAAGGAGGTTGAAACTAGTAGAAGTGGTGCAATGTTTATTGCAATGTCAGATTGGGTTATAGACAGAGGAGGAGCGGTTTACGGGGTTGGGTATGCTGATCATTTCCGTGTGGTGCATAAAAGAGTCACTACAAAAGCCTCTCGCAATGAATTTAAAGGAAGTAAATATGTACAGAGTGATTTAAATGACTGCTTAACTCAAGTTAAAGACGATCTAGAAAATGGTCTATATGTTTTATTTACGGGTACACCATGTCAGACGGCAGGCTTAAACTCCTATTTAAAGACAAAGAGATGTGACACAAGTAAACTCTACGTATGTGATATAGTTTGTCACGGTGTGCCAAGTCCCTATTACTGGAGAGACTACCTTGCATTTGTAGAGAAAAGTGTAGGCAAGAGGGTCACAGAGGTAAATTTTAGAGATAAGTCAAAATTAGGGTGGTCAGCTCATAAGGAATCATTTAAGTTTGGTGACTCATACTCACACACATTTAAACACACCTTTTACCAACATATTATGTTCCGTCGCTCTTGTGGTGTGTGTCATTATACCAATCTTCAGAGACCATCTGATATAACTATTGCAGATTTTTGGGGTTGGCAAAAGGTCGATCCAGAATTTAATTCTGATAATAAAGGCGTATCTTTAGTTCTCATTAACAGTAGTAAAGGGCAAAAGTTGTTCGAGACTATAAAATACCAACTCAATTATATCGAAACAGACACTAAATCGTGTCTACAACCAAATCTTCAGCATCCAACACACATACATCCAAAGCGAGATGATTTCGAAAAGGCCTATCTTAAATATGGAATTATATATGCGTGTAAAAAATATGGGAATATGAGTTGCTGGTATCGCATAAAAGCATTAATTTTAAGAGCAATAAAACTAGTAAGGAGAGTAATGTCGATATGAAAATAGGACTACTAACATTTCACTGCGCTCATAATTATGGAGCTGTATTACAGGCTTATGCCTTGCAAGAGTACTTGAAATCTTTAGGGCACGAGGTTGAATTTATAAAATACGAGCCGGAATATTTATTAAGAGGTTACAGAATTCTCCCCGTATTACGAGAAGAGAAAAATCTTATACGTATGCTTAGACGTTCTGCCTATTGTTTACATATTATATTCTGGAGAATTCAGCGATACAATGCCTTTAAAAGGTTTATCTCTGAGAATCTAAACGTTAGTGATGCAGTGGTTAATAGCGTAGATGACATATCTGGTTATGATGCCTATATCGTAGGTAGCGATCAGATTTGGAATACCATGATTACAAGGCGTCTTGATCCATTATATTGGTTAGATATAAAAGATGATAATAGCTTAAAGATTAGCTATGCACCGAGCCTTTGTAGTTCTGATATATCGATAGAGGATAAAAAACAAATAGCAAAATATCTAAGCAATTTTGATGCTATAAGTGTACGTGAAACACAAACGCAAGAGTTGCTTCAGCCTTTGACAGACCGCAAGATTAATGTAGCGTTAGATCCTGTATTGCTAGTCGAGCCTTCCTTGTGGGAGAATTGGAATTTAACACGTCCATTTTCTGAGAAATATGTACTTGTTTATTATGTTAAGAATAGTCCTAATATTAGCCGAATTGCAAACTCAATAGCTAAAGAAATTGGTGCTAAAGTGATTACGCTTGTGCCTCATCCAACGTGGAAGAGTATGAAAGGTAAAAAACAAACTGCATCTGCTCAGGATTTTGTTAGATATTTTAAGCATGCAGAGTGTATAGTGACATCATCTTTTCACGGAACAGTATTTTCCATAGTCTTTAACCGCCCATTTTATACGGTGCAAGTTGAATCGCTTCACCAGGGAGCTCAAGTAAGAATGAAATCCCTCTTATCAAGTCTAGCGTTAGATTCTCGCTATATTTCGGAGTCTTCGTCTCCAAAATTTTTGCCGATTGATTATGCCCCAGTTAATTCAAACCTTAAAAATCTAAGAGCTAAATCACAGAGTTTTTTGAAAGGTAGCTTTAATTTGAAAGAGAGAAAATAAAGAATATTAGAAAATGGATATATCAGTTATAGTGCCAATTTATGGCGTTGAAAAATTTATTGAGAAATCGCTGCGTTCGCTGTTCACTCAAACAAAAACAGACGGGGTAGAGTTTATTCTTGTAAATGACTGCACCAAAGACAACTCCATCGTGATAGCTCAACGAGTCATAGCAGAGCATCCTAATTTGGATATAAAGCTTATCAATCACGAAGTAAATCGAGGATTAGCAGTTGCTCGCCAGACTGGCTTAGATGCAGCGATAGGAGATTACATCTACCAATGTGACAGCGATGACTGGTGTGAACCGACTTTGCTTGAGGATATGTACAAAGAGGCGAAGCAGAACGATGCAGATGTTGTTGTTTGTGATTACACGAAGATATATCCGCGTAAAAGTAAGCATGTTCAAAATAGTGTTGCAGATAATGGTGTAGATTGTATTAAGTTATTGTTGGAATCTTACTTGTCTTCTGGCTTGTGGATTAAACTAATAAGAAGAGAAATAATAACGAAGAACAATATTCACTTTATACCGAAACTCAACAATGGAGAGGATTATCTTATGTCTGTAAAAATTTTCAGCTATGCTAAAACCGTGTGTTATGTGCCTAAGCCTCTCTATAATTATATGACTAATTCAAATTCTATTTCAAATACACCAGACGATAAAACTATCAAAAACATAATTCAAAAAGTTGATGAAGTTGAGAAATTTATTATAAATAGAGGTTTGGAGAGCGAGCTTGGTGCAGCTTTGATGAGTACGAAAATAATTCAGAAGCACTCTTTATTGATTATCTCAAGAGGGTCTGATATGCAAAAGGAAATAGCTAAGATATTCCCAGAATCAGATAATTACATCTCATTGTGCCAAAGAATGCATTCCCTAAATAGATTTGCACTAAGGCAAGCAGTCGAGGGAAGATTAAGGATATATAATTGGCTTTTGTCTGTGAAAAAATATTTGCAAAAAATTAGTAGAGGAGTATAATGACTAGATTGGCTACAATAATTAGTAACAAAATTGCAACAGTTGTGTTTTTTCTGTTTGCAGTGGCATTTGCAGCGATTGGAATTTCGGATGATGTGCCAACATACATCTATGTACTACATTTGCTAGTTGCAGTTATGTATCCTTTGTCGGTGTATATGTACTCAAAAGTAAATACATCTCTTATGTTTGTGCTCATTTTGCTCTACAATGTTGCACTGAGTGCTACGTTGAGATACTGTTTTATGGAGTACGACCTTGGTGGAATTTTTGGCCCCGCTACAGACTCCTATGCTTATGATAGACTAGTCATTGATGTAGTTTTTAGTGGGACAAACTTATATACTTACCTAGAAACCCACTGGAGTTATCTAAATGTTGATGATTAAGG
>CAYJOF010000176.1:0-3499 GCA_964371765.1 uncultured Rikenellaceae bacterium
CGAAGTGTAGCTATATCACAATTGAACTACAAGAGATTTTCCGTCAGCGTGATTCTCATTTTACATCCCTGCTGAATGCTGTGAGAGATAATGCTCTTACGCAAGAGGTGATCGATAAACTAAATAGTAGATATATACCAGATTTTGTGCCCGATCAACAGCAGGAGTATATCACACTATCATCATACAACAGTAAGGTAAACTCGATAAATCGCTCAAAATTGGATGCAATAAAGAGCGACTCTGTATATTACAATGCTAGCATCTCTGGAGATTTTTCTGAGAGTATATACCCCATAGATTCAAGGTTGGAGCTAAAGCTTGCAGCGCAAGTTATATTTGTGAAGAATGATCCATCCCCTGAGAAACTATACTATAACGGAATGATTGGTACTGTGTTGGAATTGCGCAGTGGAACTGTTGTTGTTCAGCCAAACGACTCCGATAAACAAATAGTTGTTGAGTCGGTAAGTTGGAATAATGTTGACTACACCCTCGACAAAGAGTCAGGGCAGATAGTGGAGAAGGTTAAAGGGACGTTTACTCAAATACCCCTTAGATGTGCTTGGGCAATTACGATTCACAAGAGCCAAGGCTTGAGTTTTGAGCGAGCAATCATAGATGCAGGAGACTCCTTTGCCTATGGGCAGGTTTATGTTGCTTTGAGTCGATGTCGCAGTTTTGAAGGAATGGTTCTTAGCTCCCCAATTAAACCTTCGGCCGTGAAGAGTGATAGTAGTGTAGAGCGATTCAGCAGATTCGTAAGCACAAATCAACCCGATGAGGTAGCTCTGGAGATTCATAAGAAGAATTACTACCTTCAGGTGATGAGAGAAATTTTTGGCTTTGAGCAATTTACAAAATTGTTGTGGAGGCTCTCTAATACTCTCAATAGCGAACTGCTACGCCAGTATCCACAACTATGTACAAAACTTCATACACTTCATTCTTCTACAAAGATTGAGCTCCTAAAAGTGGGAGATAACTTTATTGGTCAACTCTCTCGAATGGTAGAGCTGAGTAGCTCTTATGAGTCTAATCCAGTGATTTTGGAGCGACTAAACAGAGCTTCTGATTACTTTATCGAAAAACTGGAGCCTCATTTCGATATTATTGAGGAACTTTTGAAACTTTCTCCTGATGCTAAGGAGGTGAAAAGTAGATTGAAGCGTCAAGTTGGAGAGTTTGTGCAGGAACTTGCACTCAAGAATTCAGCCCTTAGACTGTGTTCTAAGCCCTTTGATCTCTCGGAGTACCACTTACAAAGAGTAAAAATATTAGCGGGAGATATATCAAAAACGACAAACAAGCCAGTAACTAGGCCTAAAGAGATAGAGCAACTGGGAACAGATATTAAACATCAGCAGTTGTATGATAACCTGCGAGCTTGGAGAAAACTTGAGAGCGAGGATGCCTCAAAACCTCTTTTTTCTATCCTAACAAACAGAAGTATTATAGGTATTCAAGCTCAACTACCAACATCCATACCTGAACTTAAACAGGTAGTTGGCATAGGTGAGGTTAAAGCTCGTCAGTATGGGCAGCAGATTATTGATATTGTGCGTGACTACCTTTCTGAATTGGAAGATAGATATGAATAGTGTCTGCGAGATGCTTTTTTTGAATAGTTTGCTGTTGGGTAATCCTATGTAAGCTGTCTTACACATATTTCTCATACAGTTTTGTTTTTTATTCTTTGATAAAAAAGGAATTTGTATTACTTTTGTCGCCTAACTTAAATCAATTTATTTTTTTTATGAAGAACACTGAATATCAACCTCTTGCAATTGAAGTTATAGAGGTTCAGCTAGAACAAGGTTTCGCAGTTAGCGGCGGAGATGGTACAATCGGGAATGGATTTGGAGACGGAGGATACATTTTATAAAGTATGAGAACTATGAAAATAAATTTTATGAAGAGAATATTCCTTCTATTTGCTCTGCTGATGGTTGCGGTGGGGTGTCAAAAAGACAATGCAAATGTGCCAACTGTAGAGGATGGTGGATTGCTTGCAACAATATTCCAAGAGACTACAAAACTATCTTTTGATGATCAAGGAGTAAGTGGTATTAAAATTTCGTGGACGCAAGATGATGCAATAACTATCTATGATGCTATCACAAAACTTAGGGTTGGAGATATGAAGGCAGTGAGTGTTGACGGCGCACAGGCAACTTTTCGAGGTTTGAGTCTAAAGGATGGCAAATATGTGGCTGTCTACCCTTCATCTTTAGCGGCAACTATCGATGAAAGAGATAGTGAGAAATTAGACACACTAACACAAACTCAAAGCTCGAATATTGCTCAATTAGATGAATCTTGTTTGATGAGAGCTGATTTTGATTATGTGAATAGTCAAAATAATAATATGACTTTTTATCTCGAAAAGTCGGTTATGACAATTCGTTTTAAAATGGGTGCAGGAGTTAAGCCAAAATCTCTAATATTTAGAGATGGTTTTGATAGTGAGTATAACTTGAATTTCGCAAGTGATATAGCTCTAAGTAGCGATGATGTGTATACCTCAAACATTATTATTAACCCAATTTCAGCTTCAGGCGAAAACCGTACTCTAACATTTGAAGTAGAGGGAGCAGACGGAGCAGCTGGAATCTCTTACACACAGGTGGTGACTATACCTTTTGAAAAGGGTATGCGTTATACCTCAGACCTAACGGAGAAGGTAACCAAAGGTTACGAAAAAATATCGATCAAAAATTTTGAAGAGCTTAAAACATTTAGAGATAGAGTAAATAGTGGCGATGAACTTGCGATGTATGCTGAAGTTACCCTAGAGGACAATATAACAATTGTAGGAGAGTGGGAACCTATAGGTGTTTATTCAAGTATCTTCCAAGGTACTTTTCTCGGAAATAATAAGAGTATAAGTGGTCTAAATGTTAATGTTTATTCTACAGGTGGCACTGATGTCTTTGGGTTGTTTGGATATGTTGAAAATGCGATAATTAAGGACTTAAGAATTATTGCACCTCAAATTATTGCGGAGGGCTATTTGTCAGTAACAGCACTAGTTGGTAATGCAAGAGATACATATATCGATAATTGTTCAGTTGAGGGAGGCTTCATTAAAACTACCAACTGTATCTATGTGGCTGGATTATGTGGATCTATGTCGAATTACACTTCATTCTCTTTACTTACGAACTCTTCTAACTCTGCTGATATTGAATCTGAAAATGGGTCTTTCGCGGCAGGTGTTGTAGCTCAGGGAAATAAAGTATATGGTAGTTATAACACAGGATCTGTTAGAGCGTTTTCAGATACATCTGGGGGAATGCCTATATTAGCGGCATCAGGAATAGCGGCTACTGGAGTTGATGTAGTAGGTTGTTATAATAGTGGTGACATTAATGCTGTTTCTTTTGCAAAGGAGATCTCCACAACTTGTTCAGCGGGAATTATTGCTACTACACTAGGTAATGTAATAGGTTGTTATAATAGTGGTGTAATCTCTGCGTTTGATATAAATGCATATGGA
>CAYJOF010000177.1:0-3480 GCA_964371765.1 uncultured Rikenellaceae bacterium
CCCCGACTCCAACCTTGTAAGAGGAGTAGCCATTCTATCCCAATTGTTGAAATCTCCAAAAATGTAGACTCTCTTAGCTCGAGGTAACCACTCCCTAAACCACCATCCTTTGAGCGACTCATCTCGTTGAAATCCGTAGTAGTTATAGCCGTTTGCAAACTCAACAACATCTCCTTGACATACGCTATCGAGAGTGTTTCGATAGTTTTCCATTCTCTTCAGAATTTTATCTACAACTGGTAGCAGATAGTTATCCTCTAAGGCTACTTTTGGTGTTTTCATATTTTAAAATAAATATTTTCTCTGTAAAGATATAATTTTTTATCTTTGCAGAGAACAAAATATTAAAAATTATGGCGACCAAGAAAAAATTAGTGGTTTTTAGTGGTGCAGGAGTTAGCGCAGAGAGTGGTGTGGCTACTTTTAGAGATAGTAATGGCTTGTGGGAGAACCATAGTCTAGAGGAGGTGTGTACTGCTGATGCGTGGCGCAAAAATCCTGCGCTAGTGCTAGAGTTCTATAATGCTCGACGTAAGCAACTTTTGGAGGTAGAGCCAAACCAGGCTCACAGTTGGATAGTAAAGGCAGAAGAGTATTTCGATGTGGTGGTCGTAACTCAAAATGTGGACAATCTCCACGAAAGGGCAGGTAGTAGTAATGTAGTTCATCTTCACGGTGAGCTTGTTAAGTGTCGAAGTTCAGTGGATAGAACCTTTATAAAGGAGGTTGATGGATGGGAGATGAAAATTGGGGAGTTATGCCCTCGCGGATCGCAGTTGCGCCCCCACATAGTTTTCTTTGGGGAGGATGTGCCAATGTATGATATGGCTCTTAATATAGTATCACAGGCAGATATTCTGCTTGTGGTGGGAACCTCTTTGCAGGTTTACCCAGCAGCAGGTTTGTTGCACTATGCCCCTTCTAGCTGTCCGATCTATGTAGTCGACCCTTCGGTTGAAAAACCACACCTAAAGAACGAACTGCATATGTATCAATGCTCCGCTACAGAAGGAGTAAGATTGGTAATCGAAAAATTAATCAGGGAACATAAATAATGGAAGCACTCTTAGACTTTGGATATTTTGGACTTTTTATAGGGGCTATGCTTTCAGCTACTGTTATTCCATTCAGTTCCGATGTGCTGTTGATAGGTATGCTACTAGCTGGTGGCGATATTACAATCACTGTTGTTGTTGCAACATTAGGCAATTGGCTAGGTGGTATGATCTCCTATGGAATGGGTTATCTGGGTAAGTGGGAGTGGATAGAGAAGTGGTTTAGGCTTAAACCTGAGACTCTCGAGAAACAAAAAGGCAAGATCGATAAATATGGTAAGTGGTTAGCATTTTTGTCGTGGTTACCCTTTGTGGGTGACCTATTTGCTATTGGTTTGGGATTTTATCGAGTCTCACCTGTTTACTCTGCGATATTTATGCTTATTGGAAAAGGAGCGAGGTTTGTTATGTGGGCGATATTGTACTCGTATTTTGATATAGCGCTATAATTTTGGTTTTGTCGTTCAAGGGAATTTCTGTTAAAATTTTTGTTGACAAAAAATCGAAGCTCCTCCTATAAACGGAGCTTCGGCAGCGTCTGTGTCGCTGCTGTTGGTGTTTTGGTGTATGTTCTTAGTTTTGTTACGGTACTCTTTGAGTACCTTTCATTGCCTAGCGGCAAATCCAATTGTTGGGGATGTTTAGTCTTCTTTTTTTATACATGTTGTTTATGCTTTTTTGATGCGATAACTGCGATAGTAGTAAACTAAATTCTGGTTTAGTGGTGCGTTGGTCGAAATAATATAGATTTTTTTAGTTTTTTTAGCTCTAATATTTGTGGTTCTAGGAAATTTATCTACCTTTGACAAACAAAGCAAATATTATTATGATTAAATCTTACAACAACTCTTGGCTATGGTGTCGCTCTGAATCAGTGCGCGATTGGCTATGTTGTTATATTTAAGAATCATTATATTATTAAATAACTGAGGCTGTCCTATCGCGAGGGACAGCTTTTTTTGTTCAAACAATTAATCAATTCAAATTAAATTATGGAAAGAGTTAAACGTTATATCTTGCCAGAGAGCGAGATACCAAGACAATGGTATAATATAGTGGCAGATATGCCAAATAAACCCCTATCACCTCTAAATCCTGCTACTAAAGAGCCACTTAGAGAGGAAGATTTGTACCCCTTATTTGCCAAAGAATTGGCTCGACAAGAGATGAATATGACGGATAGTTTTATCGATATACCAGCCCAAGTAAGAGAGCAGTATAAGAACTATCGCTGCACACCATTGGTGCGTGCGTATGAACTAGAGAAGGCCTTAGGAACTCCTGCGCACATCTACTTCAAGAACGAAAGTGTTAGCCCAATAGGCTCTCACAAGATAAACTCGGCCATTGCTCAAGCCTACTACTGCAAACAAGAAGGAGTTACCAATATTACCACCGAAACGGGAGCAGGGCAGTGGGGCGCTGCGTTGTCCTATGCTGCAAAGGTTTTTGAACTCGACTTGGCAGTCTATATGGTAAAGGTGAGTTATGAGCAGAAGCCATACCGACGTTCAATTATGCAAACCTTTGGTGCACAGGTTATTCCATCTCCATCGATGTCTACCAAAGCAGGTCGTAAGATATTGACTGATGATGTACATTGTCAAGGTTCGTTGGGTATTGCTATATCGGAGGCTGTTGAGCTAGCACAGAACACTCCAAACTGCAAATATACGCTCGGTTCAGTGCTTAACCACGTAACTCTTCACCAGACGGTGATAGGACTAGAGGCGGTGAAGCAGATGGAGCTTGCTGGAGAGTATCCAGATGTGGTGATTGGGTGTTTTGGTGGTGGTTCAAACTTTGGAGGTATAGCCTTCCCTTTCCTGAGAAATAATTTCATTAAAGGTAAAAACACTCGCTTTGTTGCTGCCGAACCTGCATCTTGTCCTAAATTGACAAAAGGAAAATTTACCTATGACTTTGGAGATAGTGCAGGCTACACACCGCTTCTTCCGATGTTCTCGCTAGGTAGCGACTTTACGCCACCAAACATCCACGCTGGAGGCTTGCGCTATCATGGTGCAGGTGTCATAGCCTCTCAGCTGCTTAAAGATGGGTTTATGGAGGCAGTTGCAATTAACCAACTCGATAGCTTTGCTGCTGGGGAGTTGTTTGCGCAGAGTGAAGGAATTGTGCCAGCACCAGAATCTTGTCACGCTATTGCAGCAGCAATCCAAGAGGCAAACAAATGCACTCAAAGTGGAGACTCTAAGGTTATTTTATTCAATCTATCTGGACACGGTTTGATTGATATGGCTGCCTACGACCAATATTATGCAGGGAATATTCGTAATTATGAATATTCTGGAGAATCTCAAGAAGAGTAAATTTTTAGTCTGAAAATTAGAGGAGATTATATCAAATACAATTTGATACATATTTCTCACAAATGAGGATGTCTCGAGATTAATTTCGAGATAGC
>CAYJOF010000178.1:0-3480 GCA_964371765.1 uncultured Rikenellaceae bacterium
AAAACAACTAGTTATCGGTAAGAAAACACGTGAGGATCATCCACAGGTGATGAACGCCGCAGTTCGTCTGTTTGCCGATGCAGCAAATGCTAAGACTAAGCAGGAGAATGGTTTTGACTTGTCTGATTACGATCAACGTTCTCTCGATTTTGCCCTTCAATACTCAAACAAACTACTTTCGATTGATGTAAATATCGAGGTTGAGCAGATGTTGAATATTGCGTGGGAACTGTTTGCAGAGTTCTTCGATAAGGCAGAGGTAGCGATTAAGGATGAGTTAGTACAGAAGTACTGGCCGAAGAAGTAGAACCTAAAAATTGCGATAATGGCTATTAAGTTTCAATATAACAAAACCTCTCTAAACGAGATGGATAAGCAGCTAAAGGTGCGCCTACGTGCCCTACCTACCATAAAAAGTAAGGAGGCTGCCCTACGTTTAGAGGTGCGTAAAGCAAAGAGTGCTGTCGAGCAGCTTGAGAGTAGTATGAAAACGCTACTATCAACCTACGACTATATGGTAGCTCTTTGGGGAGAGTTTGATAGCGAGTTATTGAGGGTTGCAGATGTGGTTTTGGACTACACAAAGATTGCAGGAGTGCGATTGGCTCATATCGAAGAGATCATTTTCGAAGAGAAATCCTACAATCTGTTCAACACGCCAATGTGGTACTCGGATGGTATAGAGCTGCTGAAAGGCATCTCTAAGGCGGGCTTGAATTTACAGTTAGCACACAGCAAACTTGAAGTTTTAGAGAATGCACGAAAGAAGACCACTCAAAAGGTGAACCTTTACGAAAAGGTGCAGATACCGGGCTACCAAGAGGCAATCCTAAAGATAAAACGCTATATGGAGGATGAAGAGAATCTCTCGAAAGCCTCTCAAAAAATAGTTAAGACTAGACAACAAAAAGAGAAGGAGAGCAAAAAATGATAACACCAATGATGAAATACTCCTTTTTGTCGCTCCGCTCCGAGCACGAAAAGTTCCTCCAATCCCTTAGGGAATTTGGAGTGGTTGATGTTACTATTAACCAGTACAACCCTTCGCAGAACGAAGAGAAGATTATTGCCGATATCAAATCCCTAAAGGGTTTCCTTGCAAAGATCGATAACGTATTGTCTTCCTATGCAATCTACGCCCATAGCGTGGAGGTGGCTGATTGTTCGCCTGAGAGAATCATCGAAGAGTTTGATGCTCTTCAGACGAAAATTCAGCGTGCACAAGATGCCGTAGCACAACTCTCACAAAGAGTAAAAGATGCTATTGTATGGGGAGAATTCTCTGTTGAGGATTTCTCTCGTCTTCAGACGCAGGGTATTAATCTTAGATTTTTCTCAATCCCTCAGAAATACTACACAGAAGAATTTACATCTCTCTATGCAGCAGGCGAGGTGAGCCGTCAGGCAGGACTTGTCTATTTTATACTCTTTGAGCAGTCAGCAGACGAGCCGATAGATTCACTTGCAAACGCTAAAGAGTTGGAGTGCCCAACACTTAGTTACAAGGATTTGTCTGGTCAACTGGAACAACAAAACAATGACTTAGAGCAATTGAAGATGCAACTCTATTCTCTTGCACTCAATGGTCCTCGTATAAGCGACCAGATCGAACGACTAAGCGAGGAGTTGCACTATGACCAAATCAAAACAAGTAACGAGATTGTAGCAGACAACTCGCTTGTGATGATCGAGGGTTGGGCACCAAAGGATAGGAGTGAGGAACTTGATGTGCAGCTCGACAAACTCGAAAGTGTTGTAGTCTTTAAAGAGGAGCCAGCAATGGAGGATGAGCCACCAGTGCTGCTGAAGAACAATAGATTTACAAGATCCTGTGAGTTTATTACAAATATGTACTCACTGCCTAAGTACTACGAGACAGATATGACCCCTTTCCTCGCTCCATTCTTCCTATTTTTTGTAGGTATTTGTATTGGAGACAATGGTTATGGATTTATTCTGTTTATCTCTGCACTTATTGCTAGCAAGAAAGTAAGAGATAAGTCGATGCAGTCGATTATAGATTTTGCAATGTACTGTGGTATCGCTACAATGATTACAGGTTCTATTACGGGTGTGTTCTTTGGTTTGGAGATGGCGCAAATGCCGCTTTTTGAACCAGTCAAAGAGTTGTTTATCCCTACAAACGATATGTTCTATATCTCTATGGCAATTGGAGTTGTACATATTCTTTATGCGGTGATAATCAAGGTGATTGTTCGTATGAAAAGGTTTGGAGTGGTGTATGGGCTAGCCTCGTTGGGTTGGTTTATCACAATTGTAGCTACTATATGCGCTGCTGCACTACCAGCAATTGGAATAGAGTTCTATACCCTAAACTCTGTGGCATACTACATAACAATGGCAGTGTCGTTTATAATGATGCTATTCTTTCAAAATCCAAAGGCGAGTATCTTTGCCAATTTTGGTATGGGAATTTGGAGTCTTTATGAAAATGGCGTAGGACTCTTGGGTGATGTGCTGTCGTATCTGCGACTTTTCGCTCTAGGTCTTACGGGAGGTGTTATTGCAGGAGTCTTTAACGACTTGGCAGTTGGTATGAGTGGCGATGTGCCAGTACTAAAGTATGTAATAATGATTCTTATTCTGCTTTTAGGACACGTCCTCAATATCTTTATCAGCTTCATTGGTGCCTTTGTGCATCCTCTTCGTCTTACTTTTGTTGAGTTCTACAAGAACGTAAGCTTTGGCGGGGGTGGTAAGCCCTACACGCCATTCAGAAAACGTGAAAATAATAATAATTAATAATTAAAAAATCAAATTTTATGAGTCCAATTTTGTTAGCTTATTTAGGTATAGCTCTAATGCTTATCCTATCAGGTGTCGGAAGTGTTTATGGTGTTACTATCGTAGGTAACTCTGCTGTTGGTGCCCTAAAGAAAAACAAGGCAGCTTTCGGTAACTTCATCGCTCTTTGTGCGATGCCTAGTACTCAAGGTCTTTATGGTTTTGCAGGCTATTTCATCTTTAGCCCAATCCTAACAGAGGCAATCACTCCTCTACAAGCTGCAGCAGTCTTTGCAGGTGGTCTTGCAATGGGTCTTTTAGGTCTGTTCTCGGCATGGAAGCAGAGTGGTGTTTGTGCTAATGGTATCACTGCTATTGGTAATGGTTATGATGTGTTTACCAATACTCTTATCTTGGTGGTATTCCCAGAGCTTTATGCGATTCTAGGTCTAGCCGTAGTGTTTATGATAAGTGTGGCTATTGGTTAATAGTAACTCAAGCTAGATAAATAGATGGAGGGGGGAGAATCAAAAGATTCTCCCCCTCCTGTTATAATAGTTGTTGTTATGTTTTGTCCGTTTTATCGAAGGGTTACATCGACCTCTATTGAATCTACCACCATCTCATCGGAATAGAAAAAGGCCGAAGGGTTAAGGTTCTTCTCTCTTACTATCTCTTGAATGGGAGCAGCAAAGTCACTCTCGTTGAAATGCTTTAGGCCAACAACAGATAGGA